>CAILVZ010000323.1 GCA_903837825.1 Akkermansiaceae bacterium | reverse complement strand
TAACCAACTCGGCGACCGAGGTGTTACGGGATCGCCCGATCTTGCGGAGGGAGAGAAATTGTCAACCTGGGGCAAGTTCTTACATCATTGCCAAAATGTCGGCTTTGGGGTTGGTTGCAGCGGTCCAGTGTCTTGTCTATCTAATCGTCGGGAATTATTTTTTGGAGATCCGTGGGACCCTATGGCCTTTGTGGCTCTGGATGACTCTAACCGCATGGACGGGCACCGCGATGGCGCTCGTTGTTTCATCGGTGGTGAGCAGTGAGCGTGCAGCTCTAACAGCCGTTCCGCTGCTGCTTGTGCCACAAATGTTGTTGGCGGGTGCGCTAGTGCCTTACAAGGAGATGAACCACGGATTGTTTGTGAATGCGAGTGGGGTGCGCGACCGAGGTGGAATTCCAGTTCCTGCTGCGGTGATGCCACTGCGCTACGCCTATGAGGCGATGATCGTTGCGCAGGCGACGCGCAATCCATTCGAGCTCGAGCGCTTGAGGCTTCAGCGCAATATCGATCGGGTGCGATTGCACGAAGATTCGGTGGGTGCGGAGGAAGCCGAACGGTTCGACCTGGTGAAAGAAGGGCTTCGGCGCTTGTTGGCTGCGGGTGCGTCCTCGGCGGGTGAGGCAGAGGAGTTGATCTCGCGGATCCGCCGGATTGCGATGTCAGGTACTCGGATCGAAGTTGAGACGATCAAGGTTTGGCCTGAGCATGAGCCAAAGGCGCGGCCGGCGTCGGAGTTTTTCGTAAACGAACGGATTGATTTGTTAGTTCGTGAGGCTGAAACGTTCCGCAATGATTATCGGGACAAGGAACGAAGGATGGTATTTCACGCATTGAGAAAACCGATTCCATTCATCGGCCAAGTTGCGGAAAAGTCGATGGATGAACAGGAAGAGCGGGCCAATGAGGTAAGTACCCAACGCTATTGCGGGTTGATGTTGGCGTTGATCATTGTTGGCTGCGGGGTGGTAGCGACTATGGTGATTTCCCGACAAAATCGTCAAACCCACTGATCGTGCGGACCACTGCCCGGAATCGCGCATGGTTTGGATTTCTTTTGCGATGCGGGATTGCGCTCAGTGAGAATCGTGCGAACAATCCCATCCGTTCTATTTTTCCAATCCGATGACTGCTTTTCTTTTTAGTTGTGACCATGCGACCTGTGCGGTGCCCGAGGCGTACCGTGAAATCTTCCGTGGGTCTGAGGAGGTGGTGAACTCGACGGAGGGTTGGGAGCCTGGTTCATTGAATTTGTCGCAGGGATTTGCGATGCGGTTTCGGACGCCCTTGGTTCATGGGGATGTCACGCGGTTATTGATCGATCTGGGCGTGGAGGGCGATGCTCGGTGGAGTCGGTTTGCGATGAAGTTGCCAGAAGCGACTCGAGCAAAGGTGGCGGATCGTCATGAACGGCCTTATCGGGCGGCATTGAACCAGAGGATCGCTGAAGATCTGCGGCGATACCCCGCCTTGTTGCACGTGATGATCCATACCGATCCCACGACCGACGGACTTGTTTTGTTAGAAACCCCGGCGGGCGGGGAGTTGGCCGAGAAATTTGCGTTGGCCTGGCGCGCGCGTTTGGTGGCGGCGGATCTCGACGTTCGGCAGGTCAGTGGGGTTCAGCCAGCGCCACTGGCGGCTTCACTGACAAGTGTGTTCCCTGCGGACCGTTATGCGCAGATCCGTTTGTCCGTGTCGCAAACGTTCTTTCTTGAAGGGCGTCCATGGCGATGGGAGACCCTTAAGAAGCTTCTGCTAGACTCACTCGTGCAGGTTGGCGAGGAGGTGGCGGTCAGTGACCCAGTAGACTCTTCGACTGATCAATGCTGAGGCGGCGTTGCTCGTTCCAGTCGATGATGTCGGGCTGGGCAAATACCTTACGGCGTTTGTCGACGATGCTGTTAGAAGTTGTTTTGATCGATTTTTTCCCCATTTCGCGTGCGGCTTGGGTCGAGTATTCCGATGTCTCGAAGGGCTTGGAGAGGTCGGCTTTGGTGGTGGCTTCCGGTGCGTCTTGTTTTTGGAATTTCGAGGTCTCCTTAAAGCGTGAGCCATCGGTGTTTCCCGCGTAGGATTTGCGATCGTATGACTTGTTGCCCCACCACGAGGTTTTGGCATAGTCGGCCGTTTTATACGCTGACTTCTGATAAGACTTCGAGGCAAATTGCGATGCACCCTTGGTTTCGAACGAGCTACGACGGTCGATTTGCGGCTTCCAATTGCCGCTAGCGTCTTGCTTGTAGCCATTGCTTTCGCTCAAGCGTTCGCTGAGCGTCCTGTGGGCTGCGGGGGTGGGTGAGGCGGCGGGTTCCTTGGACGGGGTATCTTTTGCGCAGGAGCCTAACATCAAGCATGGCACGAGTGCAATGAAGCGGTGGCATTTCATTGGGCGGCGAGGCGTTGTTCGAGCTTGGGGTCTGGAATCGCGCCGTGCTCGAGTGCTTGATGGTAGAAGTCCCGTGCCGCATCGAGTCGTTTGTCTTTCGAATAGAGCAGGGCGAGATTGTAGTATGGCTCGCTCGGAGTGGGATCCGCAAAAATGGCGGCCTTGTAGCATGATTCGGCCTCGCGGGTATGACCGAGGCGGTTTTCAATGATGCCGAGCAATGATTGATTTTTTGCGTCTTCCGGCGCGAGCTCGACGGCCTTCCTGATGTTTTGCGCTGCATCGGTTAGATTGCCTTGGCTCATTTGAGCGAAGCCAAGCATGCGGTGGGCGTATGGGTTTTCGGCATCGAGTTCGACGGCGCGGCGAAATAGGTCAGTGGCTGCGGCGGGATCCTTGAGCCGGAGTTGGACGACGCCAAGTTTGCAAATCGAGGGGACGTGGCCTGGATGTTGTTCCACGATCATTTGGAAGAGTTCACGGGTGGGAAGAAGGCGCCCTGCGGCAAAGGATTTCTCGGCGGTGCGTTCAAATACCGCGATGTCATGGTTCAGCTCGTCGGTGTTGCGGTTGACGGTGGCTCGGTCTTTCGCAAAGGGTGAAACGAATTCACCATCCACATTTTTATCGGCAAGCAAATGCTGCTCGTCGGGGGTTAACTGGACTTCCTCACCTTCGAAGAGTTGCATGGCCTCACCCACACGCTCATCCTTGGCACCCATGTCTTTAACGGCCTCGACGAGTAAATCTCGTGCTTGGCGTCGGCGATCTTGGACGCGGAGTTGGCGCTGGATGATATCGCGCAACATCGCGACCTCAGCTGGATCCGCTGAGGTTTTGCCTCCGACGAGAGCGGTCTCCTCGCCCTTGAGGCGAGACTCCATTTCTTCGATTCGCGTGTCTTGTTCGCGTTTTTCTTGTTGGAGCTTGTTGATCCTGGCTTTGGCGATGGCGAGATCTCTCATCGCGCTGGTGATGTCGTCCTTGGTGGCGTTGTTGTCGAGGTTGAGGCGTTCAACCTTCTCGTTTGCTTCGCGGAGGCTCTTGGCGAGGCCGATGTTTTGCTGGACGAGGTCTTGGATTCGTCCGTCTTCGTTAAGCTTGAGCATTGCGCTCAATTGGTCTCTTTCGAGGAGGAGGGAATCGCGTTCCGTGCGGAGTTGGGCGAAGGTATCGTGACTCTCCTGCAGCTCGTTCATTAGGCCGCTGATTTTTTCGTTGGCCTTGCCGAGCTCTTCGGACTTGGTTGCGAGTTCCTTTTCGAGAGCTTGGAGTTGGGTTCGTTGGCCGGCGACCACGGAGTTGGCTACATTTCGCTCTGCTTTTAGGTCGCGGTCGAGATTCGCGTATTTCTGCTGCATCACCTTGAGGTCAGCTTCGAGGATGGCGTTGCGGGCGAGTGCTTCGGTGTGGGCGCTGCGGCTCTGGGTGAGGGCGAGATTCATCGCCTCGCGCTCTTGTTCGAGCCCGGAAATCCGTTGGGTGAGGGACTTCATTTCTTGCTCCATCGGGCGGGTGGCCAGTCGGGCGCGGAGGGACTGAGCATTTGCCTCTGCGGCACGGAGTTGTGCTTGAATGGCATCGCGCTGACGGGTGAGGTCGCGCACGCGGGATGCATCGCGAGAAGGGTCTTCGCTGGAAGATTGAAGGGCGCGGAGTCGATTCACCTCAGCTTCTGCTTCTGATAGTTTTCGGCTGGCGATGGGATCGACTTCGAGGATCCCAGGGTTTGGGGGAGGTGAGGTGTCTGCGGGATCCGTTAGGGTTCCAGAGCGTTTGGTGCCGCCCTCGAGTTCGGCCACGACACTGCGGCTTTTGCGGCGCTGTTCATCGGCCTTGGTACGGATTTTTTCGATGGCTTCAGCATTTTGCGAGCTGCGTCCGGCGACCATGTCTGGCTTCCAGTCGGGGTAGTAGCGCTTGATGGTGTCGAGCATCTTGCGGGCGCCCTGAAGCTTCTCTGCGGCACCTGCGTAGTCTTCGCTGGCTTCGAGTTTTTCCGCTGCGCGAATCGCGAGGTAGCCTTGGAAATAAACGTCCGAGGGGTCGAACTGCGCGGGTGGGGCGGGTGTCTGCGCTAGAACTGATCCAGCCGCGAGCAGAACGGCGAGGCCAGTCAATCGTCCCATGGGAAGGCACAAGGTTTTTACGATCCAATCCAACATTGATGCAAAAAGTGTAGAGCGGGGTAGGTGGGGGGGCAAGCGGGATTCCCGGCTTGGCTGGTTTGCTCCACGGATTTGCTGGACCGTAGGGAAGTCGTGTCTATGGCGAGGTGGGGCGGGGGCTGAAGGTTGAGATTTCCCGGAGTTGTTCCCAAAGTGCCAGTTCTTCGTCGGTGGATTCCTTCGGTAGGTGGATGGTGATGGTGGCGAAGAAATCACCGCGTTCTGCGCCTTTTCCCTTGGGGAGGCCGCGGTTGCGCACGCGGAGTTGTTGATCGGATTCGCTTCCGGCGGGGACTCGCAATTTGATCGGCCCATCGAGGGTGGGTACGGTCACTTCGGCACCAAGTACGGCTTCCCATGGGGCGAGGTTGAGCTCATAGAAAAGGTCGGATCCCTCGGTGTGGAAAAAGGGGTGGGCCGCGTGGCGGACTCGGAGGTAGAGATCGCCTGGGCCAGCGCTACCGGTGCCAGGTTCGCCTTGGCCCGAAACGCGGATGCGCTTGCCGTGGATCACTCCGACGGGAATGCGGACGTGAAATGAATGCTTCTCGACCTTTCCCGTCTTGGGGCTGGTGATCTGGAGAGAAATCGGGCGGGTGTCTCCGTGCATCACCTCCTCAAGCGTGATGAGAATGTCGCCCTCGATGTCGTTTCCGCGGGTGTTGGGCGGGGAGCTGGCGCCCCAGGGATCGGTGTTTGAAAATCCGCGACCTTCGCCGCCGCTAAAGAATTGTTCGAAGAAGTCGCTGAAGCCCGTGCCGCTGAAATTGAAGGATTGGCCTGATGCGCCGTTTCCGTTGCGTCTTTGCCCGTGTGGGGGCATTCCATGGCTTTGCCAGTCTTCTCCGAGGTCGTCGTATTTTCGCCTTTTTTCTGGATCGCTTAAGACCTCGTTGGCCTCGTTGATCTCCTTGAATTTTGCTTCCGCCGACTTTTTGTCCTTGGCGACGTCTGGGTGATATTTTTGCGCGAGCTTGCGGAATGCCTTCTTGATCTCGGCGGCGCTTGCATCGCGAGCAACACCGAGCGTGGCGTAATAATCTTTGAATCCAGTGTCCATGGTGGGGGCGACGAAAAAATCATCCCACTTGTAGCTGGTACCGAGGGGTTTGTCGAGGCTGCAAGATCTCACTGTAGCGGACTGAGCAAAAGTGGAATTAATTGTCTGAGCAAAAGTGGAATACTTCACCAAATCGCCGATTCCTCTGGCATTCTCGCATTCATTGTTTCCCGCTCGGCTCACCGCCGGAACGGATAGGGCTCTGCTGGAGAGCAACCCGAGTAGTCCGGAAGGTGCGATAGGCTCCAAAAAAGGGAACCGCGCTCCGGGGAAGGGACGCTTTCCCTGGAGCCATTCGCCCTGATTCGATAAACTCCGGGGTTTGGGGCAGAGCCCCATAAATGCTGGTTGGCGAATGGTGTTTGTGTCTTTGATGACCGGATGAAAACAAACAGCTTTTCCACCGCCTGCCCCTCGAAGTCGTCGAGGCAACTCTCGCCGCATTCAACGATAGACACCTGTCCCCGAAGGACGCCTGTGCTCGGCTCGGAGTTGGTCAATCACGCCTCTACACCCTGAGGACCCTCTGGCTTGCCGGAGGCCGCCGTCTCCCGCTCTCGCCATCGGGAGGCGATCACATCGGCCTCTGGCCAGATGAAGCGGAAGCATTCCTACGCATCACCCTCGCCACGGGAGAACCCGCCAACTTCAGTTTCCTGGCCGACGAGCTCTTCCGCCGATTTGCCTTCAAACGCTCCGTCTCCAACGTCCGCAGCCATGTCCTCAAGCACATGGCCGAGCTATTGCATGAACCGCTTAATCGTGGCCCCAAACCCCGCCGCAGGTGGCAGCGCAAGGGCTATGGCGATTTGCTCCAACACGATAGTTCTCCGCACCAATGGTGGCCTGGGGAGAAGCTCCAGATCCTCGCCCTGACCATCGACGACGCCACCCGCTTCATCGTCGGAGCGGGCTTCATCGAGGCCGAAACCACCTTCGCCCACCTCGCCCATGTCAGGAAAATCTTCCTCACCCACGGTCTTCCCAACGACTTCTACACCGACGGCCTGAGCCTCTTCGGCCACGAATCACGCAAGGCCGGCGATACCGACACCCTCTCCCAGTTCCAACGCGCTCTCGGCTGCCTCGGCGTCAGCCACCTTGTTGCCAAAGATCCCCAATCCAAAGGCAAGATCGAGCGTCAGTTTGGCTTCTGGCAGAAACGTCTTCCCGCCCTCTTCGCCATGGAGTCGGTCACTAACAGGGATCAGGCAAACGAACTGCTCGCGACCCAAATTGAATGGCATCACAAAAACCACGTCTCCCGCAGTACCGGGCTGACGCCCCAAAAAGCGGTCGAGCAAAGCATCTCCGAAGCAAGCGTCTGCTGACGTCCGGCGCCGCCACCTGAACTCCTCGATCTGCATCTTGCGACCCACCACACCCGAGTCGTTCAGAAGGCCGGAGAGATCAGCTTCCTAGGTCGCCGCTGGGAGATCACCCCCGGCGAAACCAAGCAGGTGACCATCGTTCAACAGCCAGGAAGCTTCCGAGTCATCTCCCGCCCGCCCACACCACAAGCCCCACAGTGGCCCGAAATCCTCGCAGAATACCGTCTTTAAGCCGGCTTAAAGGTCAAGAAAACCTGTCCACTTTTGCTCAGACAATTAATTCCACTTTTGCTCAGTCGCCGACAGGCTGCAAGATCTCACCCGCCGATGTGCGGGGGGAGTGTGACAAACTCCTTGCCCGAGTTACGAGTTTGCCAACGCTTGATCGAGGTCGGCGAGGATGTCGTCGATGTGCTCGATGCCGATGGAGAGGCGGATCAACTCGGGTGGGATTCCAGCGGCGAGTTGTTGGGCCTCGTTGAGTTGCGAGTGCGTGGTGGATGCCGGGTGGATCGCAAGGGATTTGGCATCGCCGACGTTGGCGAGGTGCTTGAATAGCTTGAGTGAGTCGATGAATTTGGCGCCGGCAGCGGCACCGCCTTTGATGCCGAAGACCACCATCGAGCCGCCCTTGCCGTGGAGGTATTTGGCGTTGAGTTGGGCTTGGGAGTCGCTGGGCAGGCCGGGGAAGCGGACCCACTCGACGGCGGGGTGTTGCTGGAGGTGTTTGGCAGCGGCCAGTGCGTTTTCGCAGTGGCGCTCCATACGCAGCGGTAGGGTTTCGATCCCTTGCAGAGCGATCCACGCGTTGTCGGGCGAGAGGCAGGCGCCGAGGTTGCGGAGTGGCCCAGTGCGCATGCGTAGGATGTAGGCAAGTGGGGCGAGCGGGGCAGGGAGGTCGTGACCCCAGCGCAAGCCATGGTAGGATGCATCCGGTTGGTCGAAGAGCGGGTGCTTGCCAGCGGCCCAGTTGAATTTTCCTGAGTCGATCACGATGCCGCCGATGCCCGCGCCATGTCCACCAAGCCACTTGGTGAGAGAGTGGACGACGATGTCTGCGCCGAAGGCGATGGGCTTCGTGAGATAGGGAGTGGAAAAGGTCGAGTCCACAATGAGTGGCAGGCCGATGGCATGCGCGGCATCGGCGATGGCCTCGATGTCAGAGATTTCTAACGCAGGATTCGAGACCGACTCACAGAAGAACGCGCGGGTTTTTGAGTCGGTTGCTGCTGCAAAATTTTCGGGGTTGTTTGAATCGACAAAGCGTACCTCGATTCCAAGTGCAGGAAGGATGTCTTTGAATTGAGTGTAGGTACCACCGTACAGGTTGCGGGCGGAGACGATGTTGTCGCCTGCTTTGGCGAGGTTGATGATCGAGTAGAAAATCGCGGAGGTACCAGACGCGATGGCAAGTCCTGCGGCACCACCTTCCAATGCGGCCATCCGTTGCTCAAGCACGTCGTGAGTCGGATTCATCAAACGCGTGTAAATGTTCCCAAGCTCGCGCAAGGCAAAGAGGTTCGCGGCGTGTTCCGTGCTGTCGAATACGAACGATGCCGTCCTGTAAACTGGAACCGCACAGGCGTGGGTGGTGGGATCCGAGGAGTAGCCAGCGTGGAGGCATTGGGTCTCTAACTTCATGGTCGTGGGTGGGTGTTGGTTAGGTTGGGTTTTGGCGACAAGCGTCGCACTTGTGAAAGTCGTAGGTTACGGGGTCGACGGATTTTCGCAACTTGGAAAACTACAAATCGTGGTTGAGCGCGTGGTCAACGGTGTCATGGGGCGCCTTTCCAATCGCCGATGGGTTTCACGAAATGGAATCCCCAGATCTCAAAACCGAGTCGATGATAGAGGCGGTGGGATGCGCGGTTTTCGGTGTAACTATCGAGCACCACCATGTTGCATCCTTCCTCTGCGGCGAGGGCCTCAAGCCACTGAATCAAGAGGCGGCCAACACCCATCGACCGGTGGGCGGGCGCGACCACGAGATTGTCGATTTCGAGATATAGCCCACACCAGATCTTGGTCGCGACCCATGCGCTGGCTACGCCCACGAGGGTTTCTCCATTGAAGGCACCCATGATCCGGTAGTGAGAATGGTTGGTTAGAATTGTATGGAGGCGCTCGACAATCGTCTGAAGCGGCGTCTCTGGATTCAGGAAGGTGAGCAATTTGCTAGCGTCCTCGAGGTCTGCTTCTGTTAGATGCCTTAGCGTCAAGGATTCCATCGACTCTGTTAGAGTTAGGGGTTGCTCGGCTTGATCGAAATGAGCAATGCATTTCTAGCAGAAAGATATTTTGCAGCCAGCTTGTTGATCTCCTCCAGGGTGATCGAGTGGTAATCCGCATCGCGGGTGCGTGCGAGGTCAAGTCTCGCAGGATCTTCTTGGGATTGGCTCATGACGGTGGTGATCCAGTAGGAATTGTCACGAAGGGATTTGGTGAGTTGGCTGAGGGTGGGTTTGAGGGCCCGATCAAGCTCGTCGGCGGTGGCACCTTGATGGGCGAGGTTGTCGGCGAGCTCCTGCATGGTGGTTAGGAGCTTTTCGAGGTCCTCAGGTTTGCCGACACTCTGGCCGATGATGTAGCCGACGTCATCATATGCGTCTGAGCCAGAGGCACCCGCGTTAGGACTGTAGGATGCGCCTAGCTTTTCACGGATCTCTTCGCGAAGGCGGTCACCGTAGATCTCTCCAAGAATATTGAGGCGGCGGAATTCCTTTTGGTTTCCACGAATGCCTGCCGTCTTCCAAATCGTGGTGGCGATGCCTTGTGGGACTTTGGACTCGTAGGTGAAGGTTTTTGCTTCGGGTGCGTTCGGGAATTGGATCTTGCGGGCGTCGTGGTGCTCCGGGTTGCTTTGCGCTCGGGTGGCGAGTGCCCCGAAGGTGGCTAACAGGTCAGAAAGGATTATTTCTGAATCGAAATCGCCAATGACGCTCAGTTCGAGATACCCTTTGGTGAGCTCAGGTGTGAGCCAGTTTTTGACATCATTGATGGTGTATGAAGTCAGGGTTTTCATCGGTGCGATCGTGAAGCGCGAGTCGCCACCGTTGAGCCACGCTTCCATTTCTTGGTGGGGGCCGGCAGGAGTGTATTTGAGCTGTTGATAGATCATTGGGACCGCTTTCTGGAATTGCCAAAGCGCTTCGTCGCGATAACCGGGATCGATTAGATTGGCACACATCAGTTGAGCCTGGAGGGTGAAATCCGCTGGGGTCGTCTTGCCGACAAGCGTGAAGGCGTCATCGCCAATCACGAGGGAGGAGCTGACATTTTTTCCTGCTAGAATTTGTTGGAGTTCGTCATTGCTGTGTTTGCCAAGCCCGCCCCCTTCGAATATCGAAGTGGCAAAGGTGTCAAGCATGGGCATCCCCTTCGGTTGGGTGAGTTTTCCTGAACCGATTCGGGCGACGAGGCGAATCACGCCTTTTTCGAAGTCCGTTTGTTTGAGGTTGATGCGGACTTGGTTCGAAAGCACCAGCTGCGTGATCCCAAGGTCCGCGACTTCCTTCGTGCTAGCGATGGTGCCAGCCACGCCGAAATCGGTGTAGCCGAATGATTGGGTGGCGCGCTGAGCAGGCGCTTCCACCGGCTTATCGCGCGAGTCTTCAAAGAGCGCTGCGAGGTCTTGCTTGGCATTTTCGGAAGGCTCTTTGGTGGTTAGAATCAAGTGGTGACCGGATGAATCCCAAAACTTCAAGAATGCTTGGTGGCACGCCTCGGGGTCGATCCCATCCAGTGCTTTTCGTGCGAGGGCAAGATCGGTTGCTGGGTCGGAGAATACGGACTGGTCGTTGATCGACTTCGCCAAGGCGGTGGCGATGCTCTCAGATTTTCGACTGGCCTTTTGTTTCACCTCTTGCTCGTAGGCGTTGAGGAGGTTGGCTTTGGCTTCGGCAAGTTCCGCTTCGCTGAATCCATAGGTCACAGCGGCGCGGAACTGCTGCTCAAGGATGGGCACCACTTCTTGCCAGCGGTCGTCTGCTGCGGTGATATCGATCGAGCCAATCTCGCAGTGATTGAAAACAACGCTGTTAGAAGCCGTGCCAGAGGCCACTGCGGAGCCTGCGATTTTTGACAAGCGCTCAAAGCGCCGGCTCATGATCGAGTGTGCAATCTGAAGGGTAAGGTCTTCCGCGCGTTTCGCGGCGGTATCGGGTTTTTTCGCTCCCGCCATCATGATTGCACGACGCAGGCCAAAGACACC
>CAILVZ010000322.1 GCA_903837825.1 Akkermansiaceae bacterium | reverse complement strand
TGGCAATAAGCTCGAGTAAAAACGACTCCTGACGCAGCCAAGCGGTCGATATTCGGCGAATGGACCTGCGAGTTTCCATAGCACCCCAAATCACACCTGAGATCATCCACCGCGATGAATAGGATGTTCGGCTTGGTCTCGCTGCTTTGCACCAGCAATGCGGTTGAGCAAAAAATGGCTAGCGCGAGTTGGAGCATCATCGATTCGGATTAGGTGGTGCGTTGGAACTGAGTCAGTAACACCATACGACGCACCAATACCTATCCTCTCATGAATCCGCTAGGAAATTGTAAATCCGCCAAATCATGCGAAATAAGTATCCGCGTGCGAATAGGGCGGCGAGCAGCAGCAAAGAAACTCCAAGGCCTCGATCGCACAGATTTGGTGCCAGGCACCCGCCGGAATCAAAATCGCATCGCCGGGAAAAACCTCACGCTTGACTCCCTCGACCTCCATGATGCCAGAACCCGCAGTGATGTAGTAGAATTCTTCACTGACGCGGTGGTAGTGCCGCTCAATCACCCCACCTGCCAACAAGCTTGCCTCAGCGAGGCTTTGGTTAGCAACAGGGGCGTTTGAAAGATCTAACAGACTTCGGATCGTCGAGCCATCCTTTGTGGTGAAAGGAACTTGCTCGTCGCGGTTACGAACCTCCATCGTGCGTTAGGCTTGAGCTTCGCTAACCTCTTGGACTACCTCCGTGCGCTTGGTAATGAAATCCAGCTCCTCAGAGTCGGGCTTGAGCATGACATTGACTGAGTCACCGGCCTTCACTGCACCTCGAAGCAGGGATTCCGCAAGCGGATCTTCGAGGAACCGTTCCACCGCGCGGCGCATCGGGCGAGCTCCGTAAGCAGGATCAAAGCCCTTAGCTGATAGCAAGTCGCGAGCCTCAACAGAAAGCGTCAGAGCAATGTCCTTTTCTTTCAGGCGCTTGACCAACTTGGCCACTTCGAGGTCGACGATCTGATTGAGGTCCGCTTTTTCGAGCATGTGGAACACCACCAAGCTGTCCAAACGGTTGAGAAACTCAGGTTTGAAGTAACGCTTCGATTCTTCGATGATCTTTTCCTTCATGCCATCGTGATCGGCGTCGTCTGCGGCCATTGCCCCAAATCCGAGGGAGGTCTGACGCTTGATCGTCGAGGCGCCGACGTTCGAGGTCATGATGATGATGGTATTACGGAAATCGATTTTGCGGCCAAGTGAATCGGTCACAGTACCCTCCTCCAAAATCTGGAGCATTAGGTTCATCACGTCTGGATGCGCCTTCTCCACCTCGTCGAAGAGGACAACGGAGTAGGGCCGACGGCGAACTGCTTCGGAGAGCTGGCCCCCTTCTTCATAACCCACATAGCCAGGAGGCGAGCCGATGAGGCGGCTCGCGGTGAATTTCTCCATGTATTCCGACATGTCGATTTGGATCAATGCGTCCGCATCGCCAAACATGAACTCGGCGAGGTTGCGAGCCAGATAGGTTTTACCAACCCCTGTGGGTCCAAGGAAAAGGAATGAGCCGATCGGACGACGAGGATCCT
>CAILVZ010000321.1 GCA_903837825.1 Akkermansiaceae bacterium | reverse complement strand
CCATCTGACAATCCATTTGTCAAAACCCCTGATGCGATTCCCAGCATTTGGTCATACGGCCACCGTAACCCTCAAGGACTCGCCATGGATCGCCGCGACGGCTCGCTTTACGACACCGAGCACGGCCCGCGTGGTGGCGACGAGGTGAATCGCATCAAACCCGGCTGCAATTATGGCTGGCCAGTCATCACCTACGGGATGAACTACGATGGGACGCCTATGGTATCGATCACCGAAAAAGATGGCATGGAGCAACCGCTCACCTACTGGGTGCCATCCATCGCACCCTGCGGGCTGGATTTCTACACCGGCGACAAGTTCCCAAAGTGGAAAAATGATCTTTTTGCCGGAGCCCTCGCCCAACAAGAAATCCGCCGCATCCACCTCGTGGATCAAAAAGTCGTCTCACAAGAAATCATCCTGAAAAACATCGGCCGCATCCGCGATATTGCAACCGGCCCAGACGGGTTCCTCTACGCGATCCTCAACGGCCCAGACCGCCTCATCCGGTTAGTGCCCGCCGAAAAGTGAGTCAACGGGCCACGGCCCGGCTCAATCAATGATCCGACGCATCGGGATCATGCTCGAGTATTCAAAACCACACTTGGTGAAGAATTCTTGAGACTCCTCGCTGATGCGATCAGTCAGCAAAGTGATGCGCTTGAAGTGTTTGCTCTTCGCGAACTTCTCGACGTAATCAATCAACATCGTACCATAGCCCTGCCCACGGTGATCCGGATGAATCACCACATCTTCCAGCAAGATCACAAAACCACCTCGCGCCGTGGAAATCGTAAACAACAAGTTGACCATTCCAAAAATCTGATGGTCGTTGCGCACCACAAAAATCCGCCCACGATTCGGTTGTTCGAGGATCAATTCTAGCCCCCGCTCTTGCACCGAGCGATCCGGCGAAAAGTCGCCCGAAAGCGAAAACAAATTCATCACCAGCTCAGTCAAGGCCGGCAAGTCCTCAATCGTCGCAGGTTCAACGCGAGGCCGATCTTGTGCCTCACCCGAGATATTTGCACTCAAATCGCCTTTCACAAGCACGACTCTGACAGAATTTTCGGATCAGAAAATGAAATTGTTCCAACGACAACCATTTCATTCGCCCTTCTGGCGTTGATCGAGCAAATCTGGCCGATTTTCCTGCGTCCGAGCCAGCGCTTGAGCCGCCTTCCACTCAGCGATTTTCCCATGATGCCCTGATACCAAAACCTCGGGTACCACCATTCCACGAAACTCGATCGGCCGCGTGTATGATGGTGGCTCCAAGCGATTTGGATCAGAAAACGATTCATCCACTGGCGAGCGCTCGTCACCCAACGCACCCGGCAACAGCCGGATCACTGCGTCGCACACCACCGCAGCCGCTAAGGCACCATTGGTTAGAATATAGTCACCGATGGAAATCTCATCATCAACCAGCGCCTCAATCACCCGATGATCCACCCCCTCGTAGTGGCCGCATAAAATCAACAAATGCCCCTCACCCGCGAATTCCTGCGCCACGACCTGTTTGAATGGCCTCCCCTGCGGGGTCATGAGGATCACCCGCGTACCCTCTCCCCGCAGCGCCTCCACCGCCGCAAAAAACGGCTCAGGCTTCAACAACATCCCCTGCCCGCCACCACAGGGAGAATCATCAACCCGGCGATGTTTATCCTCGGACCAGTCGCGCAACTGATGCCCAAACACCTCCACAATCCCAGCTGCCCTCGCTCGTTGGATGATGGAATCACTCAATGGAGCCAGCGCCACGTCAGGAAACAGGGTCACAATATCAATCCGCATGCACCCAGCCTAACGCCATGCCCCACCAACCTCAACCCTGGAAACCCACCCGCAAAATCACCACTCCACGCTCAAAACCAATGTCCTGGCGTTTTTAGCATCTCGAAATAAGAAAGTTGCAACCAACCCCATCTGTTGGCATCTCAAGGGCGTCTGCATACCAATCAGGCATTTCCTACCATGATGAAACCAACACTCCTTGTTCTCGCCGCTGGAATGGGCAGCCGCTACGGTGGCCTCAAACAAATGGACCCCATGGGCCCTCATGGCGAAACCGTCCTCGACTACTCGGTCTATGACGCCATTCGTGCTGGATTCGGACGCGTGGTGTTCATCATCCGTGAGGATTTCGCCGAAGCTTTCCAACAAGGCGTGGGCGCTCGTTTCGCCAATCGCATCCAAGTGGATTACGCGTTCCAAAAATCGGATGACCTCCCCGCAGGATTCTCCACCCCTGAAGGCCGCAGCAAACCATGGGGCACCGCACACGCAGTCCGCTCCGCTCGGAATCTTGTGAAGGAACCCTTCGCGGTGATCAATGCCGACGACTTCTACGGCAGCGACGCCTACCTGCGCGCCGCGAAATTTCTAACAACACCGCAAGCATCGGACGCAAAAGCGCATTACGCGATGGTCGGCTACCCGCTGATCAATACCCTCTCGGACCACGGCGACGTGAATCGCGGCATCTGCACGCTCGATGACCATGGTTTGCTATCGAGCGTCGAGGAGTATGTAAAAATCGAACGAGACTCAGATGGTGTCGTCCGCGGAAATTCACTCGATGGAGCGCGTAAAAGCGTCACGGAAGATGCACCCGTATCCATGAACTTCTGGGCCTTCACCCCGAGCTTCTTTGATTACCTCGAGACCGGATTCACCGATTTCCTCACCCACTTCGGCCATCAAGAAAAATCTGAATACTACATCCCCACGGCAGTAGATGCCCTTATTCGTTCGGGCAAAGTCGATTGCACCGTGCTCGAAACCACCAGCTGCTGGTTTGGCGTCACTTACCCTGATGACAAGAAACACGTGGTGGCATCGATCGCCAAGTTGATCGAGTCCGGTGAGTATCCCTCGCAGCTCTCGTGATCGCCGCTCGCCATGCGCCCCAAGTCATTGGGCACCGCGTAGCCCCATGACATGACTGGCGATCCCACGCACTTGAGGATCTGTTAGAACTTCATGACCTGGCATATCTGTGCCGGGAAGACCGAATTTAATGACACGCGCAATGCGCACATCAAGCGCCTCACCCGCAGGAGTCCACACGAACGGACCAGCGACCAAGTTGGCAGGCTTCCGCAAAAGTTGAGTGGCCAACACCCCGTCACCCGTTCCACTCAGCCCATGGCACGCCGCACAATTCTGGATGAAAAGCTCCCCAACCTTTTCGGTTGCGTCCTCTGTGGCAAATTCTACTTTTTATAGCAATGCTCGGAGGCGTTTGCTCTCCAAGTTGCTGAGTTGAATCGTCTCCTTGGCGCCCTGAAGCTGGAGCTCCCAGGTGAGGAGATTTTTTCTCACCATCTTGGCCACGGATTGAGTGTTCACGAGCAAACTGCGACTGACTTTGGCAAAGAGATCGGCCGGCAACTGGCTCTCCCAGAGGGAGAGGGTCTGTTTCATCATGAGGTTTTTGCCCTCATTCAGGAGGATTCGGGTGTAGTCGGCATGAGCCTCAATCGCAGCGATTTCCCCAACTTTCACCATCATGGAAAGAGATTTATCGCGAAGCAATACAAGGTCCTCGGCTTCAAGCCGTTTTTCAGCTTCGGCGACCGGATGATGCACGCCCGTTTCAGAAACCGGTTGCTTGGACAGGCGTAGGATCGTCTTGGCGAGCCTCGCTGGGCTGACCGGCTTGGTGAGATAGTCTAAGGCATTGGCCTCGAAGGCCCGGATGGCATACTCGTCGTAAGCTGTGATAAAGACAACCGCTGGCTGGGGGGTGAGATTCTCGAGCTTCGGAAGAAGGGCGAAACCATTCTTTTTTGGCATCTGGATATCGAGAAAAATCAGGTCGGGCTTGAGCGTTTGTACCAGATCGTTTGCCGAGTTGACATCTCCCGCCTCACCCACGATCTCGATCTCGGGGTGGGATTTGAGACGGTTTGTGAGGTGGACTCTGGCCGTGGGCTCGTCATCCACCAAGATGACGCGGAAACGCCTTGAAGAAGCCGAGGGTTGGGTATTCCTGCTCACGGCTTTTTATAAGTTGGAGCGCCTATTCCCAGCGGAAACGATCGGAAGCGTGACGCGGGCCAGCACCCGCTGTGGAGAGTTTTCATAGGTTAGGGAAGCGAGGTTACCGTAAATCAGATAGAGGCGGCGGCGGAGATTACTGATCCCTATGCCTATGCCGTTGTCTTTTCCACGAGATGTTGCGGAAGAAGGCTCTACCCACGATCCAGTGTTCTCAACCGTGAGGCGGAGCTTTCCGTCAGCGAGTTGTGCCTGGATGAGGATCGAGAGTGGCATCGGGCTGGTCTGCTGGCCATACTTGATCGCATTTTCGAGAAGCGGTTGCACGAGATGCATGGGAGTTTTCAAGGAGCGCGTTTCTTGATCCGCATCGATCCGGCACACCAGATTTGCACCGAATCGGATCTTTTCCACATGGAGATAGTTCTCCAAGGCATTCAGCTCTTCTCCCAGAGGAGCTTGATCTTCATCACTCTTGCTCAGCGAGAAGCGGAGATAATCAGCCAGCGACTGGGTCAGCGTCTCCACTTTCTCTTTGTCATCACTCACGGCCATGACTGCGGTGAGGGCGTTGAAAAGGAAGTGGGGCTGCATTTGGTTTCTGAGGAGCGCAAGCTCGCTATTCTTCTGGCGATGAATTAGTTCAACAAAGTCAAAAAAGAGCGAGGCGGAGAAATAGAAACCGATCCAAAGTGCTATAAAGAAGAGATCCATATAGAACCCCAACACCATCACACTGGTTCCTATCGAAAGAGTGGCTGTCAGAGGTCTGAAGTATTCTCGCAGAAATGGAATCTGAGTGGTGAGGAGAATTTCGACCGCTGTATAAGAGATGGAAATCCCAAGAAGTAAGATGGCCATTCGCAGGGGATGCCACTTCCTCGAATGAATCCAAATAAACAGCGGGCGAAGAGAACTGGTAATCAGAAATCCGTAAGCTAACTTGAGGAGTGTCCATTCGAGGAGCAATGCTTCTGATCCGCGCGGAATGATTCCGGCAGCCACCAGCAGACCACCTACGATTCCATGAAGAAGCATGTAAGCAACCCAGAAGCCGATCTGCAGTTTCCAAACGTAGGCATACCCACGAATCTCAGTCACATGATCGCCCAGATGTAGGTTGGTCATCGCTCGGTCTCGTTGGCGTCTTGCAATGCGGTCATTCCTGAGTTCGTTGAAGCCAATAAACGATTCTTGACCGACTCGCGAGGGGAAAATCCCGCACAAGCCCACAAAACTGCTTCGAAACGGCAGGCCATGCGATTCGTCGACGATTTCGTGCGATTCGTCGATTTTCCATTGCAGACATTCTCACATTGAGGAATTAGCTCAACGCGAAACTTTTGATAGAAAGTTAGACCATCACCATGAAAAAGCTCTGCGCTCTCTCCAACAAAGCCGGTCTACAAACCTCTTTCACACTCGCTCTTGGTGCGAGTGCGCTTGTCCTTCTCTTTTGCGGGCCGTCCGTCCATGCCTTCCCGCCCGCACCGCATGAGATGCAACCGATTTTTGGACCGTTTGTTGCTTAGTTAAGAGACAGTTTCTCGGCCTCGAATTGGGCCGGGGTTTGGTATTTTAGCGATGAGTGTTT
>CAILVZ010000320.1 GCA_903837825.1 Akkermansiaceae bacterium | reverse complement strand
TTTGCCCTTTTGAAACGCCCCTTGATGAGCCTGACGGTTTTCCCGCTTGCGGAGGAACGCTGGGTGGTAAGAATTACGAGGAATCGCGACGGCCTCGCCTCCCATCATTTCATGACTCAATTCCGCCCATGCATCGACCTTCACCAAGGCAAGGTAAAGCAAATCGTCGGTGGTAGCTTGCGTGATTCGGGTGCGGGGCCACTGGAGAACTTCGTATCGGATCGCCCCGCAGGGTGGTTTGCAGAGCGGTTTCGGAGCGACTCTCTGACGGGTGGGCATGTGATCAAACTCGGACCTGGCAATGATCTTGCCGCGCGCGAGGCGCTTTCGGCGTGGCCCGGAGGGCTGCAGGTCGGTGGCGGGATTGATGCCGACAGCGCGACTGACTGGCTGGATGCTGGGGCCAGCCATGTGATTGTGACCTCGGCTCTGTTTGATGCGGAGGGGAAATTTCAGGAAGAACGCCTGCGGGCGCTGGTGGCGAAGGTGGGGCGCAAGCGGCTGGTCATCGATTTGTCATGCCGGCGGACGGCGACAGGGTGGGCGGTGGCGATGAACCGCTGGCAAACCTTGACGGATTTGGTGGTCGACCATGCCACACTCGACCGTTTGTTGCCATTCTGTGACGAGTTTTTGATTCATGCCGCTGACGTAGAGGGACTTTGCAATGGGATTGATGCCGATTTGGTCGCGTTGTTGGGCGGGTGGGGAAAATGCCCAGTGACGTATGCGGGAGGTGCCACCACGATGGCGGATCTTTTAGCGGTCGAGGAGGCTGGGTGTGGAGTGGTGGATGTGACGGTCGGCAGTGCGCTCGATCTTTTCGGTGGAAAGGGGCTCAAATACCGCGATCTGGTGGCATGGAACAAGCGGGATGCGTGACTTTGCGGGAAAGCGGTTGCAGGTTTTGTTCTTGCCGTCATAAGCTACGGCTGTGCCGCCTTTGGATCAGCCAGCTTTTGCCGACGGAGTGATGAGTCACCGCGATTTGCTGCGTTCGGTTTTCCAGTCGATGCTCCGCGGGAGAATCCTAGAAAATAAGCTTTCGAGCCTCTACAAAGCTGGGAAAATCGTCGGAGGCGTTTACCTAGGGCGGGGCCAAGAGGCGGTGAGCGCGACGCTGGGCACTGCCCTAATCCAAGGCACAGATTTCTTTGCGCCGTTGATCCGCGACCAAGCAGGGCGCACCGCATTTGGTGAGCCATTGATTGATTGCACGCGGACTTATTTGGGATCTGTGAAGGGGCCAATGCGTGGGCGTGATGGGAATATCCATCGCGGCCGCCCGGATCTTGGGATGCCAGCGATGATTTCTCACTTGGGCGCGCAGGTTTCGGTCGTGGCCGGGATGCTCTTCGCGAAGCGGCTTCAGGGGACCCTCGCGGGGAGGGTTGGGGCGACTTGTATCGGTGACGGAGCGACCTCCACCGGTGCATTTCATGAGGGCCTGAATTTCGCCGCAGTCGAGCGTTTGCCGCTGGTGGTCGTGGTGGCCAATAATCAATTTGCCTACTCAACGCCGAATGATCGTCAGTTTGCGTGCGCGGATTTGGTGGAAAAAGCGCGGGGCTATGGGGTAGGTGGCTTCTCGGTCGATGGGACTAACATGCTCGCTTGCGTTTCGGTGATCTGCGAGGCCGTACGGCGTGCGCGAGATGGCGGTGGACCGCAAATGGTCGTGGCGAGGCTGCTGAGGCTCTCCGGTCATGGTGAGCACGACGATGGATCGTATGTGCCCGCTGAGGCCAGGGTCGACCACTATGGGCAGGATTGCATCGAGGTGGCCATGCGGCAGTTGCTTGAAAATCATTTTGCCAGTGCCGACGAAATCATCGCTTGGCAGGATCAGATTGCGGACGAGGTGCAGCGTGCGGTTGCCCAAGCCCAACAAGAGGCGGTGCCCGATCCCTATCAGGAAGACTGGACGGCGCTGTCTACCCGATTTCCGCTGGACCAACACTTTTCCCAACCGATTTCCTAGTGAGTGTGACCTACATTGATGCGATTCGTGAGGCGCAGGAGAAACTTCTGCGTGAGGACGATCGTGTGTTCCTTTACGGGCAGGACATCGCGACCTTTGGTGGTGCGTTTAAAGCGACCAAAGGCCTTGCTGAAAAATTCCCGAACCGCGTGTTCGACGCGCCAATTTCAGAAGATGCCATGATCGGCATGGCGGTGGGTGCGGCCATCGAGGGAATGAGACCGATCGTTGAAATGCAGTTTGCGGATTTCTCATCGGTCGCGTTCAACCAGATCGTCAATCAGGCGGCGACGCATTTTTATCGGACGGGCATGCCGATTCCGCTGACCGTGCGCCTGCCTTCGGGTGGGACACCAGGTTCTGGGCCATTTCACAGCCAGAGCATGGAGGGGATTTACGCGCAGTATCCTGGGCTCGTGGTGCTTACCCCCGCGACGGTTTCCGATGCCTATCACATGCTGTTAGATGGGGTGGCATTGGATGATCCGGTCATCTACTGCGAACACAAATTCCTTTACCGCTGGCTCAAGGCCAAGTCGATCAATGGCGACCATTTACCGATTGGCCAAGCTCGGATCACGCGGCCGGGCAAGCATGCGACCGTGGTTGCTTACAGCGCGATGGTTCATGAAGCGGTGCGTGCCGCTGACCGACTGGTGCAAGACGGTTGGGAAATTGAAGTGGTCGATCTGCGTTCCGTGAAGCCACTGGATATTGATACGATTCTTGCATCCGTGGCTCGTACGGGTCGGTTACTCGCGGTGGGCGAGGCTTTTCCTTGGGGAGGCGTGACCGCCGAGGTGGTGGCTCGGGTGACCGAGGAGGGATTTCATTTGTTAGATGCGCCGCCACAGCGCCTGAATGCGAGGGACACGCCGGTTCCCTATCATCCCAAACTTTGGGCTGCGCATCGCCCGACGCCTGAGTCGATTTGCGAGGCATTAAGAAAACTACTTTCCTTCTAGCGCTCGCATTTCAGTAACCCGAATTTTACCCAAATGCCCACTGTCCCAATTTTCATGCCACAACTTGGTGAATCGATTGCCGAGGCCACCATCATCCGTCTTGGTGTCAAGGTGGGCGATGCGGTCCGCACGGACCAAGAAATCATCGAGGTGGAGACCAACAAGGCGGTCATGGGTGTGACCACCTTGTGCGATGGAGTGGTTTCGGAGTTGCGGGCGGTGGAAGGGGTGTCTTACTCAGTGGGAAGCCTGTTAGGACTGCTCGAAGTCAAAGAGGCTGAGGTGATTCGGACAGGGGTTGAATCACTGGAGGCCCTCGACGAGCGGCGTGCGACCACGAGCCAAACGGCAGGTCCGGCTCAAGTCGAGAGCAACCTGCATTTCGCCTTGGATGATGATGCCTACGAAGAGGCGCCAGCGGTGGTACCAAGTGTCAAAGGGCTGCCTGTTCCGACGGGAGTGATGGGAGCTCATTATATTTCTCCTCGGATGCGTGCGCGCATGGATGACCTCGGGATCCGTGAGGCTGACATTTCTGCCATTGCAGGGACGGGTGCCGGAGGAAGAGTCACGGTGGAAGACCTCGAACGATTCTTGGACTATCTTGACACGTGGCCGAGTTCCCAAGCCTCGCCGATGCGGCTTGCCGTGGCGGACGCCATGCGCCGGAGTTGGACCCGGCCCTTGGCGACCGTGGGATTGCCGATTTTGTTAGATCGTTTGTTGGATCACCGCCGCACTCAGTCGCCGAAGCCTGGGTTGACCCTTTATTTGCTCCGTGCGTTTGCATTGGCACTCACGGAAAATCCGACGACTGCGGGATATTTGATTGGCGACAAGGTGGTTCATCCGCGCTCGTTTGACATCGGTGTGGCCGTTCAAGTGGAGGACGGAGTGGTGGTTCCAGTGGTTCGCAAGGTCGATCAGAAATCCCTTAAAGACCTTGTTGCCGAATATGACGACTTGGTGGATCGTGCGCGCCGTCGTCGTCTAACCGAAAATGATTGCCGTGGAGGGATCGCGACGGTGACCAACTTTGGAACCTTTGGGCTCACCACGGGCACTCCGATTCCGTTGCCAAACGAGACCCTAATTCTTGGAGTTGGCGCCGGAGTGAAAAAGCCAGTTTGGAGCGCCCAGGTTGAGGCGTTTCTGCCCGCGACCGAGGCTGATCTCTTGCTGACCTTTGACCACCGTGTGGTCGATGGCGGTGGGGCGGGAGTCCTGCTGAACCGAGTTTCTGACCTTCTCCAAACGCCCGAGGCTCTCTAACATAACTTCTCATGGAAGCTCCTGACAAATCTGGCAAGGTCGATATTCCGAAGAAGGCGATTTATCGACTGTCGCTTTATCACCGTTGTTTGCAGAAGCTTCATGACAACGGAGTGAACACCGTGAGTTCGACAACGCTTGCCCGGGCCGCTGGGGTAAAGCCCGCGCAGCTTCGCAAGGATCTCGCCTATTTCGGGCAGTTTGGCACACGTGGGCTTGGCTATCCGGTGGAAATTCTTTCCTCGGTCATCCGTGAGAGTCTTGGTCGAGAGCATCTGCAGCCGGTTATTTTGGTAGGCGCGGGAAATCTCGGTTCGGCATTGCTGCGGTATCGCGGATTCGAAAAAGAAGGATTCGAAGTGGTCGCAGCGTTCGACGCGAACCCCGAAGCTGCCATCGCCCGTGGGGTGACCATTCCGGTCTTTCCTGACACGGAGATCGAGGCGTTTGTTAGGGCACGTGCGGTGAAGCTGACCATTCTCTGTGTTCCGGCTGAGTTTGCGCAATCCGTGGTGAATCGGTTAGTGGGATCCGGCATCCAAGGAGTGCTTAACTTCTCGCCGATCACCCTTGAAGTCCCTGCCGAAGTCACCGTGAACAACGTCGATCTCGCGCTTGAGTTGGAGCATCTCAGTTATTTCATTCGTTGAAATGCCTCGTGACCGTGGGGAAAACCAGAGCCTGAGTGACCGGGAGAAGTTCATTGAGCAAGCATTAGAGGCATACGAGTCTCCACTCATTGGCTATGCCTCCACGATTCTTAGCGATCTTGATCTCGCTCGTGACGTGGTGCAGGAGACATTCATCCGGCTGTGCCATCAGGAAGTTTCCCAAGTCGAGAGTCATCTCAAACCTTGGCTTTTCACGGTGTGTCGCAATCGAGCCTTGGATGTGCTCCGGAAAAAGAATCGCAGCCATTCGTTAGACGATCGGCAGTGGCATTCCATCCCCGACTCGGGAATCCAACCGGATGAGAATGCAGACCAGACTGAGCGATTTGCTCAGCTGGGAAGTTTCCTCTCGCGTCTTTCTGAAAATCAACGTGACGTCATCATTCTCAAATTTCAGCAAGGGCTCAGTTACCAAGAAATCCATCAGATTACCGGTCTCAGTTCTGGGAATATTGGCTTTTTGATTCACTCGGGGCTCAAGCGGTTGCGGGAAATTTTGCCGCCCGATTTGCACCATTAAAACCACCATCATTTCTTATTTTCTCATGAAAATTCATCCAGATGACCCGCTTATCACCTCCTACGTTTTGGGTGAGCTTGAACCCGCTGATGCCAAAGCAGTCGCGTTGGCCATCGCTGCCGATCTAATACTGCAGAAGAGAGTTGAGGAAATCACCGGAACGCAACGCGTTCTAACAGAAAGTCTCAGGCCGCCAACCGAAGTTCTCCTTCCGCATCAGCGTGAAAAAATTCGTCGCAACGTGCGGAAGGTGCGGGGTCCAGTGGGGTTGCTCGCTAGCAGGCTGCGGCCGCGCATGGCGCTGGCAGCAGCGGGGATTGCGGCGGTTCTGGTCTTGTGCGGTTTGATGATGCTCGGCCGATTGGTAAAATCCAATGCGCCACAGGCTCACGCAGCGCCAGATCTTGCTGCTTCGGAAACGTTGCCTCGGGTGGATTCGTCGCCGTCTCCCGTTCCTTTGCCCGTTCTGGTGCCGTCCCTGCCTGCGCCCAAACAGCTTGGCTATTTAACCGCGGCGGAGATTCCCCTTCTTGAACTGCCCTTAACCGCGAGTGGTGCCAGTCTAACCGAAGTTACCGATTCTATCATGAATCTCGGGAAACGTCCTGGGCGCGAGGCGGTCCGGTTGGAGGAAATGCTCAACCACTTTTCTCTCCGATTCGGTGGGGTGACCGCTGTCGCTCGTGGCGAATCGAACCGATGGCATCCCGACGATCGTGAAGGCGAGGAGCCGACCGCAGTGGCCCATGCGGCCATGCTTTCTGCTGAGATGCTTGCTTGCCCGTGGAAGCCTTCCTCGACGTTGCTGCTGATCTCGTTGCGCGGTGGGCCCCAAGGTGATGCCCATGTGAAATTCGCCTATCACGCGAATGCTCAAAACGTCTTGCGCTATCGTCTGCTAGGATTTGATCCGTGCGAAGGGCGTGTGCTGGGAACGCTTCCCACCCAGTTGGCAGCCAATGGCACTAGCCTCCTTGCGATCGAGATCGAGCCATTTCGTCCGGCAGGTGAGCTTGGCGTGTTGGAGTGGTCGGTAGATGATCAAACGGCGCCATCGGTTTCGTTGGTCCATCGCAGTGATGCCGAGCCGTCTGATGATGCGCGGTTTGCGGCATTGGTTTGCGCCTTCGGCCAGTGGTTGGTGGGAGACGAATCCGAAGTCATTGATCCTGATATCCTTGTGGGATTATCTCGGGAAATTCGCTCAGACACGCTTGCGGGTGATCGGGCAGATTTTCTTCAGCTCGTTGATCGCTCGCTGCAGTTTTGAGCGGGTGAAGCGTGGGATTGTAAATTGGAATCGATTAAAACCGGTTGACTCTAATCGGATGCTTTTGGTGTTAGGAAATAATGTCGAAGCGCCTCAATCGACCCATGGCCGTGGGATGCTTGGGTCACGAGGCCGCCGTTGGATTTGATGCGTTGCTTGATGGCGTCTACGGCGTTGGCGGGGCATGCGGTCATGCCGACATGGGTGGGGTCGAGCATTTCAATATCGTTGTGACTGTCGCCGATTGCGAAGCGATTGGCGGGTTCGATGGAGTAGTGTTTGGCAAGGTGGACGAGGCTGGTGCCTTTTTGGAAGCCGCGATGACCGAAGCGCAGATAGATCGAGTTGCGTTGCCAAGTGAGATGGTCCTCGCCAATCACGAGCGGCTCGATGCGGTCGACGATCCATTCCATCTCTTCCTCGGTTTGCGAGATGATGCCAGCGGGTTCGCCATCCATTTCAATCCATTGGGCTCGGGTGTGACCTTCTACCAGTTGTCGAATTTCTAACAGAACGTTTCGGGATTGCCGGAAGAGACTGTCGATTTCTCGCTCGCAGCGGTCATTCCACTCAGGGTGTGGGAGCCATTGGCCTGCTAGGTTTGAGAAGTAGATTTCGCGTTCGCGGGCGACGACCCAGTCCGGGAGGAACGGGAATCGGCTTTCAATAAATCCTTCGATCATGTAGGGAAGTGCACGACCCGTGTTGATGCCCCAAATGACGCCTTTTTCCTCGCGGAGTCGGCGAATCACCTCAAAAAAAGCTGCTGGTACCGGTGGGTCTCCAGCTGAGTGATGGAGTGTTCCATCGAAATCGAATGACAAGAGAACCGTGGGTGATGGCGGGGTGGGAAGGGCTTTCATGGGTTGCTGCTTGCAATCACGTTACGGCACCATGAGAGGGCCATGAGGGAATAACCGGTGCCGTAAGCTTGGTGGTAATCGTAAAGCGGATAGTCCCACCATGAGCCGTCTTTTTCTTGGCGCTCTAACAAAATGGAAGCGAGGCGCCTCGCATAGGGCGCTTGGGCGTCCTTGGGCAGAAGTTTAACGGACTCCGTGAAATAGTAGATGCCGTAGTAGTAGAAATAGCCGGCGATTTGAAAGGGTGCCTCGTGAGGGACTGGGCGTTTGCGTCCGTTGCTGAGGAATCCCTCACGGGCGAGGAAGCGGTCGGCCCAAGTGGTGAGCACCGCATCGGTGATGGCGGGTTCTTGATAGACGCGGAGAGCGGCATTGCAGGCTTGGGAGCGACCAAGCGAGCCTGCAGGACGGTTGATCGGGAGACGTGGTCGCATCCGGTGGGGGAACGAGTAGGTGTAGCTGAAATCGGGTGTTCGTTGCGCGTTGATTCCTGCGATCGCTTTCTTGACGATGCCATCATCGAGTTTCACGCCCATGACGGAGCGTGCTTGGTCCATCGCGAGGAGTACGCTGGCGGTGGTGAATGCCGTCGGCAGTCCTGAGGGTTTTTGAGTGGTGAGGCCATCAAAGACATCGAGATATCCCCAGCCGCCATTGATGTCTGCGTAGCGGTTTGCGAGGTCCACCTGTTCCTGGCCGAGTCGGGCCCACTCGGTTTTTTTCGTGGGATCAGTTTCGCGAGTGTAGAAGCGTGAGATCGCGCGGAGTCCGTAGGCATGGCCCCACGCATTGTAGGTGGTGGTGGGGTCTGCACGGCGGAGTTTCGGGAGTTCGGCGGCAGCCCAAGCAGCGGCCTTATCAAGGGCCGCTTGTGCTTCGGGGCGGGGGTCGGCAGCATCGATGAGTCCGGAGATGGCTAAGCCAGACGCGCCAGCGCGGTAGGCGTGATGAGCGCCAGGTAGCGGGGCGTAGATGTTGAGGTTTTTCGTGTGGGTGGCGCTGCCCCACGAGCCATTTGAATTTTGGTGAGCGATCAGGAAATCCACCCCTCGGTGGATCGACGCGCTCATCGCTTCGGTCGTGACCTCTGGGGTGTTGGTCTTCTCTTGAGCGGATGCGAGTGAGGAAACTGCGGCCAGCAGCAAGACGATGCGCAAGGGCATCAAACAGACGCTGCGGCGATGGAAAAGGGTTGGCACAGGATTAGGGGGCCACGACCACTTGGCCAGCTTCAAGACCCGAAAGAATTTCGGTTTCCTCCTTGGAGGCGCGCCCGCATTTGACCGAGCGTTGTTCGGTTTTACCGCTGGCGAGTTTCACTTGAACCGTCCAGCCGCTCGCCCCAAACGTGAGTGCCTTCGTCGGGACGGCGATGGCGGAGGATTTCTGATAGGCAATCAGATGGATCGCAGCGGTGATGCCCGCAGTCGGGATAAAGTCGGCGGGCCAAGTGGCTGTTAGATCGGCGCGGTAAGTGCCATCGGGATTTGGGATGCCTGCGAGCTTGGCAAGATTCACTGGGATTTCAAGATCCTCACGGCCAGTTAGGGTGGCGGATCCGCTGGTATCCGTTTTTAACGAGCGCGCGGTTGCCTCGTCGAGGAAGGCGATGAGATTGAGTTTGGTGGTACTTGGGACGAAGGTGGCGTAGGCCGTTTGAGCGGGAGGGCGGCCGTTTGGCGTGAGGGTTTTCATCGCATCGTTCTGGCTCCAGCGGCCATTCTCGATTTGCCCATAATAGAACCAACCCTCTGAGGGTGCTTTGATTTCAAAAAGACCACGATCGGCCTCGAGTTCGGCGAGGTCTTTCTTGGTGCGTGATTGGGTGATTTGCAGTGATTCGAGCTCGAGCTTGCTGAGCTGGATCGAGCGGGGGAGATCGGTTTGCGCCTTTTTCAAGTTGATGGAGGTGTCTCGTTCGTTATCGGCGAGGGTTTTGGCTTCGCGAGGGAGGGTGACTTCAAGGGTGCGCTTGTGTTCGAGCGTCTCCATGCGTTGAGCAAATTCCGCGGCGGCGACGGCATCTTTTTGGCGGGTGAGGATGATTTCCTCAGTATTTTCGGTGATGTCATCTGCCTGGTACATCAGGGTGAGCTGCTTCAATTCTTCCCGTTGGTTTTCTAGAAGTTGATTGCTGTGCTTGAGTGCCTGGTTGGCGGCCTCCTCGTTGGCGTTGCGGCGGGTATGGGTGAAATAGGCGTTCTCTTCCTTCGCGATGGTGGCGGTGTTTCGCAGGGCATCGAGCTTGTTTTTCACGGTTTCCTCTGCGACTTTTAAGTCTGATTCTGCTTGAGCCACCTTGAGGTTGATGGCGGCTAGGGAACGTCGGACATCGTCGATTTTTTTATCGATTCCCTCGGGATCGAAGCGAACGAGCACCTCGCCCTTGTTCACCTTGGACCCGTGCGTTTGGACTTGGGTGATTTTGAAATCTGCCCACGCCTTGGGCTGGAGTTTCAGAACCGTTGCATCGCCGCTTGGGAGTGCGGTGGCAGGGAACGATTTCTCGATGACAAAGGGACGGGGTTCGACTGCGACTTCACCGGCGTGGGAGACCGCGGCGATGAGGGCGGGAATGAGGTGGAGAATGGTGATGCGTGGCATGGGGACGCACCAATCAATCACGCCTTCTAATAAAGATCAATCCGCAGCTTTGCCTTTGCGAGCGAGCCAGATCGGAAGAAAGCGCGGGCGCTTCGCTTGGGGCGAGGAAGGCACGGTGAACTCGGCGACTTCAAAGCCCGACCCTTGGAGGCGCCGCGTGAGATTTGCGACGTGGCGAGATCCGGCGATGGCAAGCAAACCGCCAGGCTGGAGTGCTTCGTAGGCAGCGGAAACCCAGCGGCGTTCGTCGACCCATGTGCGGTTGCGCGGGCCGGTGGGTGAAGCGTCGAGATGGACGAGAATGGCGTGAAGGAGTCCAGCGTGACGGATCAGCGCTTGTGGGCCGCAGTCGTTTTCCAAGGTGATGCGAGTGTCATGGAGCAACGGGCTTTCTGGGATGTGGTTGCGGTGCCAGTCGGTCATGGCGGCAAGCGGCTCCGCGACGAAAAAGCTCGCGCGCTTTTGGGGAAGTTCCTTCGCGACGGCAGCAATCGTCTGCCCAAGCCCAAGGCCAGCAAACCAAATTTGTGGCTGACGTGCTGGTCGAAATGGGGCGCAGGCCAGGCGTGCCAGTTCTTCTTCTGCCGAGCGGGTCGAAGGGCCGCAGATTTGTTGGCCATGCACTACGAGGGATTTGCGCCCATCGTGCTCTTGAAGTGAGAGCGTGTTGCCATCGGGGAGTTGGGTTTCTGCGAGAGTGATTCTTGGTTTCATGGCGGTGTGCGACTTGCTTCGGCAAGGACGACTTAGTGGATCCAGAGCGTGATGTCCACAGAACCTATTGGAGGATTGATTTTATAGCCCTACTTCAAAAGAAAACCCCAGCCATGTGGCTGAGGTCTCTAGGTTTTGTGGGTTTTACAAAGGTGGTTGATTCCTCAAATCTCAAAGGCTTGCCTTGAGAGCTGACGATGGCTTGAAGCCAACCGAGGTCGATGCATTGATTTTCATCGCTTCGCCGGTTTTTGGGTTGCGGCCTTGGCGGGCAGCGCGCTTCTTCACCTCGAAGGTTCCGAATCCGATGATTTGGACTTTTCCGTCTTTCTTCACGCCAGAGGCGATGGAGGAGAGAACGGCTTCGAGTGCTTCGTCGGCCGAGCGCTTGGTAGCGTCTTTGCCGAGGACTGCTTGGATGGCATCAATGAGTTCAGATTTGTTCATAGCGACGATGTTCTGGCGAATGCTGTGGTGGCTTGGCAAGCCAAAAGCTGTTGAAATTAAAGGGATTTTTTTTCAGTGACGGCTTGACTTCTGCTTAAGGTGAGGGATTGCGCCCCCTTCCTTGAAGGGATCGGCGCAGCGGGTCGGCGGTCGAATGGTTGTGAGGGCTTGAACGGGATCGGGTGTGTAGAAATCTATCAGAAAATAAATTTCTGCCCGTTCTATGGCGTCGATGCATCGGTATTTATGGCTTTGAGGGGTTTGGGACTGGTGGTTGGGTGTTCGATTTCATGGGATGGAAACAAGAAGTGGTGCGCCCCAGCCCTTGATTTTACGACGATTTTTCGAGCTTGTGAAATTTTTCACAAATAGGCCTTGCGAACCTCGGGGGAGATTCGTTAAGACCGCGCGCCTGCCAAACGCAAGCATCACTCAATGCGATTTCTGTCACTCACATCGATTTGCTGGTTCTCTGGAGTTCTTTCGACCTTTGCGTCGGAAGGAGGCGAGCATCATGCACTCCCTCTGAATGCCGAGCGACTCAGCGAGGTGCTGCCGATTAGCAATTCGATGATCATGGTGTGGTTGGCGGTGGCGCTGATCGTTTGGTTTTGCCAAGCGGCGACACGGAAGATGGCCATGGTTCCTGCGGGGTTCCAAAACTTCGCGGAGTGGGCGATCGAGTCGCTCTATGATTTCCTCTCCGGTCTGATGGGTGATCACCTGACCAAGCGTACGTTTTGGTTTTTTGGCTCGATTTTCTTTTTTATTCTCGTGAGCAACTACCTCGGTCTGATTCCAGGAGTGGGCACGATGGGATGGAATGTTGCCGAGCATGGGCACCATGAGTTTTTGCCATTTTTGCGTGGGGCGAACGCGGACATCAACATGACCGCTGCCATGGCCTTCAGTTTTGCGGTGCTCTGGTTTTACTGGGCTCTGACGGAAAATAACCTGAAAGGGTTTTTGGCGCACATCTTTGCCCCGAAGGGCAGCTTCAAAGGGCTCATGCTTATGGTCATGGTTCCGGTGTTCCTCTTCGTTGGCGTGTTGGAAATCATCTCGATTGCGATTCGCCCGGTGGCGTTGACCTTCCGTCTTTTTGGTAACATCTACGGTGGGGAGCAAACGATGGAGTCGTTGATGTCGCTGATTCCGTCGGGCTTGCAGCCCTACCTGTCTTGGCTGCCTGCCTTGCCATTTTACTTCATGGAGTTGCTCGTTGGATTCGTCCAAGCACTCGTTTTCACTCTTTTGTGTGCCATTTTCCTCAAACTGATCTGCGATCACGGCGAGGAAGAGCACCATTAATCCTTTCAGCAGTCTGACCATGGCAAGACCGTGGGGGCTGACGGAAACCCCAACAACTAAACTACAAAAGACATGTTCACAAAAGCATTCGCAGTCGCACTTGCCGCCTTGGGTGGTGGAATCGGTATCGGACTTCTTGGCTCCAAAGCCGCTGAAGCAACGGGTCGCAACCCGGGTGCCGCCACACCGATCTTGGTGATCTCCATTATTCTTGCAGCACTCATCGAGGGTATCTTCATCCTCTCAGCATTTGCTGTGCCGTTCTAATTCTTATCGTCGCACGCGTCGTCTTTCGGCGCGTGCGACATCCCTTTTCTCGTTTTCGAAATTTTTCCCGACATGATCACTCTGCTTGCTACTGCCGCCGAAAATCCAGGTATTTTGGAA
>CAILVZ010000319.1 GCA_903837825.1 Akkermansiaceae bacterium | reverse complement strand
GCGCCGTCCTGCTGGTGTTCGGTGGATTGATGCTGATCCTTGCCAAGCGCGGCAAGGGTGCCTGAGATGACTGATCCTCTCCCATGAATCAAACGCCTCGCCCTCACTGGGTGAGGCGTTTTTCTTTCGGTGACGCCCGACGGTTTCGCTTTGCCATCAGGGGGTAACCCGATCACGTTTTCTGTGCTGATGAAAATCTCTATTTATACTGGCGGCGCGGTTCAAACGAATGGCTACTTGGTCGAAACGCCGGATGGCAATTTCCTCGTCGATGCACCAGAGGGGATTGCGGAATGGATCACGAGCCGCGGCGTCCGGGTCGATGAGGTGCTTCTCACGCACCAGCACTACGACCACGTGATGGATGCCGCCAAATTGCAGGCGATGGGTGCGCGGCTGCATGCGTTCGCCGACTACTCAACCGATCTCACCTTAGAATCCTTCGCGCGTGGGTGGGGGATGCCGATTCAAGTCACACCCTATCAGATCGACCGGCGATTTGAAATGAATCAACCGCTGCAGCTTGCGGGGTTGTCGATTTCGCTCGCCCACATTCCTGGGCATTCGCCGGACAGCGTGACCTTTTATCTAGCAGGTGATGCGGTGGTGTTTTCGGGTGACACGATTTTCGCAGGATCTGTCGGGCGGACGGATCTTCCTAAGGGGAGCACGGATCAGCTACTGGCCGGGATTGACCGGCATCTCATGAGTCTGCCTGAGGAGACACGGGTGCTACCGGGTCATGGCCCGGGCACGACAATTGGTAAGGAAGCCAATTCCAATCCGTACCTCCGCTGAGCGGTTAGGAGTGCAGGTTGTCGTCGGTCGTGATCCGCGCTGACGGCGAAGCATGACTGCCATAGCCTGGGATCACGCGGCGGACGAGCTTCTTGAGACCCGACTCGGCGGCATCCACCTCGGCTTCACCTTGGCGGATCGCATTTTCCCATGCCGCAGCAAACCCAGGTGCTTGCTCGCGCATCGTGCGGATCGCGATTTCTTGAATTTGCAAAAGCCGCTGTTCGGCGCGTCCGGGTTTTTGTTGGAGCGCCGCGTGGTTCACCCGGAGGTTCTCATTTTGCTGCCTCAGAGATGCCAGTTCCGATTGCAGCGACTCCTGGCCGGTGGCGGTGATCTTCAACTGGGTGTTCAGGTGGCCTTGGAGGTTTTTCAACTCGGCCTCCACACGCTTGAGTTCGCGTGCCAAATTTCGGCGAGCGCTGAATCCGGATTTCCAGATAAAACCAGCGATGAGCAAGCCGAGCAGAAGCCCCCAGGTGAACGGGTGTTTGAGAATTTCAGTGAGCAGGTCCATAAGGGTAAATCATTCGGTTTCGCCAATGTCTTCGTTCCAGAGCGCGGGTTTTTCCGCGATGAATCGGGTCATCAAGTCGATGCATTCGGGGTCATTCATGACCTCAAGCGAGACACCATGCGCTCGCAAGTGGTCTTCGTCGCCAAGAAAAGTCTGGTTTTCCCCGATGACCACCTTGGGGATTCCATAAAGGAGAATGGCGCCGCTACACATCGAGCAGGGTGACAGGGTGGTGTAAATGACGCATTCGCGATAAACCGCTGCGCTCTGACGTCCAGCATTTTCCAGTGCATCCATTTCCCCATGGAGGGTCGTGCTGCCTTTTTGGACCCGCTGGTTGTGGCCGCGGCCGATGATTTCTCCGCGGTGCACCAGCACGCTGCCAATCGGGATGCCGCCCTCGGCCAAGCCTGCCCGGGCTTCCTCAACTGCTGCTTGCATGAAGCGATCCATGGCGTTCAATATGGGGTCAGTCGCTTGAGCCGTCGATTGTTTTTGCCAAACGGCACGGAAATTGCGTCTCTGGCCACCCACTTCTCACCATCATGCCAAAAGTTCGTCTCGCAGGAACCGTCCGTGGAGAAAAAGACCCCAACCGTGAGGTTCGGGCCCGCCTGCTCTATCGTTTGTTCAGCAAGGGCTGGGACATCCACAACTCGAATGGCGACCAACGCATCACCCTCTCGAACATCGAGCGAAAAATCATCCAGGCGGATGCCTTTGTGTTCACGCCTGGCGCCACCCTTGAGGATTTGTTCAAGGCGGTGTCGGTCTTCGTGGGCTACCAGACGCTCGACGCGAATCTTGCGGGTAAACCGACGGTTTTATTGAACTCGGATGGCTCATGGAATGGGCTCTTCGCACTACTCACGCACCTCAATCGACTCGGTACGGTGAGACAAAATCACGCGGAGTATCTTTTGACCGCTCAATCGGCGGAGGATGTGTTAGATTTGTTAGAAGAAGCGCGCCGCCGCGGACTCCCCGATGTGGGCCGCGAGAAAACTGGAGTGAGCTCCACGACATCCTTTGAAATGGCACTGCCTGAAAACCATGCAGGGAGCGTCTGTGTGTTTTGCTCTGCATCGATCGAAGATCCGGCGTATTTGAGCGACGGATACCGATTCGGAAAATTGCTCGCGGAGAACCGGCTCGGTTGTGTTTCAGGCGCAGGAAACTCGGGCATCATGGGCGAGGTCGTTCGTGGCTCGGTCGAGGCTGGCGGCTGGACGGGTGGCTCAAACGTGCCGCACATCATTGAACTCGAAGGGCTTCCCACGGGCTTATCGAGCTTCTGGCTAAAGCCAGACATCTACACGCGGATGGAGGTGATGATCGAGAATTCCGATGCGTTTGTGATTTTTCCCGGAGGCTCGTGCACGGTTCAGGAAATGCTCGCGTTGATGATTTTTAAACAACAAGGGCATCCCTCGATGACCCACAAACCCGTTGTCATTTTCAACCGCAAGGACGCGCAGGGCGCATCGTTCTGGGGGCCACTCATCGAGATGCTCCAAACCTGGTGCTATGACGGCGAGTTCACAGTGGTGGAGGAATTGGACGAATTGATTCCAACGATCCAAAAGATGATGGTGGCGTCCGCATCGGGATTGTAGTAGCTTCGCGCACATCCGCCCCAGCAGCCTGCCTGCCGGCCATCTGATCCACTCGCTTCTCGAACGTGAAAGTCGGAATCCTCGTTAACCCTCACAAGCCTGGCTCGCTTCCGACGCTGGAGGCGCTCAAGACCGTGCTTGAGTCGCGGGGCTGCTCGATCGTGCTGGATGAAGAAACGGCCCGACACGCAGGCAAATCCGGTGGGATTCCCGCGTCGGAGTTCGCGAACCACGTCGACATCGCCGCGGTGCTTGGTGGCGATGGCACGATGCTCCATGCCCTCGCGCGCCTCGGGAAATTTGAAAAACCGGTCGCCGGAATCAACATCGGAACCCTCGGCTTTCTCACGAGCTGCAAAGATGACGAACTCGACGTCTTTGCCGCAGCGGTCGCAGATGGCCGATTTTCGACCAGCACGCGCACGCTCCTGAAGGCGATCATCCACCGCCCTGGCCAGCCCGAGGAATCTTTCATCGCTCTCAACGAGATCACCCTTGCTCGGGGCGATACCGGGCGCCTGGTCGCACTCCGCGCCCGCGTAAATGGCGAGCTCCTCAATGACTACCGCGCCGATGGATTGATCGTCGCGACCCCGACCGGATCCACGGCCTACTCGCTCTCCGCGGGTGGGCCGCTGATTGCTCCCGACGCTGGGGTATTCGTGATCACGCCGATTTGCCCGCACAGCCTCAGCCAACGCTCGTTGGTGTTGTCTGATGATTCAATCGTGGAACTTTCTTCGAAGGAGCCACAGAGCGGGCCGATGATCTTCACGGTGGATGGGCGTGACAGCATCCACATCGGCCATGGCGACCGGATCGAGGTGCAGAAGGCCTCGTTTTCGTTTCATTTGCTGCTGTTAGAAGGTCGATCGTTTTACGACGCGCTTCGGAAAAAACTGCACTGGCAGGGAATGTAGCTGAACGCAGTGATGCCCGACTCATTCTGTGGTCATTGCCAATCCGAGGATGAGCCTTTCACGCATGGGCGCGGCTTTCAGCGCTAGCCGCCGCTGTTCGCCTTCATACAGCCGCCGACCCTCGGCCGTCTCGATCCGAACCGGCTCTCGCCCCCAAGCGGACAAATCATACGGACTCGCCCGCATGTCCAGATCCCGCAACTCGATGGCCAACTCAAAGCAATCTAACAGGAGTTCGGAACCGACCCAAGGCATGGCTTTTGCGGCCCATTTGTAGAGATCCATGTTCGCGTGGATGCAGCCAGGTTGTTCGAGTTCCGCACGTCGATCGAGTGTCGGCTGGAGGCGGTTCATCGGGCGTGCCTCTTGGGCGAAAAAGCGAAACGCATCGTGATGCGAGCAGCAAATCGCGCGCGACTCCACCAGTGAATCAATCTCCGCTTGGGGCAGGCGCAATGGGGTGGTTTTCTCATGCCGCACCTCTTTGCCACGATAGACCATCGCCCATTCGTGGAGCCCGTGGCAGGCGAAATTGGGTGCCCGATCTCGCGTGCCCACTAGCAAGTCGTGAATCCACTTCAGCCGATCACGTTCCTTGGGTGCGAGCCGCGAGGGATCGAGAAACAGACGATCGGCCTCGATCGCATAATGGCGATCGGTAAATCGTGCAGGCAGGGAAGGGGAGTCGAGCCACTCCAAGGCCACGCCGCAACCAGGGTGCCAATTTTCTAACAAAGCAAATGGGTAGGGATAGTACTGGAATAAAAAGTCCTCGACGGGATGAGGTTCACCATGATCCCGGCGCTTGCGCGCAGGTCCGGTGTGGCGGGTGGCCCGCGCAAAGTGCCGATCCGCCAACTCCATCCATCCGGAAATGAAGAGGAATGATCGTGGCGGCTCGGGCTTCATGGCGGCACGAGAAAAGCAGGAACTTCGGCCTCTGGCAAAATTTCCCTTGCATCTTCAAGCCTCCACCCGTAATCATTCCTCCCCACGCCGAAAGGCGCATGGTCAAAATCGCGGGATGGAGCAGCCAGGTAGCTCGTCAGGCTCATAACCTGAAGGTCAGAGGTTCAAATCCTCTTCCCGCAACCAATCTCAAAGCCTTAAACCTCAATGGTTTAAGGCTTTTTGATTTCAGGGCGGTTGATGACCGTAGACACAAAACGTAGACACTTTACTCCCATCTGTCGATTGGTTCGTATTCGTCTGTGGCGTCTTGTGAGTGCGCGATTAGGCCGTTATGATTTACGGATGTACTGCAGAGTTCGATAGCATCGTGCGTTCGTATGATTCTGGCGGGGAAGGCTCACAGGTTTTGCGCTCAGGCAGGTGTGCTCCCCCACTTTACGGCCGCCGCGCCCCACACACCGAAGAATTGCTGGCACCCGCTACTGGGGGGGAGGGGCTGTTTTTTCTGCCGGTACCATGTTATTCATTACACCCTGCAAAAAAAAATTCCCAGTACACAGCATCATGACTCCTGAATGTTGCCCCGGGTGCCGGTGCCGGTGCCGGTGCCGGTGCTTGGTGCTTGGTGCTTGGTGCTTGGTGCTTGGTGCTTGGTGCTTGGTGCTTGGTGCTTGGTGCTTGGT
>CAILVZ010000318.1 GCA_903837825.1 Akkermansiaceae bacterium | reverse complement strand
TGGATACTATGCGACTGGACGCTATGACATCGCATTCAAGCGCTGCGAACAGGCTCTCAATATCGACAAATACAATATCGCTGCCCGCCGCTTGATGGAAAAAATCAATGTGGCTCGTCAGGAATACACGGATGCTGCCTACAATGAGACACGCGGGGCCATGCTGGTCGAGGTGGAAAAGGGCTGGCAGCTCCCGCTTCGGAAATTCACTGACGGGCCCACCTCTATCGTGGAGCAGCCTCAGATGGATACCCGTGGCAGCCAGGCGATCAACAACAAGCTCGATTCGATCATTATCCCGCGGATCGATTTCACCGACTCATCCATTAAGGAAGCCATCGCTTTCATCAAAAAACGCGCAGCCGATCTGGATGAGGATGATTCCGATAACAAGGGCATAAACATTGTTCTCAAGCTTCCTCCGGACTCGCCGGATGCTGCTTATCCCATCACGCTTTCGCTCACCGATGTTCCTTTGCGCGAAGCTTTGCGCTACGTCACCGAGGCGGCCAATCTCAAAATCAAAGTTGAAACCCATGCCGTTGTAGTCGTGCCAGCCACCGAGAATACGGATGTGCTTATTACCAAGGAATACAAAGTGCCGCCGGGCTTCATCACAGCAACGCCGGGAAGTGCGCCTCCTCAAGTGAGCGGTCTAGCTGCAGGATCCCAATCCGTTATCGCTGCCCGATCCGCTGCCAAGGACTTCCTTGAATCTCAAGGCGTGGAATTCCCCGAGGGTGCCAGCGCCAATTATATCTCGCTTACGAGCCGCCTCATCGTCAAAAACACGCAACCCAATCTCGAGCTCATCGATGCGCTCGTGGAGACTTCTGTGGCAACGAGGCCGACGCAAGTCGAAATCGAGGCGAAATTTCTCGAGGTCTCCCAAAATAATCTCAATGAACTTGGTTTCGATTGGCTCCTTGGTCAGTTTGCTCTTGCCGGTGGATCTGGCGTCTATGGTAGTGGCGGCACAATCGGACTTGGCAGGACGATCACTAACAATGGATATCCGCTCGTCAATCCAATTAACGGCCTTCCTGTTGGCGCAAATTCCGGCACATCGGGTCCCCTTACGGCAGGGAATCGAGGCGGAACCACCGGGATCAGTCTGAATGCGGTGGATGCCATTCTCCTCGGCTCGCCAACCGGCCCAGCTCCGGGCATCCTTAGCGTCGCCGGCGTCTTTACAAACCCCCAATTCCAAGTTGTTCTTCGAGCTTTAAGTCAAAAGAAAGGAATCGATCTCGTCAGCGCTCCCAAAGTGACGACCAAAAGTGGAAGCACCGCGAAAATCGAAATCGTTAGGGAGTTTCGCTACCCCACACAATTTGATCCTCCCCAGCTCTCCGCCACGCAGGGTTCCACCTATGCACCAGTTGTGCCAAATTCTCCAAGTGCTTGGGATACAAAAAATACTGGTATCACTTTGGAGGTAGAGCCCACGGTAGGTCCAGATTCCTACACGATTGAACTTCGCTTGGCTCCGCGTGTGATCGAGTTCGATGGCTTTATCAATTATGGAAGTCCCATTTATGCCTCGGTGCAATACGCGTCAGCGCTTCTCACTCTTCCCTCAACCACATTCGAAGCAACACCTAACACAATCAATCAACCGGTCTTCTCGACCCGCGAAGTGGAAACCCAAGTCTCCGTCTACGATGGCCAGACTGTAGTCATGGGAGGTCTCATGCGTGAAGATGTGCAGAAAGTCCAAGACAAGGTTCCTATCTTAGGAGATATCCCTTTGGCGGGCAGACTTTTTCGCACTAATGTAGACCAACATATCAAACGCAACCTTCTCATGTTTGTGACAGCTGGACTTCTGGATCCCGCTGGGCAACCCGTCATGGAAGCGGATGAGGATGACCAGCTCCTCCCCGAGGTGGATGTCAATGCCATGCTGAGCGATGCCATTCCCTCGGATATTCTTTCCGTTCCGCTTCCCAAATAAGGACTAACCGATGATTTTTTCAATAAAAACAAGTCAATCTTATTCAAGAATCCGTCTTGCCTTTATGGTCTGCGCCTCAGGTTTTGTCCTCGCATCCTCACAGGCTCCTCTTCATGCAGAAACGGACCTCGTAAGCATTGCCGAGCGTGAAATTCTGAAGCGCCAAGAAGAATCCATGCTCGCAGAAGATCTTGTTCTCAAGGCCCGCCGGGATCAAGCCGACAAGAACCGCGAGGGGGCCTACAGCAATTACCTTCAAGCCGTTCAAGTCACTCAACCTGGCATAGCCACAAAAGGCAAAAGGGTCGCTCTTGTGTCTGATTTCAGCAAGGCCGGAATCGACTATGCCAATTGGCTGATTGAAAATGGCCGTTATCAAGATGCGGAGAATGTGGCGAAGACAATTCTCTCTCCGGATATCAACCCCTCCTATAAACCTGCTGTTCAACTTCTCGCAAATCTGGAGCAACCCGGTTACTACAACCGCACAGTGACACCCGCATTTGCCTCAAAGCGTGAGGAGGTATCCGCCCTACTCAATCAGGCTGAGGGGTATTATGCCACTGGGCGCAATGATCTGGCTACCAAACGCTACGAACAAGTCCTCAATCTTGATCCCTACAG
>CAILVZ010000317.1 GCA_903837825.1 Akkermansiaceae bacterium | reverse complement strand
CTGGCGCTCTTCGTCGTCCAAAGAAAACTTTCGGCCAGCATTTCATCGTTGGAATACTTCGCTTTCCAGCCGAGATCGAGAAGTGGTTGCATGTCGAAAAAGAATGGTTTGTGATAGGTGAGGTAGTGCCATGGGGCGAGCGGTGAGAGATGCAATTTGTCGAGAATTTTCAGGGTGTTGATTGTGAGACTCTGGGGCAGGCTTTTGACTTTCGAGGGACTGCCGGTGTGCTGGATCAGGTTTTCGAGAGAGCTGCGAAGGCTGGTGAATCGGTCGGTGCCGACGTTATAAACACCAGGTTTATCGCGGTCGAGAGCGATCATATAGGCATCCATCAGGTCGTTGGCGTGCACGAATTGAAATCCGCCATTGCCGGGGCCGATGATCCAGATGGCTCGGCCTTCTTGAATCCATTTAAATAGAATCTGGAAGATACCGAGGCGTCCATGACCGAGGATGGTACGGGGACGAATTACCACAAGTTTCATTTGAGCTTTATCAGCAACTTCACGCACGGCGAGTTCACCTGCAAGTTTACCTCGCCCGTATATTTCGGCGGGATTTGTAGGGGTTTGCGAGGTGATGGGGCAAGTTTCGGGGATTCCAAAAATCGCGCTGGAGCTCATGTGGATGAAGCTGTTGACGCCGGCTTTGGAGGCTTCTTCGGCAGCGATTCGGGAGCCATCGACATTGACTTCCCAGAATTTATCGCCCGATTTTGTGAGAGGGACGAGTGCCACGTTATGGTGAACGACGTCGATGCCTTTCATGGATGCAGCCACAGCGGCACGGTCGCGGATATCGGCCTTAATGAAAGCGATCTCTTTGGGGCGGGTGGAATCTTCCCAGATATCGAGAATGGAGACTTGTTCGCCGCGTTCGAGTAGACGTCGGGCGATGAGGTTACCGAGGAAACCGGAGCCGCCGGTGACGAGATGGCGCATGGTGGGGAAAGCCTTTCAAGAAGAATTACAAATGTGAGAGATGAGGATATTGACGAGGGTGAGTTATGGGTAGGTGATTGCAATCAATCCGATGATTGTTGCAATGGTCAGGATATAGTAACTGACTCTGTCCTGAAGTGCGAAAACGACAGGGTCGTGGTGCATCCAGCCCCTGTCGACGAGGAGCCACATTCGGCTTAGCCAGTAGAACAAGAGTGGGCAAAGGGCTAAAAGCAAGTCAGGACTGGAGTATCTTAAATGAATTTCAGGGCTGCTGACGTACATGGCGAGGTAAAGGACAGAGAGGCCGCCGGCGACCATACCTTGATTGCAAATGGTTGAGACGTCAGAGGTCTGGTATCCTCGTCCATCGGTTCGGAGTTTTCCGGAATTTCGGAGGACAACCAGTTCGCTGCCGCGTTTGATTAATGCAAGGCTCAGGAAGAAGAAAATGGAGAAGCCGGTGAGCCAGTGTGAATAGGCAAGATTAGCAGCTTCGTGGCCTGCAATGAGGCGAATCGTGTAGAGAGCGGCCAAAAAAAAGACATCGACAAGTACGCGTGATTTGAAATAGAAAGTGTAAGCTGTCGTTAACAGGATATAAGTGATCAGAACGGCAGAATATTGGACAGGCAGGAAAATGCAGATCACAAACGCAGCCAGGAGCAGGGCAGGGCACATGGCAACTCCCCCGCTGAGTGGGAGATTACCGGCTGCAAATGGGCGTTTTGACTTGGATTTATGAAGCCGATCGGAGG
>CAILVZ010000316.1 GCA_903837825.1 Akkermansiaceae bacterium | reverse complement strand
GCATGGATTTTTGCCTCCTGCGCGACGAAGCAGGTGCATCCCGCAGAGCATGGAAATGCTCGAGTTGCAGAGAGTCAACTTAGAGCAGCTCGGATAAAATCTTTGCCGAGGGATCAGCGGATCGCACTTTTCTTGAGTGCTGCCGATCACGCGATCATGCAGGACGGAAATTCACTACCAAGTGAATCTGCCAGGAGGGCATACAACAGAGCAGCTGCGGAACTTGTGGTTTATTTACGCAGCATCGATGAGGGGGAGTATTGGAACCAATCCCAATCCGTTTCAGCGGAAGGTGCGGGCTCGTATCAGATTCACTTTGCGCAGCCTCGAAGTGATAGGACGTGGGATCCCTCGTATTTCACCTCATTCACTCAAGCCGATCAGGTGCCAAAAGGCTGTATCAAACGCAAGGTGCAGCAGCAGGGGCTAGGTGGTGCCCTTGTGGGAGTTCGTAAAAAAAATCCACTAGAGCCAAACTCTCCATGGGTTGGAATCACGGCACCAGTCACCGCCACCTTGGATTTCAGAGGTGGGGATGCCACGATTTCCTTGGTTGATCCTACGAAAGCCAAGAACGCTAGGATCGGTGGATCAGAGCATCCGCTGAATGCCGACTTCACCTCGCCGTTGGCATACTATCCGCAGAAAAATGAATGGTGGGAGGGGATCATGGGTGCAATCCGCGTGAGTCAATACATGGGAACCACAGGGCTATACACGTTACAACCCTATGACTCAAAGCGCATCCCTGTGATCTTGATTCACGGACTCATTTCAACTGCAAGGATGTGGCGCAATGTCATCAATGAGCTGGAGATGGATCCACGGATCCGGGATCGCTTTCAGTTTTGGGTATTTGCTTATCCTACAGGAAATCCACCAGCATACTCAGCACTCCGCTTGCGGGAGGAGTTGGCGAAATTCGAGAAAATCCATCCCGACGCGCCTGGGTATGTATTGGTTGGGCATAGCATGGGAGGAATCATTGCGCGCATGCAGGCTACAACGATTGCACGAAGCTCATGGGATGGTGTTGGCAATCGTAAGGCGGCGAATTTCTTAGCAAATGTCAGGCAAGGCTCATTGGTTGATCGAGCACTTGTTTTCGAAGCAAACCCGCATGTGGATCGAGTGGTTTTCATTTGCACCCCACACCACGGCAGTGAAATGGCACTGGGGAGTCTCGGTGAAATCGGGAGGCGGCTGATTTCATTGCCTGTCGATCTCACGGCATCTGTTACTGCGTCTCTCGGGAACTCCCTCACATTCTTTACAGGGGATCCGCGCAGAATGCCGAATAGTGTGATCGGCCTTTCGCCATCGAATCCAATGCTTAAGGTTCTCAATTCAAATCGAATCAAGGCGCCATTCCATAGCATCATTGGGGACCGAGGGAAGGGGGATTCGCCTGATAGCTCCGACGGTGTCGTCGGCTACTGGAGCTCGCATCTCGCTGGAGCTCGTTCTGAACAGATCGTCCCCGGCCCACATGGTTCGTGTGAGTTGCCTGAGACCATCAATGAATTAAGGAGAATTCTTTTGCTGCATCTTCGCGAAAGAAGGTTTCTTGAGTAGATGATTTCCTAAAATAAAAAGAGATAAAAAAGCATGATTAAATATATGAAAAAAATTCATCCACTAATTGGCTCGATGATTGGGATTGGAATGGCATCCGTTTGTGCTGGAGTTGGCCCTGAACCCTCGTTGATGGTCGATCAATCAGCTGAACCCTCAAGCTGGCAATGTACCGGGGCAGTGTATGCGCCATTGATGGGGCTCGATGGAACGATTGGGATCGGCCCGGTAGTCCGTGACGTAGAATTGCCGTTTCACGATATCTTGAGCAACCTTGATGCTGGATTGACTGGAGCATTCGAAGCCCGCCGAGATGGCTGGTCGATCACAGGTGATTTGATTTGGCTGAAGCTATCGGGTTCGGCTGCGCTGGTCCGTGATTCCGAGGTTCTGCTAAAGGAGGATGAGGTTCTTGGGTCGCTGTCGGTGGGATATGAGATTTATCGCTCCGAGAAGGCGACTTTGGATCTCCTTGGGGGCGGTGCATTCACCTGGATCGACGCCGAGTTGGAGCTAATCACTCCAAGCCTTGCGACACCCCAGAGGTCTACGTCAGGGTCACAATCGTGGATCGATCCCTTCATGGGAATTCGGTTTAGGGAAATGGTTTCCGAGCGAGGAGTGATCTTTGCAACAGCCACGTATGGGGGTTTCGGCGTGGGTTCCGACGAATATTGGCAATTGCTGGCTGGCTATGGGTATCGGCTTAGTGAGTCGACCTCAGTGGCGATCGCATACCGGATGATGGCAACGGACTATCAAAATGGTGGGTTCCTTTACGACGTTAAGATGAGCGGGCCGAATCTCGGGCTGATTTATCGATTCTAACCAATCGAGAGCTCAATGTTTCGTTCGGATGACAAAAAGATTAGGGTCTTTGGGCGGTCGTTGATACGAAAATCCCCATCCCAAGCGATCGAGGCCAGGGGATGGGGATGAGATGTTAGGGAATTACTCGACCGATCAGCTTTGTTCGATCGTTTTTTCCGTTGCGGCATCGATGATCACGAATCGCTCGCGGTTCATCGTTGGATCTGAACGGAAGATGAGTCGGCCGGAGTGCGACCGCTCGAGTTCCATTAGCAACTTTGCGTCTTCGCTTTTGAAGCGGTTGAGGACATCACTATTTACGATCACGATGATATCACCTAGGTCTTCATGGTGCTTCTGGATGACTGTATTGAGTCGGCGCTGAATCTCGATGGACATGGTCATCGGGGTTTTGACGCGAGCGCGGCCTTGGCAATACGGGCAAGGTTCGTACATCGAATCGCGCAAGGACTCATTGAGGCGCTGGCGCGTCATTTCCATGAGGCCGACGGGTGAGATTTGCAGCACTTGGGTTTTGGCCTTGTCTTTCTTGAGGCGTTCTTTGATCGCCTTGTAAACCGTCTGCTGGTCTTTCCGATGGCGCATGTCGATGAGGTCGATCACGACGAGACCGCCGATGTTGCGTAGGCGGAGTTGACGGGCGACTTCCACCGCAGCTTCGACGTTGGTCTCGAGAATCATCTTGTCCACGTCCTTGGATCCACGGTTGCGGCCGGTGTTGACATCGATGGCGATGAGAGCCTCGGTTTCATCGATCACGATATAGCCACCGCAAGGGAGCCAGACTTGGCGTGAGAATGCTTCGTCGATTTGTTTTTGGATGCCGATGCGTTCGAAGATCGGTTGGGTTGCGGATGGCATGTAATGGATCCTGCGCTTTGCACGGCGTGAAATTTTCCCTGCGATCTGGCGGATCATTTCGGTTGTATCGGCATCGTCACAGATGATCTGGTCGATTTCTTCTGTTAGGAAATCACGTGCGGTGCGTTCAATGAGGCCTGGTTCTTGGAAGATGCAAGCGGGCGCGGGGTTGTTCGCGCGGCGCGCTTCGATTTCGTCCCATTGTTCCAGCAACATGTGGAGATCTCGAACGAAGTGGCGTGCCCGTGTTCCTTGTGCCACGGTGCGCATGATGATGCCCATGCCTTCGGGGACTGCCAGTTTTTGGACGATTTTACGGAGTCGTGCGCGTTCCTTGGGGTCTTCAATTTTCCGAGAGATTCCGAATTGTTCGGTGAATGGCATGAGGACCAGGTAGCGTCCGGCCAATGAGATATTGGTGGTCACCCGTGGGCCTTTCGTGCCGATCGGGCCTTTGGAGACCTGGATGACAATTTCTGAGCCGATCGGATAGATGTCCGGAATGTCCTTCGACGTGATTTTCTTTTGCTGTTTCTTTTTTCCTTCCCGTTGGATTTCCTCCAAGCCTCCGTCGAGAGCGGCTGGGATGGCGTCCCAGAAGTGAAGGAAAGCGTTCTTGTCTAGACCGATGTCGACGAACATGGCTTTGAGGCCACCTTCGATGTTTTTCACGCGGCCCTTGAAGATGCCACCGACAATGTTTTGGTCGCCTTCTCGCTCGACGGTGTATTCTTCGAGAACTCCGTCCTCGAGAAGTGCCACGCGGCGTTCGAGTTTTTCGACGTTGACGACGATGCTGTTACCTCGTGATGGGTTTGGTTTACCAATTCCGAGAAGTCTTTTGATGTGTTGGATCATAATATTAGTTTGAATGAAGTGGGTTGATTTTTGGAGATTTGTTAGGTGATGTTAGGGCTCTTTAACGGGAATGGCCTTGGGTATGACAATTCCCTCTTCGTCCACCTCGGGGGTGATGGTTGGGGTAGGAGTGATGTTGGGAGAAAGGGTGGTTTTTCCGGAGGGGGTGACATCGCCGGCTTCGTCGCCGGTTTCGCCGGTGATTTCATCCGTGATGATTCCGGGAGGTGGGTTGATGCTTTGCATGTCGGGAATCACCTCTGCATCGCCCGTTTCCACGGAAGCGATCATCTCTGCGGGAACGTCGATGGTTTTCTCGATGCGGTCGGTGTTGCCCAAGGCTTTGGCTAGCGGTTTTAGCGGGAGTTTGATGCCATTTTGATCCCGTGCGAAAAGGCCTCGATAGATTAGATTGACCAATGGCCCGCATACGCCACCGCCAGACCCGCCATTCTGGACGAGGACGCAAACCGCGTATTTGGGGTTTTCGTATGGAGAAAAACTCATGACCCACGAGTTGTTTGATTTTTTCCCGTTGTCAGTGGTTTGCGCGGTTCCGCTTTTTGATGCGGCTTCGATGTGAGCGCTTTTGACTTTGCCGGAAGTGCCGCCTTCTTCGTTGGTCGACATCCACATGCCACGGCGGATCAGTTCGATGTCGCTGGGTTTGATGCCGGCTTTCGTGAGGTCGACCTCGATTTTTGGCGTATCGGCGATGAGGGTTTTGCCATCTTGTGAGGTCGCTTTTTTGACGATACGAGGTTTATAGTACTTGCCACCATTTGCGAGGCAGGCAGCGACTGAGCAGATTTGCAAGGGAGTTGCGAGTGTGTCGCCTTGTCCGATGGATAGAAATGCATTGAGCACGGGGCTCATCACGAGTGTAGGGTTCGCGCTGCGCCAAGCGCTGCTTCCAGGTAAGGTTCCTGCATCCTCTTTCGGGAGTTCGATGCCGGTTTTCTTGCCGATATTGACCAACTCGCATCCGTCAACGAGGGCCTTCCAGCCGATTGTGTTGGCAAGTTTATTGAAGTAGGGGTTGCAGGAATGTTGGATAGCTTGGGAAAGATTTTGATTGCCGTGGTGGCCTTTGTGGAGGTTCCAAATCCAGCAACCAACGTTTTTATTTCCGTAGGTGACGAAGCCATCACAAGAATACGTGCGCGAGCCCATGCCCGCGAGGGCGCCAGCGATCGCGGTAGGGACTTTCATGGTTGATCCGGGCGTAAACTCTGAAATCGCGCGGTTCGTGAAAGGCGCAAGTTGTTGGTTCGAGCGGTACACATCCCAACTTTTTTGCGAGATGCTGGGAATGAAATCGTTGGGGTCGTAATCTGGCACTGAAGCCATGGCGAGGACCTCGCCGGTGTTCACATCCATGATGACACCTGCGGCGCGTCCGGCGAGTCGCAAGGTAGTTTCTAGCAGGTATTGCGCATAGGCATCGATGGTGAGCTGCAGTTTGGCACCGATTCCAGGTTTGGTGTAGTCCGATGGTCGGATCGTGCGGCCTTTTTCGTCCCGAACGATGCTCTTTCGGCCTTCCGGGCCACGGAGGATTTCATCCATCGTGGCTTCGACTCCGGCAATGCCTTTTTCTTCGCCGACGTAGTGATCGAACCTGTGTGTTGCGCTCTCAGGAACGTCGCCTTTTTCCCATTGTTTGAGGTAGCCGAGTACATGGCTCGCTAGGGCACCGTAGGGATATTCCCGTTGTGGACGAACGCTCAGATAGACTCCGGGAAGTTCGAGATTGTGTTCTGCAAATTTCGAGAAGTCCGAGTAGTTCAAGTCGGAGCGGTAGCTAAATGGAATGAGGCCGCCGTGGGTCAGGAAATGTGCGCGGAGGTCGCCTGCCTTGTAGTTTTTGGCGAGGTCGAGTTTGCGAAGTCTTGCGATCACGCCCTCGTTGACGATGGCGACGATGTCTTTTTCCGAGCGTTGGCGGGGAAGGCCATTTTTTTGGGCGATCCGTTTCAGTGTTGGGTTTTCGAGATGTTGTGAGAGGTACGCTTGTCGGATTTCCTCAAGGTTGAGGGAGACCTCGTAGTTGAGTTTATTTCGGGCGAGGACGATGCCATTGCGGTCGGTGATTTCTCCGCGGATGCCGGGTTCTCGAATCGTCACCGTGTGGTTCCCCGGCACTTGTTGGAGAAACTCTTCACGGCGCTCGATTTGATAATCATAGAGACGCGTCAACAATCCTCCGAATCCTATCAGCACGAGTGCTGTTAGGAGGTAGATTCGGAAGCGATAGCTGGGTTCCATGAGCTCAGTAGATTTGGCGTCGCCTGCGGCCGGCATCTGGATCGATCGAATGGTCGCAGGCTTTAGCAATGCGGAAGAGCAACCAGAATACGAGAGGCGAGAACAACATGGTCAGCAGCGCGGTGAAGATCATTTGCATGATCGTCGATGTGGACAGTGTGAAATCACCGCGGACGAAGTTGATGATTGCATATTCTGCAGTGAGATAGAGGAGGATGGCGACGCCAGAGAGGAAAGCAGAGAACTGCCATTTCCCTTGTTTGAAAAGTGGTTGGATTCCCTGCATCAGGAAGCCCATGGCGCCAAAGAGAATGATCGAGTAGCCAAAGCGTAGGGATTCCACTTGCTGGACGTAGACCTCAGGGTCACCGCCATGAGGGCCAATTGCGCAGTGCGCATCCCAAAAGAAGCCGCCGATGAAGGCGAGCAAGAGCATGGTTGGTTGGCCGACGGTGACGGCCGTGCAGAGGAAAGTCAGTTGAACGAGTAGAATCCGCGAGTGATGGAATGAAGTGAATGCAGGGATGAACTGCTGTACCACAAACGCGGTGAGCAAGAGCAGGATGGTAGTGAATGAATAACGGATCACGTAAGCGTTAGGGATCGGCAGAGAGTACAACAAATACCGTGCTGAGATCCGCGAAGTTCACCGATGGGCGGACGAGAGCTTCGGAATCCAGCGCGCCTTTTTCGACGGAATCAATGGTTCCAAGTAAGATGTTAGGTTGAAAAATCCCTCCGCGTCCTGTGGTGAAGACGCGTTGGCCTTGGCGGAGTGACGCGTCGGCAGAGAGGAATCGTAGGCGAAGAAGTGGGTTGGCCTCAAATTGGCCTCGTTGACCGCTCAGGATGCCGACCTCCGGAGAGCCTTCTACCCTCGCGGAAACTTGGCATTTTTCATCGGTTAGAAGCAGGACGGATGCACGATTTTGTTTTTGATAGATTCGGTCGATCTTGCCGACGAGGCCGTCGCTTGAGAGTACGGCGAGTTGGGTTCCGATTCCACGTTCTTCGCCTGCATCGATGTCTACCGTTTGCCACCAGGTGGTGGGTTGGCGACGGATGATTTGTGCTGGGACCACATCGAAGTGGGTTGCTTTTTTGTAATCGAGCGCATGTCGGAGGCGTTCATTTTCGGTCTCCATTTCGCGGAAGCGGGATTCGAGTATGCGAAGTCGGCCGAGTTCGTTGCGCACCACCCCCAGTTCGACCTCGAGTTTGGTTGAGTGTTGGACTTCATCAAAGAACGCCCTTGATTGCGTTTCCAGTTTGGATCCTGATTTCAGGAATGGCGCCATCGCAGAAAAGTAGACGTTCTGCACCTCGCGCACGGCGCGTTCGCTTTGAGTGAAGGTCCAGACCGTTCCCCCAAGGAAGAGTAGAAGGGCGATGAGATTGAGCGGCTTCATGGCCGGGTTGCCGATTAGCGTTCGGAATTGGCGACCCGTTCCAGAAGCGCAAATTCCTGAAGAGCCTTGCCTGTGCCTTCGGCCACGGCGCTGAGGGGGTCCTCGGCGATGTGGACAGGCAGTCCGGTTTCTTCGCGCAGCAAGCGGTCGAGTCCTTTGAGGAGGGCTCCTCCGCCTGCCAGCACGATTCCTCGGTCGACGAGGTCGGCAGCAAGTTCGGGTGGGCAGCGTTCGAGAGTGGTACGGACGGCATCAACGATGGTGCTGAGTGGGTCCGCCATGGCTTCGCGGATTTCCTGAGAGGTGATGGTGATGGTTTTGGGGAGGCCCGCCACGAGGTCGCGGCCTTTGACCTCCATGGTCATTTCCTTTGGGAGCGGGGCGGCCGATCCGAGTCGGATTTTGATGTCTTCCGAAGTGCGTTCACCAATCATCAGATTGTAGGCGCGCTTCATGTATTGGATGATGGATTCGTCCAGCTCGTCGCCAGCGGTGCGAACGCTGCGGGCATAAACGATTCCTGAGAGTGAGATGAGTGCGACTTCGGTTGTTCCGCCGCCGATATCGACAATCATGTTTCCGGCGGCTTCTTGCACGGGCAGGCCGACGCCGATGGCTGCGGCCATGGGTTCCTCGATGAGGTAAACGGCACGGGCGCCTGCTTGCAGGGCGGACTCACGAACGGCACGGCGTTCCACCTCGGTGATTCCAGATGGGATCGCGATGAGCACGCGAGGATTCGAGCGTCGGCCTTTGTTGACCTTGCGGATGAAGTGGCGGAGCATGGCCTCGGTGACCTCGAAGTCGGCGATCACTCCGTCTTTTAGGGGGCGGATCGCCACGATATTCCCTGGGGTTCTGCCGAGCATGCGTTTTGCATCGTCGCCAACCGCGAGCACCTCGTTGGTGCCGGCTTTTACGGCCACGACGGAAGGCTCGCGGAGGACGATTCCGTGGTCTTTGACGTTGATCAGCGTGTTTGCGGTGCCAAGGTCGATGCCGATATCATTGGAAAATAAATTACCAAAAAGCTTTTTGAACATGGAAGTCGTTTAAATTGAGAGAGTGGTAGGAAAATAGGCTGGCCGTAGTGACGTGGAGTCGTGAGAGGCCGGTTTTTTGAGTTGGCGCAGATGATGCGACATTCGCGAAGTCGTGAAATGTCAACATTTCATGGCAGGAGGTCAAGCCGGAATCCATATCTTCCATCGTGGCCACGGCCCTCAAACGTTGAGGAATTCGGCGAATTGGAGGGGGCGGGCGGTGGCGATTTTTTGGGGGTGCTAGGGGAATTCTAGTTCACTTTGGGGTGATGGGCGGTTCTGGGGGCTTGTGGCGTTTGAGGAATTCGTCTGCGAGGTTTCCGTAGCCTTGAGCTCCGACGCCTGATGGGTCGTGTTCGAAGATGGTTTTGCCGTGGCTGGGGGCCTCGCCGATCCGGATGGTTCTCGGAATCACCGTTGAGTAGATTTGCTCTGGGAAAAATTGCGAGACCTCCTCGACGACTTGGCGTGAAAGCAGGGTGCGGCCATCGTACATGGTCATGACGATTCCTTCCAATTTGATCGTTGGGTTTGCGTCTGAGCCACGGATTTGGTCGATCACATGGACAATTTTGGCCAATCCTTCGAGTCCGAACCATTCGCATTGGAGCGGGATTAGGATTTCATCCGCTGCTGCCAGGGCAGACGTCATGAGGACACCGAGTGAGGGGGGGGTGTCGAGGATGCAGTATTCAAAAAGGTCGTTGGGCTTGAGTGCCTGGAGGATCGTGCGGAGGCGGGTCAGGTGGTCATCGCTGCGGGCGAGCTCGATTTCCACGCCCGCGAGATCCATTTCTGACGGGAGCAGTGAGAGATTTTCACGGCCTGTTGGCAAAATTTGTTGAGCAACCGTGGTTTCGCCAACCAACACTGGGTAGATGCTGCAGCCCTCAACGGGTTCAATGCCGAGGCCGCTGGTGCAGTTGGCCTGGGGGTCAAGGTCGACCAAGAGCACCCGCTGGCCCCGCAGCGCAAGGGCGGCGGAGAGGTTCAGAGCGGTGGTGGTTTTACCCACGCCGCCTTTTTGGTTGGCGATGGCGACGACTTTCATGCGGATCTTTTGGAAAATAGGAGCAGAAAAAGACACTCAGTCGAGAGCGGGCAACTGGCAACCAAAACCTCGGAATGATTTTAAATCGTGTCGGGTGATTGCCTCGGCTATAGTTGCTGGGCGGAGTGGATTAGGGTTCTGGCTCCTCGGCGAGTTTGGGCGGGATGAGAAATTTGAGGGTGCTGATCCGAGAGGGTGGGAATATTTCGAGGCAGGCAAGGGAGCCCTTTTTGATGTGGATGCTGCCACTGGCGCCGAGGCACCACCCGATGAAATTGGAGAAATCCGGTTCGTGGCCGACGATCGCGACCCTCTTGAAATCTTGGAAAGCGGCGAGTTCTTTGAGGGCAGACTCAGGGTGCATGCCTGAACTGAGCCAACCTTGGATCACGGCACCTGGGATTTCTGCGGCCTCACAAAATTCATCTGCCGTCTGCCTTGCGCGGATGAGTGGGCTGGTCAGCACGATGTCGGGCAGGAGTCCGGCGTTTCGCAGGAGTTTCCCTGCTCGGCGTGCTTGGTTGCGGCCTTTTTCCACCAGTGCACGCGAGAAATCGCCACTTGGGTTGGTCATTTCGGCCTTGCCGTGTCGAAGAAGGATGAGATCCATGAATGGAGCGGCGCAGAATCTGTCAAATTCGAATCCAAATGCTTCGGGCTACATGGTCATTCCACCATCCACCGCGATGACTTGCCCGGTGATGTAGCGGGCGGCGGGGCTCGCGAGGAACGTGACGACCTCGGCGATGTCCTTGGTTTCGCCGAAGACGCCGAGGGGAATCTTCGAGACGACGGCTTCCTTGATCGCGTCTGGAAGTTCATCGGTCATGTCGGTGGTGATGAACCCAGGGGCCACCGCATTGCAAGTCACTTGGCGGCCGGCGAGTTCGCGGGCGACGGCTTTGGTGAAGCCGATCAGTCCGGCCTTGCTGGCGGAATAGTTGGTCTGGCCGGCGTTGCCGATGAGTCCGATTACCGAAGCGATGTTGATGATGCGTGGGTCTTCGGCTTTCATGAGGACACGCATGAAGGCCTTGACCGTGTTGAATGCGCCTTTGAGATTCGTGTCGAGGACGGTGTCCCAGTCTTCCTCTTTCATCCGCATGAGCAAGCCGTCACGGGTGATCCCAGCGTTGTTGACGAGGATGTTCACCGTTCCGAGATCCTCGCCGATGGTTTTCGCGAGTTCTTGCACTGCGGCGTGGTCGGCCACATCCACCGCGTACGCGGTCGCAGAGCCAGGGAAAGCCGCGTTGATTTCTTCGGCTGCTTTTCCGCAGCTTGATGCGCTACGGCTTACGACAGCGACTTTGGCGCCTTGGGCTGCGAGAGCGCGGGCGATTTCCTGACCGATTCCGCGGCCACCTCCGGTGACGACAGCGACCTTGTTTGTGAGTGATGACATGGGGTGAGCGTGTGGATGGGAATGGATGCGTGTCAATTCCAGCGATGCTGGAAAGATCGATTGTGAATGGGATGTGAGGTGGTTTGGCGAATGGTTCGATGGATTAGCCCTTAATTTCTAACAGCATTTGAGGGTTATTAGGGAATTTTTTGAGGAAGAATAATAGGCGCTCCATCGCTTCTGCCGGACGGTGTCCGGATAGACCACGGCGGATCAGGTGAATTTTGTGAAGCATGTGGTCAGGGAGGAGGATCTCCTCGCGGCGGGTGCCCGATTTAAAAATGTCGACTGCCGGATAGATATAATTTTCCGCGATCTTGCGGTCGAGGACGAGTTCCATGTTTCCGGTGCCTTTGAATTCCATGTAGATCGCTTCATCGGCGCGGGAATTCGTTTGGATCAGGGCCGTGGCCAAGATGGTGAGCGAGCCACCACCGCGGGTGTTGCGGGCGGCAGCGAAAAGCCGGCGGGGGACTTCGAGTGCGCCGATCGTGATCCCTCCGGAGCCGGTGCCACGGCCGCGTTGGTTCATGCCAGCGTTGTAGGCGCGGGCGAGGCGAGTGATGGAGTCCATGATGAGGAATACATCTTTTCCAGACTCCACGAGGCGTTTGGCGCGTTCGATGGCGAGCTCGGCGATGCGTGCGTGGTTGCGAGGTTGTTCGTCATTTGAGCTCGCGTAAATTTCTGCTCCTGGGAGGGCGCGTCGGAACTCGGTGACTTCTTCGGGACGTTCGTCGACGAGCACGACCATGAGATGGATCGCTTCATCGTATTTCTCGCGGATGGCTTCTGCCATGTGCAGGAGTAGGGTGGTTTTTCCTGAGCGAGGAGGCGAGACGATGAGTCCGCGTTGGCCGCGGCCGACGGGTGCCATGATGTCCACGACACGGGTGGTGAAACGCGATGGGGTCGTTTCAAAACTGATGCGACGGCTTGGGTTGATCGCCTTGAGTTCGTCAAAATGCGGGAGCTTGGCGGCTTGTTCTGGGGGTTGGTCATTGACCAGTGTTACGTCCACCAGTTGAGGGCCGCGTGGGCCTTCTTGATGGGTGCCGTGGATCCACTGGCCAAGGCGGAGGTTGTATTTGCGAATCGTCTCTGGGGCGACGAAAACATCGTCGCGTGCTTGGTCGAATTTCTTGCCAGGGACCCGCAGGAATCCGAAGCCCTTTGGAGCGAGTTCCAGCACGCCATTGGTCTCGACTTTTGGGCCGGTCAGTTGGATGGGTCGGCGGTCTTCGTTGCCGGCGCGGCTCGGTGCTTGGCCGCTGTTGTCATGACGGTTGCGGTTCTGGTGTTGGTGTTGGGAATGAGGTTGTCCACTTTGGGGTGAGCCTGGTTTACCGACTTGTTGTTCTCTGCGGCGTTTGCGTTTTTCTCTGCGACGCTTGCTCCGGCTTTCACGAGGGTGGCCTGAGTTGTCCTCGTTTTGGCTGTGATGGGAATGGCTTTCCTCAGGAGTGCGGTTTTGGGGTGTGGGATTTCCGTCTTGGAGCTTTGGGGGCCGAGACGATGGAAATGGCGTCGAGGCTTCAGGTCCGGGCACAGGATGCTCCGAGGGCTCTCGGGTGGCAGTGGGTCCACCACCGGGAACGCGGCCGAATCGACGTGGGGGGGCATCGGAGGCGGGATCGGTGGATGGTGAGGGAGCAGCGGCCTTTTTTGCACGCGCGGTTTTGGTTGCTGGTGCGACGAAGTCGAATTCGGGTGCGGATGCCGCGACCTTTTTGGTGGCCTTTTTAGCGGCGACTTTTTTCGTTGCGCGTTTGCGGGTTGGGGTGCCATCGCTCTCCGTGCCCGATGATGTCGGCGCTGCGGTATCCTGTTTTTTTTGATTGCTCATCCGGAAGATTGGAAAGGTTGGGGTGCGTGATGCTTTGGAAAGTGTTTAGGAAGCGAGTTGATCCAAGATCGGGTCTGCTACTTCGAAATTGGTGAAGACGTTGAGGGTGTCCGCATAGTCATCGAGCAAATCATAAAGCTTGAGGACTTGGCGGGCGGTGCTGATGTCGCTGACGACACAAGGTGTCTGAGCGATTGAGACGAGCTTTTCGGAAATGATGTTGAGTCCAGATGCGCGGAGGGCATTGGCGGTGGAACCAAGTTCGTTGGCGGCGGTGAGGATGATGTGTTCGTCTGAGTCGCTCAGAACGTCGTCGGCACCTGCCTCAATGGCGCTGAGAGTGACGTCATCCTCGGAGATGTCTGCTGCAGGGATGCGGATTTCGCCTTTGCGGTCGAATTGGTAGGACACGCTGCCTTGGGTCGCGACGCTACCACCATTTTTTGAAAAAATGAGGCGGAGATCGGCGGCGACGCGGTTGAGGTTGTCAGTGGCCATTTCGATGATGAATGCGGTGCCAGCAGGGCCGTAGCCCTCGTAGGAGATTTCTTGGATTGCTTCGCCGCCGAGTTCGCCACTGCCTTTTTTGATGGCGCGGTCGATGTTGTCTTTTGGCATAGAAACGGACTTGGCGTTGTCGATGGCAGTGCGGAGGCGGGAATTTGCCGTGGGGTCGCCTCCTCCGGCGCGGGCGGCAAGGGCGATTTCATGAGCGCACTTGCTGAAGACCCGGCCTTTGATGGCATCGACTCTGGCTTTGATGTGTTTGACCTTTGACCACTTGTTGTGACCGGCCATGAGGTATGGAAATAAGGGTTGAGATGTGATGGTTGAGCCGGATGGATGAGTGAAAATGCTCAACCATCTGCGGTGCAGGGGTGGTATCCAACGAGTCTGCAGGTTCGCCGAGGTTGGTTAGCTTAAGGCAGCTTCCATGCTTCAGCAGGGCAGATGGGCGTTGACCCAAAGGTTGGAGAAATGACGCAAGATACCACTCGGTCGCTCCAACGAGAGGAGGTTGGAGCACTTGGATGGACTTGGCAATCCAAATTTTTGGCATCGGCCAGAGGGCTGGAAATGGATGGGGTTGAATTTTGTCGGTTGCTCTATGAGGTGGGTGATGGCAGACTATCCCTGTGAAACTGAATTGTTTTTTCATGCTGGGATTGGTGATCGCGTTTGCGCTTCCGATGCGGGCGGAAGATCCCTCGACCGAGGCAGCGCCTGAGATTCCGAAGGATTTGATCGACGAGGCCCACGTCCGCGAAGAACTTGGGGTGAATGAATTCACGGCGCCTTCCATTTCGAAGTTGTTCGATACTCTCCAGTTTTTGATGCCTTTACCGATTGCGGATGTTGCTAGAAAAATGCCGGCGCGGATGTCGCAAGATCGTGCTGATTTGGCGATCGAGCTTGGATTTCTAATCGCAGATGGATTTTTAGTGGTGCAAGCCGAACAACTGGAACAGGTCGAGGGGCTTGCCAAGGACTTGACCCGCTATGGCAAAGCGCTTGGTGCGGGCGATCGCGTGAATCGTCATGCAGCGAGTCTGTTAGATAGTGCGAAGAACAAAGATGTCGCTCAGTTGAAAAAGGAGCTGTCTTCGACGCAGCAGGATGTGGAGGCGGAGTTGGTCAGCTTGCGTGATGCAGACTTGGCACATTTGATTTCGCTCGGCGGCTGGATCCGTGCGCTAGAAGTTTCAACGGTGGCGGTGGAGAAGCAGTTCTCTGAGGAGCGAGCTCGGAAGGTGATGCGCGAGGACATTGCCGACTACTATACCGAATCGATTGGAGGACTTGAGCCGAAAATTTCGGAGCGGCCGAATTACATTGCGATGCGCGAAGTGCTTTCTGGGCTTCGGACTGGCATGGTGCTTGAGGAGGGTAAGCCTCCGACTGTCGAGACCATCAAGGAGATCCGGCAGCAAGCCGCGAAACTGGTAGAACTTGCACTGCAGCGGCAACAATGAGGATTTCTCTGACGACTCCAGTCGCGGTTCTCGGGCTTGGCATCATCGGGTCGCGTGCGTGTCGGCGCCTCAGTGATGCGGGATGGCGGGTGGCTTGTTGGAATCGCACCCCAAAAGCATTGCCAGGAGAGGTGGATACGCCCGAGGCTGCGATCGAAGGAGCATCGATCATTTCGATTTATCTAAAAGATGCGCCTGCGGTTCGTGAGGTGGTTGGACGGTTCGCTCATTTGCTGAAGCCGGAGCAAATTTTATTGAACCATGCGACGTTGGATCTGGACACCATTCATTGGTTAGAAAACGTATGTGCGGATCGAGGATGTCGTTTTCTGGATACACCGTTCACAGGGAGTAAAATCGCATCTGAAAGTGGTCAGTTGATTTACTACATCGGTGGTGATGTGTACTTGGCCGAAGAGTTGGAGCCGTATCTGAGTGTTACGAGTAAAAGCCGATTGCATTGTGGCGGCGTAGGTAGCGCGATGGTGGTGAAGCTCGCGACCAACTTGATATCTGCTTGCACGGTGCAGGCGTTGGCAGAGTCTCTGGCGATCGCTACTTCTCACGGGGTGGACGCTGCATGTTTGATTGAAGCGATCTCCTTGAATGTCAGTTCGTCTGCGTTGGCCACGATGAAATTACCTACCATGGTCGCTGGAGATTTTGAGACGCATTTTTCGCTTTCTAACATGGGGAAAGATGCGCGCTACATGCTCGCTCTGGCCGAATCAGCCGGATTGCAGACGCCTGCGATCACCTCCGTTTCCAAACGCATGAATGAGCTCGATACCGACGGGCTTGGAGGGCTGGATTATTCGGCGCTCGCGAAACCTTATTTGCATCCCGCATGAATTCGGTGAGGTGGATCGATCTTGGTGCTCCAACCGTATTGCGGTTTATAGGGCCTGATTCGGTTAGGTTTCTGAATGGGCAAATCACCCAAGATGTCCGGCGGGTGATTGGGAAGGAGATTGCATTGCCATCGTGCGTGACCGATGCAAAGGGGCGTCTCCAATTCCGAGTGATGGTGACGGAAGATGATGTAGGTGCGCTGTGGGTCGAAGGGCCTGCGGGAAGTGCCGATGATCTCATGGCAAGGCTGACTCGTTATTTGATCGCAGATGACGTGGAGTTTAGTGATTTGTCAGGAGTTTACCGGTTGTGTCATTTCGTTGGGGGGGCGATGAACGCGCCGACGGGTGTTTTGGTGCGGCATTCCAATCGTTTCGGGGTGGATGGTGCCGACTGGTGGATTCCTTGCGAGCAGGTGGTTGATTTCACTGAATTGGCCCAATGTTACGACGGAGATGAACTCGAGGTTTTGCGCATACAGAATGGGATTCCGAGTTGGGGGCGCGAGTTGATTGATGGCATGTTGCCACCAGAGGCATTGTTGGAGTCCACGGATATTTCCTATCAAAAAGGTTGTTATATTGGACAAGAAGTCATTTCACGGATCAAGTCGGCGGGGAAGGTGAACAAACAATTGACGCGGTTCGTCTTTCACGCAGGAGCGCCGGTGGTCACAGGACCGTTGGAAAATGCGTTGGGTGGGGAGGCGGGTCAGATTACGAGCGTCGCGCCAAAGCCTACGGGCGAGGTGCTTTACGCCTTGGGGTACATCAAGCGCGGTGTCGTGGAGGTGTTTTTCAGGGGAATGGATGGTGTGAGTTATCCTGCGAAAATCGTATAGGGCTGTTTTGTTCTTTTCGATCGGTGAAATCAGGCGGATGATTCCATCAATGGGATTGGATTGTTTTTTTCTCGGCGGCGCGGTCGTGAATGTTTCGCCGTTGTTCGCCCTGTTGACCTTGGTAGTGGTCTTGGCGGTGCTTATTTCTTTGGTTCTTGTTAGATTTAAGCAAAGCTTACTGGTTGGATATTTGCTAAGTGGGGTGGTGATTGGAAATTTTGGTCTTCTTTGGCTTGTGGGGTTGGATAAGGGGGACCCGGTGATCAGTCACCTTGCCGAAATTGGAGTGGTTCTTTTGATGTTCACGCTAGGGATTGAATTTTCACTGAGTGAATTGAAGCATCTATGGCGAACTGCGCTCGTGGGGGGAGGGTTGCAAGTGCTCGTGACGACCGGGGTGGTCAGTCTTGTGGTTAGGTATGCGGGATTTCCCATCGTGGACAGCATGGTGTTAGGCGTTGCGGTGGCATTGAGCTCGACTGCGGTGGCGATGATGTCGTTTCAGGACTTGGGTCAGCAAAATCATCCGGGGAGTCGCGCAAGTTTGGGAATTGCGTTGTTTCAGGACGTCATGGTGATTATTTTTTTCATGGTGATTCCTGCGCTCTATGGGAAAGGGCAGGGTTCTTTGTTAGGGCAGATCAGTCTTTCCGCTCTCAAGGGTGGGATTTTTCTCTTAGGCGCTTGGGTGTTCGGGCAGTTGGTGTTGACTCCGTTGCTTCATGCGGTGGCACGTACTCGAAGTCGTGAATTGTTCACTTTGACGGTGATCGGACTTTGCGCTGGGGTCGCCTTTGCGGGCGGGGCATTCGATTTGTCGCTCGCTTTAGGAGCATTCGTGGCTGGGTTGGTGGTGAGTGAGTCGATTTATAGCCATCGAATTCTAGCGGATATCCTGCCATTCAGGGATCTATTCATTGCAATTTTTTTTATTTCGGTGGGTCTGCTCATCGATTTGCCGGTCATTGGTTCGCACTGGCCTCAGGTTTTGTTAGGCAGCATGGCGATTCTGCTTTTCAAGGGCGCCGTCGTGTTTTTGGTGCTCAAACTGCTTAAACTTGCAGGGCGACCCGCACTGCTTGCGGCGGGGAGCCTTGCGAGTACTGGCGAGTTTTCGTTGGTTTTGATTCGCAAGGCAGGCGGGTATCGATCGTTTGATCCCGCCATTGAGCAAATGCTGCTGGTGTGTACCGCGGTGACGATGGCGGCGGTTCCTTCGATCATCAAGTGCGCGGACCCGTTAGGAAAATGGTTAGAGAAAGCGGGCTGGTTTAAGAGGCGTGAGTCATTGCCAGAGTTGATGACGCCAGTCCAAATGATTAAGCAGATTCACGATCATGCGATCATCTGCGGCTATGGGTCGGTGGGGCGCTCACTGAATGAAGCGCTCAAGCGATGTGGGGTTTCCACCTTGGTGATGGAACTCAACTCGGAGACGGTAAGGGCGCTGAAGCGGATGGGGCAACCTGTGTTATTTGCCGACGCGACTCACCCAGAGGCACTTGATTTGGCAGGGATCGGACGGGCTCGGTTGGTGGCATTTACCTTCACGTCGGTGGTGGCGACGTGTGCGGCGGTGCCTTTGGTGAGGGAGAGGAATGCCGGAATTTGCATCTTTGGTCGTGCCAAGGATGTGGGCGATGTCCGGCGCTTGCGGGAACTTGGGGTGCAGGTGGTTCATGATGAGCGCGAGAGCGCAGTGGCCATGGTGAGGGCGGCGATTTCCTCTTACGGGCGTATGGATATCAAGCCAGAGGATGTGGTGGGGGACATGATGGAGGGGCAATGAGGCCGATTCGGCGATTTTTTTGTTCGGGTCTGGGCGGGTTCTTGGGTTATGAAATTGGTCGTGGCACTTATATTGGCGATTGAATCTTCCTGCGATGAGACTGCCGTGGCGATTGTTCGTGGATTGCGCGGGCATCCGACCGAGGTCCTAGCGTCCGTCGTGGCGTCCCAGATCCCATTGCATCGGGAATATGGCGGGGTGGTTCCTGAGCTCGCGTCGCGCAATCATTCGTTGCATTTACGTGGCCTGGTGGAACAAGCGTTGGGCGATGCGGGGGTTGGCATGCACGAGATCGACGCGTTTGCGGCGACCAATGGTCCTGGGCTCGCGTCATCGTTGTTGATTGGGAGTACGGCTGCCAAAGGCATGGCCTGCGCGATGAAGCGGCCATTTTTAGCGATCAATCACCTTGAGGGGCACCTGCTTTCGCCATTCATCCATCAGACCGAAGTGCCTCCGCATTTGGCCTTGGTGGTTTCGGGTGGTCATACGCTCTTGCTGGATGTCCAGGGTGCTGGACGTTATCAAAAGGTGGGTGGTACGCGTGATGATGCTGCTGGCGAGGCATACGACAAGGTCGGTAAGATGTTAGGCTTGCCCTACCCTGGTGGACCGGAGATCGAGAGAGTTGCTAAAGGTGGCAATCCCAAAGCCTATGATTTCCCTCGTTCGATGATCCATGATCCGCACTTGGATTTCTCATTTTCGGGATTGAAGACGGCGGTGCTTTATACCCTCCAGAAGGTGCAGGGTGAGGTTCCGTTAGGAGATCTAGCAGCTTCATTTCAAGCAGCAGTGATTGATATTCTCGTTCATAAAACCTTGCGTGCTGCGAAGCAAGTAGGCCACGACCGCATCGCGTTATCCGGCGGGGTGAGTCTCAATCGTGCATTGCGTGCAGCGTTTGAGGTTGCCTGTGAAGCCGCTGGCGCTGAGCTAGTCGTGGCATCTCCCGTGTTTTGTACCGACAATGCGGCGATGATTGCCTTCGCGGCATTGTTGAGGCACCTCGAGGGAGAAAGTTCTCCGCTCGCTGGTGACATTCACCCGAATTTGCCGCTGGTCTAGTGAGGACTTGCGTGCTTGAATGAACCAACTTGCATGGTGATGAAATATAAAACTTTGGTCTTTGATTTTG
>CAILVZ010000315.1 GCA_903837825.1 Akkermansiaceae bacterium | reverse complement strand
TTTCGAAGTCCACCGGTGATTTGTAATCCAGCGCACTGTGGAGGCGCTGGCGGTTGTAGAAGACTTCGACGTATTCGAAGATGGCGGTGCGGGCCTCGGCCCGTGTGGCGAAGGAAGTTGCGGCGCTACGTGCCGACGGCATCGATGTGCTGATTGTCGATCACCACGAACCCGAATTGACTGGGCGGCCAGATTGCTGCGCATTGGTAAACCCGAAATGTGGCGATACATTCACCTACCTTTGTGCCGCAGGGGTGGTTTTCAAATTGGGCCACGCGCTTCTGAAAACCCGCGCGACCGAGCTGGATCTCAAAGAACTGCTGGACTTGGTGGCTGTGGCGACCATCTCGGACATTGTCCCGATGGTCGGGGAAAATCGCATCATGGTGCGCCACGGGCTCAAATCCCTTTCGAACACTCTCAATCCTGGCCTACGTGCCCTGCAGGAAATCAGCGGGATGACGGGCAACACCACCTCGATGGATATTGGGTTTCGCATCGGACCACGACTGAATGCTGCTGGTCGCATGGATGTGCCCGAAGACGCATTGGCAACGCTGACCACGGATTGCCGACGACACGCCCAAGAGCTCGCGCAAAAGCTGGACGCCTACAACAAGCAGCGACAGGCCCACGAAGGTTTGATCCGGCGTGAAGCCATCGAAATGCTCAACCGCGAGTTTGATTCGCTTAACGACCCGGTCATCGTGCTTGGATCGCGAACTTGGCATCACGGCGTGGTCGGCATCGTCGCCTCACGGCTGATGCGCCAATTCCACAAACCCACCTTCATCATCGCCATTGATGAAGGTGGCATTGGCAAGGGATCAGGGCGAAGCATCGAAGGAATTTCTTTGGTGGACGCGATTCGTGCCTGCGAGGGCGACCTCATCGCTGGGGGCGGGCACGCGATGGCCGCTGGACTTTCTATCCATGAGGACCAACTCGATGAGTTCCGAAAGCATTTTTCCGACTACGTTTTGAGCCATAGCAGCCCAGAACAACGGCAGCCGAAATTGATGTACGATGCCGAAATTTCGTTTGACCAGCTTTCGCTAGAATTTCTCGCGAGCTACGAATTGTTGCAGCCATTTGGTAGCGGGAATCCGCAGCCGGTTTTCATTTCCCGCGAAGTCGGATTGAGCCGCTCACCGCTCCACATGAAAAACAACCACCTCCGCTTCATGCTTCGCCAAGGCTACCATGAGCAGGACGCAGTTTTCTTTGGTGGGGGCGAGCATCCGCTGCCAGACCCGCCTTGGGACATCGCATTCACCATCGACCGTAACACCTTCCGCGGCAAGACCACCCTGCAGCTCGTGATCCAAGACGTCCGCGCAGCGACGAGCCCCTGAACGGCCCGACATCTTAGGATTTTCCGCAAACTGGCGCAAATATTGAAAGACTCCCAGTCGCAATGACGTTCGGTTGAGATGCCGCAACCGCTCGTTTCCCGCCGTCGCTTCCTCACCACCACCGCTGCCGGACTGGCAGTGGCCCCATGGGTCACCAGCGGCCTGCGTGCCGCCTCGCCCAATGGCAAACTCCGCCATGCGTCGATCGGCGTCGGCGGCATGGGCGAGAGCGACCTCGAATCGCTCGCCAGCCATCCAATGATTGAAATCGTGGCCCTGTGCGACGTCGACAGCAACAATCTCGCGGCGGCCAGCAAATTATTTCCAAAGGCCACCTGCTACTGCGATTGGCGCGATTTGTTAGAAAAAGAAGCGGATCACATCGACTCGGTGAACGTCGCGACCCCCGACCACCTGCACGGCTCGATCGGCCTCGAAGCGATGTCGTTAGGCAAGCACCTCTATGGTCAAAAGCCACTCGCACAAAATTTGTTCGAGTGCCGCCAAATGATGCTGCGGGCGCGGGAGAAAAAGGTGGTCACCCAAATGGGCATTCAAGTCTCAGCAGGACGCAACGAGCGGCTTGCCGTCGCCTTGATCCGCCAGGGTGCCATTGGCAAGGTGAAGGAAGTTCACAGCTGGTCATACAAGAAATGGGGCGATATGGAGCCCGTTCCTAGCCAAACCGATGAAGTCACCAAGGAATTGGATTGGAACTTGTGGCTCGGTCCTGCAGCGGAGCGCCCATTCATCAATGGCTATTACCACCCGCAAGAATGGCGCAAAAGGCGTGATTTTGGTACGGGCACCTTGGGTGACATGGGCTGCCACATGTTCAGTGCGTGGTTCCGCGCGTTGGAGCTCGCCGCTCCCATCGAGGTTTGCTCGAAGGGCCCCGCACCGCTTAACGCCACCAACTGGGCCATCAATGGATTAGTCGAATACACCTTCAAAGGGACGGCACACACCGCAGCCGATACGGTCAAAGTCACTTGGTATGATGGGGATTCCCAACTACCTGCAGAAGTCATCGCCGCAGCGGGTGGGCGTATTTCTAAAGAGGGAAGCGTCTTTCTTGGCACCGACGGAGTCATGCTTTTCCCCCACGGCGGAGCCCCATTGCTGGTTCCCAAAGAAAAATTCAAAAACTACCCGATGCCAGATGTTCAAGCCGGTGATCATTATCACGAGTTCATCGACTGCTGCCTTAAAGGTGACTTCAAGACGGGTGCCAATTTCGACATTGCAGGCCCGCTCACCGAGGCGGTCTTGTTAGGCTGCCTTTCGAGTCCCTTCCCAGGTGAAGTTCTCCGCTGGGATGCTCCGGGGCTGAAGATTTCAAATCACGAACTCGCCAACAAACTTGTGAAACGCGACTACCGAAAAGGATGGGAATTGCCTGGGGTGTAAGCATCGCCAACTACCCACCTCCTTGGTGTCACTTCACCTTGATGGCAAGTCGGGCCTGTCCTTGAGGATCCTTTGCAGGATCCGCCGACCAACTAAGTGCAAAGCCATCGTGAAGTGGTCCTGCTCCCGCCGGGGTAATGGTCATCAGCGAGTTTTCCGACGCGGTGACTTCGAATTCTTTTCCTTGGTAAGCCGCTAGCCCAAGCTGAGCCGCTGCAATTCCCACTCCATTGATCTGCGGCAAATCGGCATCGACCGTCCCCGATGTTTCAATTTTTACCCGCTTTTTATCGACCAAGATCAACTGCAAACGATCCTTTTTGGTCTTGTCCTCAAATGCCTTCTCCGTCTTCTTGTCGCCATCTTTTTTAGCACTCGCATAGGCGTTAGGGAATTTCACCACGAGTGAAAATTTCAAGGCGCCCTTCGATTTACCAGGATCTAACAGCTTTCCGCCGAGCAAAATTTCGCCGGCTTTGCCCTCAGTGACCGTCACCTCAAACTCTGCATCTCCCGTCACCTTGCCACGGAAGGCGACATGGTCAGGCTTATGGGTGGCGGGCTGCGCGGATTCGAGGGTTTCGGGCTTGATCTTGCGCTGGACGACCTTGCCATCGGCTTGAGTTTCCTCGATCACCATTCCAATATCCACCGCCTGCGCGTGCCCGAGGACATCGCCATTTTTCCCCTTCGCCTTCAGCAAGATCTTACCGACCGTTGACACTCCAAGTTGGGAATTCTTGTCCTCAAATCCCACAAAATACCCGAGCCAATCCTTCTCGCTCAGCGTCGGAAGCTCCGCGCGAACTGGCACCATGCTGGTAACACCCATCAACCCGGCGAGAAATAAACTCTTCGTTGGCTTCGCGAAAATCATGCCAGTAGACCAGCGCAAAAAAAGGTTTTCCGCCAGCCCAAAATCTCACCCTCCATCAAAGATAGGAAACCAATCCTTCGACCGCTTCATCATCAAGTTTCCTCACCAACGCGATGGTCAACGCGAGCATGCTCAAGTAGTCATTCACATCGATGATGGCATTGTGTGAGTGGATGTAACGCGCTGGAACCCCTAAAACAATGCTTGGAACTCCTTCATTCGCCAAATGGAAGGCACCCGCATCCGTGCCACCACTCCGCCTCACGGTGACTTGATGAGGGATCCCCTCCTCGACCGCCGTCTCGATCGCCAATCTCGCCAATCGAGGGTTGGTGATGGCCGTCGGGTCAAACATCCGGATCTGCACTCCCCCACCGAGTCGACCTTGGCAATCGGCCCGCGCAAATCCCGGAGTGTCATCCGCAGGCGGGCCTTCAAGGATGATCGCCACATCGGGCTTGGAAAAATTAGCCGCCGTCTTGGCTCCGCGCAATCCCACCTCCTCCTGCACCGTTCCACACAAAACCAACCGATTCGGATGCACCGACTGCGCCAAAATCTGACCTGCCTGAATCGTCCCCGCCATGCCGACGCGGTTGTCGAATGCCTTCGCCATGAAGTAATCGTCCCGCCCAATCTCCGTGAATCCCGAACTCGGTGCAATCGGGTCCCCTAGCGAAATCCCAAAACGCTCTACCACGTCGCGGCGCGAATCCGCTCCGACATCGATGAACATCTGGTCAATCGTCATCACCTGGCGTCGTTGTGACTCCGGCAAGAAATGCGGCGGACGCGACGCCACCACACCAAGGATCTTTTCTCCACCCCGTGTGAGGATCTCAACGCGCTGTGAAAGCAAGTTGTGCTCCCACCACCCCCCGATTGCCACAAACTGGATGAACCCATCCGCCGTAATGTTTTGCACCATGAACCCCACTTCGTCCATGTGACCCGCCACCAAGACTCGTGGCCCAACATCGCCCACCTCGCAGAACACCGAACCATTCCGATCTGCCGATAGCTCACCGCAGTCCGACAGCTCATCGATAAAAATCGCTCTAACCTCATCCTCGTGTCCGGAAACCGAATGAGCTTCCGTCAACTCCTTCAATAATGAAACCGCCTTGGTACGCATGAGGAAATTCTAGCGAGCTCGCCCATGGTTCCAAGCATCAAGTTACCACTCTCCAGCTTTCATCATCGACACTCTATTGCGGTATTTTCTGCTGATCCTGCGCGCGGCGAAGCCGAATTTGCAGATCGGCTAAGACATTCATGAAATAAATATAGGCGTCGTACGGACTCGGGTAAGGCGTCATGGTTGAATGGAAATTCCCATCGGTGCCACCCTTGGTCGACATCCAATAGAAATGATCCGAAGTCTGCATTTTCGCCCACGTATCGGTGAGCTCTGGGTCATTGACCGCCAGAATCTCATGCTCGAGCCGATGGACTTTCGCGATCGCCTCCTGCTGCATCACATTGCCCATCCAAGCGGAAAGATCACGCTCGGCATCGGCCCATGAAGTGATGAACTTGCTGTGGTATTCGCGGGAGGCTCGATACAGCTCCACGGACTCGGACGGAGTCACCCACTGCAAGCCCTGATCCTCTACAGCCTGAGGCAATGCCGCCCAGAAGTCAAAAATCCCCGACTCTGCAGACTGATGCTCACCGATGTTTTCATAATCCATGAAGATATTGACCACATCACCCTCACAGTCTTTGAGCCAACTGGCGAATTTTTCAGGAGTCACTGGAAACTCACACCACGATGGATCCGAAAACCGGAATCCCAAATCATCCGACAGCCGAGTATTCCGCAGGATCGTCTTGATCCTTGCGGCATCCGGCGCCTGATAGATAAAATTGGGAGATCCACCATTCAAATTCCAATCGACCCCTTCCGCGATGATTCCGTCGAACCCCATGGTCTCCACCTTCGCAGCGATGGAATCATTGTAGATCAATTCCGTATTCCGGAAGACACGCGGCCTAACCGAAAAAACCTCTTCAAGCTTATCCAGATGCATCTCGACCTGGCGATCAAACTCCTTGTTTGAATGCACGAACGCAAGCGAATGATAGTAGGTCTCCGCCAGCACCTCTACACTTCCGGTGGCAACAAGCTCGCGAAATGAATCAAGGACATCGGGCCGATATCGTTCCATCTGTTCGATTGCGGTGCCACTGATCGACAATGCCATCCGAAAGCGACCATCATTCTCATCGACCAACTTTTTGAACATTCGGTTGGCGGGCAAATAACAATTGTCCGACACCTTGTTGAGGATCTCCACATTCATGGCGGCATCCTCATAAAGGGCATTTTCACCAATCCGAAAAAAATCGTAGGACAGTAGTCGGTTCGGTTGATGAACTTGGAAATAGAGCGAGACGTCTGGCATGGGTTTGAGAGATAATTGGATGCGTTAAAAAACTAACTGGCGAATTCCCGATAGATCTCGACGACCTTGGCGCCTGCCGCATCCCAGGTGGATGCCGCGATGTCATGCTTGGCTTGCTCGACGACCCGCTCGCGAAGTTCGTCATCACTGAGCAAATCATTGATATGCTTCGCCATCAGCTCGACATCCCAGAAGTCGGCCTTGAGAGCCCCCTTCAGCACTTCGGCCACACCCGATTGCTTAGAAATCACCGCCGGAATCCCGAACTGTGCCGCCTCCAGGGCCGATAAGCCAAACGGCTCAGAAACCGATGGCATGCAATACACATCCGTCATCGACAGTAGATCGTTGACCTTATCTTTGTCGAGAAAACCCGTGAAATGGAAGTGTCCACCAAGCCCCCTGAATGCGCCGGACTCAATCAATGGCCTCAACTTGTCACCCGTCCCAGCAACGACGAAGCGCACGTTCGGATTTTGTGCAATCACTCGCGAGGCGGTCTCCAAGAAAAACTCAGGACCCTTTTGTGACGTCAACCGACCCAGAAACAAAACGAGCTTCTCGGGAAATTTTTTCTTCATCGTGAAAACCTCGACGGGGTGCGCCCCATTGTGAACTGGCCGGATTTTCGATGCGTCGATCCCATAGTAACTCGAAATGATGAGGCCCGTGTAGTGGCTCACCGGCACCACGCAGTCGGCTTCCTCCATCCCGTATTTTTCGATTTCGTAAATCCACCCCCTCGCATCCGCCCCAGCACGATCGTATTGCAAGGCGTGCACGTGCACGACCAAGGGTTTGCCTGTCGCTTTCTTGACCTCGACCCCAGCCAAAAAAGTCATCCAGTCATGCGCGTGAATGACGTCAAATGTCTCCAACATCGCCATTTTTGCCGCAATCTTAGAAAACTCGACCACCTTACTTCCCAAATCCGACCCGTAAAGCTCGCCAGTCTTGAACGATTCAAGCTGCCGGTGGGTGGTCTCTGAAAATGCGGCTTCCTCCCCCGGTTCCATGACATGACCAGTCGCAATCGCCTCAGCTGATTCGCCGCACTCATACGGATCAAGACTCACTGGCACCTGTCGGACCTGCGCAAAACTTTCATACCGGTAACGCGTCTCTGCCGATTTCAAGTCGCTCACCGTGAGATGATTAACCCCCATGAGATTGAAGTCCTCTGGCACCTCATCCCGCGATGCCTTCGGAACAAGAACCGTTAGATCGACATGCTTGGCAAGTGCTCTTGCAAGCCCCAGACACGCGACTCCTAAGCCACCATTGATGAGGGGGGGGAACTCCCAGCCAAGCTTGAGGACACGCAATCGATTCATATTTGAGCAACTATTCGGTGGCCGACCGCCGAATGATCGTGCGGCGCGGCGTTATTTTGTAGGTTCTAAGCAAGTAACGGGCCAAATTGGCGAGCCATTGCCTGCAAGGATGGTCAGATCATTCGAGCATTGAGATTCCCACGAATCATTCTCGACCGCAAGCATGTTCGACTCCGGTCGTCCAATAATTTGTGATGCATCCAGACGACTTGCACCACCCCCTTGGAACACCTTGATTTACGACACTCGGAGAGTTGGCGCTTGGATGTGACCCAGCACCCAGACAGACTCGACCCAACCAGAGATCCTTCACCATCCCAAGCCAACAGAATTTAGACGATTTTACCACCCTGCTTCGCTTGTCACTCGTGACCGCTGACAACTCACTATCCCCCAAGATCCCAACGCCTTGGATGACTCAACTTAAAAAAGAACCGCCACTGACCCATGACATTTGAAAAAGGAACCCCGATCGACCCATTCGCGAAAACCCCAACTCAACCATTCGCGAATCCAGCGGATTCCGAAGCCTTCGTCCGCGATGCCTCTCATTGGATTCAACCGCTTCGCAGCGAAATCGGCCGCTACTTGATTGGCCAGAGCGATCTCGTCGACCGCCTCCTCATTTCGCTCCTCGTCAAGGGCCACATCCTCCTCGAAGGCGTCCCCGGCCTCGCCAAAACCTTGGCACTGAAAACCTTGGCCTCACTCGTAAATGCGAAATTCCATCGGATCCAGTTCACCCCAGACATGCTGCCCGCCGACATCGTGGGCACGGAAATCTACGACCCTCGTGAAGCTCGCTTCCGCGTGAAACACGGCCCGGTGTTCGCCAATTTCATCCTTGCTGACGAAATCAACCGCGCTCCCGCGAAGGTGCAGAGCGCTCTGTTAGAAGCAATGCAGGAAAAACAAGTGACCATCGGCGAGGAAACCTTCCCTCTCCCCTCTCCCTTTTTCGTACTAGCGACCCAAAACCCACTCGAACAAGAGGGAACCTACCCTCTTCCAGAAGCGCAGTTAGATCGTTTCATGATGAAGGTGGTGATGGACTACCCGACGGAGGAAGAAGAACTTCGCGTGCTCGATCTCGCAGGCACGACCGACGAAATGCCGACACCTACCCCCATCGTCAGCCTCGATGAGATTCAAAAGGCACGCACCGTGGTGAACAGCCTTTACCTGGACGATAAGGTCAAACGCTACATCGTGCGCTTGGTCCACGCAACCCGACGCCCAGACGAATACGGCGTCAAAATCGCCCCGTTCATCCGTGTGGGTGCATCACCCCGTGCCACGATCAATCTCGCCCTCGCAAGCAGGGCCCATGCATTCCTCCACGGCCGCGCCTACGTCACCCCGCACGATGTGAAAAATGTCGCACTCGACGTGTTGCGTCACCGCGTGACAGTCACCTATGAAGCCGAGGCAGAAGGCCTCAGCAGCGACCAAATCGTGACGCGACTCCTCGATGAGTTGCCAGTGCCATGATAAAGCGCAAGGTCAAAGCAGACACATCCGCTAGCCATCAAGAAGAGGCACGCGCCGCAGAAATCCTCGGCCGTGTCCGCCGGATGGAAGTCAGGACGAACCGACTGGTCGACGACTCGCTCGCCGGCCGCTACGCAAGTGTGTTCAAAGGCCGAGGCATGGACTTCGACCGCGTGCGGAATTACATGCCCGGCGATGATGTCCGGACGATCGACTGGAATGTCACGGCTCGCACCGGCGAGGCACACGTGAAACTTTTCACCGAAGAACGTGAGCTGACGATTCTGCTCATGATCGATGTCAGCGGGTCTTCGGATTTCGGCTCCGTAGTTGATTCGAAACGCGAACTCGCCGCAGAGGCCGCCGGAGTACTTGCCGCCTCAGCAATCCGCAACCGCGACAAGGTCGGCCTGATCCTTTTCAGCGATGATGTCGAACTATACATCCCTCCGGGAAAGGGCCGCATGCACATCATGCGACTGATTCGTGAGACCTTATATTTCCAACCAGAACAACGCGGCACCAACATCGCAAAGGCGTTGGACTTCGCGAACCAAGTGATTCATCGGAAGTCGGTGGTCTTCCTCGTTTCAGACTTCTGCCTGGGCAGTCCATTCGAAGAACGCCTGAACCTGCTTCGCACAAAACTTCAAGTGACAAACCGCCGCCACGATGTGATCGCGGTCACGGTCACCGACCCTCGGGAAGAATCCCTGCCCGACGTCGGACGCATCTGCATCGAAGATTCAGAGAGCGGCGAAGTCGTCGAAATCGACACCGGCAACGCAAAGGTCCGTGACGCCTACCAAAAGCAATCTCGCACCCGTCGTGAACTCACCACCAGTCGCATCCGATCATTAGGGGTCGATCTGCTAGAATTCACCAATGGCGAAAACTGGATGCCCAATCTCATCGGTTTTTTCCAAGGTCGCCGCCAGCAGTCAGGTTAATTTCCCCTCACCATGCCCAACCTTCGCCTCATTCCATCACAGCTTGCGATCTGCGCCATCATGATCGCAGCGCTGTCGTGCAGCCTATTCGCACAGGGGCCCGATGCAACGGAGGACATCCGCGGGCCGAAAGCCGTGGTAGAAATCCCCGTGCCGCCCCAATCACCCATCGCATGGTGGGCAGGCATTGCTGGAAGCGTCGCTGTGATCGCCCTCGCCACCTATTTCTGGAGAAAACATTCACGCAAGATAACGGCTCCGCGTCCATCCGCCATCGCCTTGAAATCACTCACGGAACTAGCAAACACCCGGGATTCTCTGGCCGCAGATGCATTTGCTGAACGCGCCGCGCAGTTGGTTCGGAATTACATCGAGGCACAATTCGGCATCGCCGCCCCCCGGCGCACGACCGAGGAGTTCCTCCGCGATCTAACGGAAAAAAATCAATCCACTCTCATCCACCAAAGCCAATCCCTTCAGCCGTTTTTAAAATCCTGCGATCTCGCGAAATTCGCAGGGGCTAACCTCGATTTCCGCCGACGAGAGGAACTCATCGAAACCGCACGCGAGTTTGTGCGCTCAACGTCCATCAAGCCCACTTCATGACGAACGAGAGTTTCCAATTCGCCCATCCGGGAGTTCTGTTCCTCCTGCTTTTCCTGCCCCTACTCGCCATTTGGAAAGGCCGCTGGGGCCAGCCAGTCGCGATCAAAATGCCATCCACGGCGGATGCAATCAGCGTCGGTGCCCGCCCCCGCTCAAAAGCTGGCGGTTTCCTCCCATTCTTTGGATTGATCGCTCTCGGGCTTTTGATCATCGCACTGGCACGACCTCGTCTCGGAAAGGGCTCGACCGATATCGAAACCAGCGGAATCGACGTGGTTCTCACCTTGGATGTCTCCGGCTCCATGGAAGCGCTGGACTTCAAACTCGATGGCCAACCCGCCAACCGACTTGAAGTGGTCAAAAAGGTCGTTGCCAAATTTGTAGACCAACGCCCTAACGACAAACTTGGCATGGTGGCATTTGCCGGCAGGCCTTACTTGGTAAGCCCTCTCACCCTTGACCATGACTTCTTGGCAAAACGCCTCGCCGACGTCAAAATGGGCCAAGTCGAGGACGGCACCGCCATCGGCTCTGCGATCGCATCATCGGTCGACCACTTGCGGGACTCTACCGCGAAGTCTCGCATCATCATTCTTCTAACCGACGGGGTGAATAACGCCGGTGCGATCAATCCGCTCACCGCAGCAGAAGCCGCGAAGGCCCTCGGGATCAAAGTTTACACCATCGGTGCCGGAACCCGTAGTGAAGCCCCCATCCCCGTTCGCGACGCCTTCGGCAGAACTTTTTTGCAAACCATGAAGGTCGATATCGATGAGGAAATGCTAGGCAAGGTCGCCTCAGCGACTGGCGCTCAATCCTTCCGAGCCACCGATACTGACTCGCTGGAGAAGATCTACGAGTCGATCAACCAACTTGAAAAAACGACTCGGAAGATGAAGAAGTACCAGCAATACGAAGAGCTCTTCCTCTACTTCCTCGCGCCAGGCCTTACACTGCTCCTGCTAGAACTTTTGCTAACACAGACCCGCTTCCGGCGGCTGCCCTAACTGAATCATGGACGACACCGCACTCCATTTCGCTTATCCCCTTTGGATCATCGTGGGCACCGTCTTCTGTGCCGGAGCCGTCGGCTTGTTCCTCCGCTTCGACAAACGCCGGGAGGCAGACTTGGCCAAGCTGATTCACCCACGCTTTCGCCAACGCCTCACCGAAGGATTCTCACCCAAGCGTCGCAATCTCAAACGTGGGCTATGGCTGCTCGCCGTGTTCATGGCCTTTTGCGCTATCGCACGACCCCAAATCGGCTACGAATGGCGAGAAGTGAAGCGCAAGGGGATCGACATCCTCTTCGCCGTGGACACGTCTCGTAGCATGCTGGCGGATGACCTAACGCCCAACCGCCTAGAACGCGCTCGACTTGGCATCATCGATTTCGTCGCACGGCTCGAGGGCGACCGAGTGGGGCTCATCCCATTCGCCGGAAGCGCCTTCGCCCTTTGCCCACTGACTTTGGACTATGATGCGTTCCGTGAATCTTTGAACGCACTCGATACCGACCTCATTCCACGCCAAGGCACTGACCTCGCCAGTGCAATCAAAGAGGCAGAACGTCTTTTTAAAGAAAATGGCAACAACCACCGAGTGCTAGTCCTTCTAACCGATGGCGAGGACCTCCAAGGTTCGGTCGTCGATGCAGCCAAAGAAGCCGCAAAAAACGGGATGGCCATCTACACGGTTGGGGTCGGAAGCCCTCAGGGATCCATGATTCCCATCCCCTTGAGAAATGGTGGCACGGACTTCGTCCGGGACCAAAATGGTCAACCCGTCCGGACGACTCTGGATGAAACAACTCTCAAGGAAATCGCTTCAGTGACCAATGCGCTTTACGTCCCGCTGGGCAAGGGGGCAGAAGGACTCAATACGATCTACAAAGAAAAACTGCGGTTGGTTCCAAAAAGCGAGATGGATCAGCGACTTGAGCGAATTCCACTCGAACACTTCGAGTGGCCCCTCGGCGCAAGCGTCATACTTCTCCTGCTAGAATTTTTCATTAGAGACCGCCAACGACCTAAAAAAGATCGCCCACTGCACTCCGTTGGACGCCGAAACAAGGCCGTCTTCAAGATCCCCGCCCTCGTCGTTTCTGGATTCATCGCTTTAGCCCCAAAACCCAGCCACGCCACGGAGGCACCTCCTGCGACAAGCGATCCTCGTCAATCCTACAACCAAGGGACTGAAGCCTATGCCAAGAACGATTTTGAAAAGGCTGCCGAATCGCTCCGCGCATCCCTACACACTCAGGATACTACCCTCCAGCAGCGCTCATACTATAACCTTGGCAACACGCTCTATCGCAAAGGACAGGCCGCACTTGAAAAAGATCCAGAATCGACAATCAAATTTTGGACCGATTCTAACAAAGCCTATCAGGATGCCCTCGCACTCAACGCAAGCGATGAAGACGCGAGCTTCAACCAATCACTGGTCGAAAAAAAGCTTGAAGAATTGAAGAAGCAGCAAAAACAAGACGACAAGAAGGACGACAAGAAGGACG
>CAILVZ010000314.1 GCA_903837825.1 Akkermansiaceae bacterium | reverse complement strand
TGCCTTTCATTTTGTGTGTGTTCGGTTCGGTTTTAATGCCGCCCCCACAAACCACAATCATAGCTTAACCACTGGCCTGATTTTCCGGGTCCGGCTCACTCCTAGTTTTACTTGGCGGAATGAGTGGGCGTGATAAAAACAAGCATGAGCAACACCACTACGCAGATTTCCGAGGACATCAAGACGGCGATGAAGGCCAAGGACACTCTCGCCCTCAACGCGCTGCGTGCGTTGAAAAGCGCCCTCACCAACGCGGCGATTGAAAAAGGCGGCCTAGGCACCGAGCTTGAGGAGTCCGAAGTGCTGGCGGCCGTCCGAAAACAAATCAAACAACGCGTCGATTCTTGCGAACAATTTGAAAAAGCAGGCCGCCCCGAACTGGCGGCCACCGAGAAAACAGAAATCGAGATCCTCTCCCGCTACCTGCCCGCCGCGCTTGGCGAAACAGAAATGCTTGCCATCATCGAACAAGCGGTCACCGAGACTGGCGCGACTGGCAAGGCCGACATGGGCAAGGTCATGAAACGAGCTCAAGAACTGGCGGACGGACGGGCCGATGGCAAACTGCTTTCCGCAGCAGTGATGAAACGCCTGGCCTAACCTAGGCCGGGCCCAGAAACCACCCCTACTGGATCACCTCGCGGTCATCCCGACCCTCTTCCATGGCTCGGAGCGAGCTGAAAATATCAACGGTAAAATAAACCAATGAAATGCCGAGGCATGTCATACTCGCAATCAATAAAAACGAGATGAATAATGCCGCATCGGCATTGATGAAGATGGAGATAAATAAAACAGGAATGAGCAGCGCCGTTAAAAACATGGAAATGACGTTATACAAAATCGCTGATCGGATCCATCGGGCACGCCGAACCAAAATGTGAATTTGAGATTCACCACTGGCCCTTGATTCTTGGAAAAGAATCCGCGCACGATCAATCGCACGGCCTAATCGATTGGTCATGCTCAACAAAAGCAACCCGCAGGCGGAAATGAGAATCGCCGGACTCACTGCCAACTGGAGCGCCTCGAATACCGTGTGAGTTTGCATGAAAATGGATCGATTGTTTCCACCGCGAGTTACTTAATTTTCCGTTTTTCAGAATCTCCAAATTCCGTCCATCAGCTTAATCGATCCTAGAGAGATTTCAAGCCTTCTCAAAAACCAAACCGGATCTCGATGGGCAATAAATTCTCATCACCCCATCACCGCTGACGGGGTATTGGCACGTCGAGTCCACCCGCCCATGACCGCCCGTATCAGAGCGGTCGGTGTCCAATACCAGATGGCGAGTCTCAAACCCAGGGACATGGACCGGGTAGTCAAACAACGATTGTCCAACGGAGAAGTTAAACACAAAGATCCGGTTCGCTCTCTCCGCAACCAGAATCTTCGCACCATGATCGATATGAAGGCATTGCGCCGGAGGAGTGGCGAGCAAATCGGATTTTCTAACAAAACTCATCAACTGCCGATCAAACTCCGCAAGCCAGCGATATTTCAATTCCGGGTGATCAACGAGTGACCACTGGCGGCGGCAGTAGTGGAACGACCAATCATTTCCCTCGCGTGGAAAATCCAGCCACTCCGGATGGCCGAACTCATTGCCCATGAAATTGAGCCACCCTTCACCACCCAGCACCAGCGTCACCATCCGGATGAGCTTATGCAACGCAATCCCCCGCTCGATCACGGGATGCGGATTCGCCTGATCCATGTGCCAATACATTTCCTGATCCATCAGCCAGAACGCCAGCGTCTTATCGCCGACGAGCGCTTGGTCGTGGCTTTCCGCATACGCGATGGTTGCCTCTCCATGGCGCCGGTTGGCCAGCATCCCCCAAAGTTCGCCGATGTCCCACTCCTCGTCACGGCTGTGCTTCAGTAGCTTGATCCAGTAATCTGGGATTCCCATCGCGAGCCGATAGGAAAACCCGATGCCACCCTCATCGATGGGCCGGCAAAGACCGGGCATCCCGGACATGTCTTCCGCAATTGCAATCGCTCCAGGCTTGATCTCTTGAATGAGCTTGGACGCCAATTTCAGATAGAGAATCGCAGCGTCATCTGCATCACTGCCGAAATAGTCCTCATAACTCCCAAATGCCTTGTTGCCCCGCGAATGATACAACATCGAAGTCACCCCATCGAAGCGAAATCCATCAAAGTGAAATTCTTCTAACCAGTAACGGACGTTAGACAGGAGGAACTGCCGGACTTGCGGACGACCATAGTCAAAGCATTTCGAATCCCACGCGGGGTGATTCCCAAGCGGCCCATTGTGAAAATACTGGTGCCCAGTGCCGTCGAAGTCATTGAGGCCCTCCGCGATGTTTTTCACTGCATGCGAGTGGACGACATCTAACAAAACCGCCAAGCCAAGGCCGTGGGCAACATCGATGAGATACTTTAAATCCTCTGGCGTACCGAAGCGCGAGCAGGGAGCGAAAAACGATGAGACATGATAGCCGAATGACCCGTAATACGGATGCTCCTGAATTGCCATCAGCTGCACGGTGTTGTAGCCAAGAGCAGCGATCCGAGGCAAAACGGAGTCTGCGAATTCGCGGTAACTGTGGACGCGTGGTTCTTCGCCCGCCATGCCAACGTGGGACTCATAGATCAACGGCGCGGTGATCGATGTCGGGTCAAAAGGGTTTTTCCAATCATACGGCTGCGGCGGATTCCAAACTTGCCCCGAGAAATCATGGCTTGATGGATCCTGCACCGCACGGCGAATGCTCGCAGGGATGCGGTCGCGCTGCGTGCCGTCCGCCCCGACGATGTGGAGCTTGATCAATTGTCCGTGGGCCATCGCATCCTTTGGCAACTCTAACGACCAGATACCGCTCTCCGACGGAGCAAGCCGATGGCTCGAGCGATTCCAATCGTTAAAATCTCCGAACACCGACACCGCATGAGCCCCAGGAGCCCATTCGCGCACCGTCCAGCGCTGGAGAGCGGGATGATAGTGAATCCCCACATCGTCGTGGTGCCTCGCGTACTCAGCGAGCGAACCCGAGCGCGATTCGATGGCCGCCAGCGCATCGGAAAACTGCCTCATCCGGCGCTCGATCACTCCCTGGTGAGGTTCGAGCCATGGATCATCGATTACCAGTTGGGGCCTATCCATCATTGCACCCAAGGATGCAGGATTTTCTCGATCGGGAAAAGCGAAATTCATCCACAACGTTCGAATCTCCATAAGCTCCCTAACTACTGACGCGATGGTTCACCACGAAAATTGCCAGCATGTGCTTGATTCCATTCTGAATCGAATGAATCATGGGGAGTTGCCACGAAAAGGCATCATGATCGCCAAATTTCCATGAGCCAGCCCAAGTCACCACCCGACAAAACACAGATCGCCGAGCTGGAGGTCTATGCTGGGCTGGAGTTGGAGCAAGTCTTTGTCGTGACCAATGAGCGCCAAGCCAACCTCGCCATCGATGAGCTGACGCAAGTGAAGCTCGTGGGCTTCGACACTGAGTCCAAGCCAACCTTCGCAAAAGGCCAAAAATCGGAAGGTCCCCATGTGCTGCAGTTTGCCACCAGCGAGAAGGCCTTTATTTTTCAATCGCACGTCACCGAGAGCCATCCCGCGATCATGGAATTGCTCAAATCTGCTGCTATCACCAAGATCGGCTTCGGCCTCGGTGGCGACCTGAGTCAAATTTCCGACCGCTTTGGTATCCGGCCCAATTCCATCGTGGACCTTGACCGCTCGTTTCGGCAGCTTGGCTACCGAAATTCCATCGGCGCGAAAACTGCGGTAGCCATGCTATTTAACCGCAAGCTCAACAAGTCCAAGTCGGTCACGACTTCGAACTGGGCCCAACGCGAGTTGTCGGATCGCCAGCTGCTGTATGCCGCCAATGACGCATACGCAGCGTTGCAAGTTTACCACGCACTCGAGGCGAGCAGGTAACGATCGGTCTCGCCGCTCAGATCAGGGAGTCCGCTCATTCGGGTTCTTTGAAGAGGTCGAGAAACTGGTCTTCGTATTGGTGAAACACGTGAAGTCGGTCGAGTTCTTGCTTGAGCTCGTAGGCCCGCGAGCGGTCCGCACGGGCCACCGAGAAAAGGCGGCTGATTTTCTGCTTCTCGGTCTTATTGATGCTAGGCGGCGGTGATTCAGATTCCGCCTCATCGACCACCGCCGCGGCTCCACTCGGGTTGCCGACCGAGCTCTCTAGGCGGCCAAGGAACTCCTCAAGCCCATTCTCCACTTCTTGCGCCTGAGCCTGCAACTCCTTGAAGTCAATCGTGATCTCCGCGAGTCGCTTGAACCCCTTGAGCACCGCGAGCGAGGCTTTGGGAAATGGAAATTGAGAGAAAACTTGGGGCATCTCGCCGAGCAAGCAGCCACCCTTCATGCCATAGTCGGCGGCAACTCCTAACAACACCCCATTGAGCCCGCTGATCTGGCCTTTTTCTAACATGTGAATGTCACAACGATTGAAATGCGCGAGCGTCCCTGAATCGATGGCCGCGCCGAATACCCGCGAGGCATTCTTGGGCCGCATCTGGGTGCCCATGGCGGCAAAGGTGAAAACCTTGCGCACCCCAAGTTGGCGCGCGTATTCAATCAATTTTCCGCAGAAGGCAGCCCCCTTAGAGGGTGGTTGCGCCTCACCGATGAACACGACGAGGTCATGGGTTTTGTGAGGGTCCTGCCAAACGAAAAATCGGCTGCGCGGGAGCGGGCCGGTGAGGATCAACCCGTCCTTCACCTCGATGCTTTCCAGATCAAAAAACTCGCGGGCCGGAAATTCTTCCAACAAGCGCATGCCGAGTTTGGCGATGAGGTAGTAACAGGAGCTGCTCGCGACAGCACCCATTCCTGGCCACGCAGCGATGAGCCACGGGTCATTGAGAGGAGGTTGATTTTCCATGGGGTGGGGGCTTCAGATTTGTTGTTTCAATGCTTCCATCCGCCTTTGGGCGGGTGAAACAGCCGCTGCTCTAACTCGACAAGGGGCAACTTCGTCCAGTCCCCCGCCACAGGGTCGGTCAGCACCCGATGTACCGCTGGGGGAAGCGCTTCGATCAATGCCGCTAGGATTTCCTGAGGAACCACCAGCCGCCAAGCCGGATAGCCTGCCGACGCGACGATTTCCCCAATCTTCCCCGCGACCCGCTTGAGTGCTTGGGTCTCTAGTTCTTCCTCCAAGTGGTGCTCCTCTCCGTATGACATGCCCGCACGCCGATCGACCGCCCCCCCCTGTGGGAAACGACCCGCGTGGTCGGTGACCGCTTGATGCAACGACAGCGGCCGCATCTCGACCGTGCTGCCGGATTCTTCAATCAAGTGCGGTTTTTGCTGCGGGTCGTCCCCAGCGGGCTTGACTTTCACGGGCCTGACCCGTCCGCGATCGGCGATGATGATGAGCTTTTCCATGAGGTGGGGGGATGAATTTAGACCTCAACTATCGCCTCACTTCCGAGCGTCCGCAAGGGAAGATCCATGCCGGCTCAATTCCGAGCAACTTGGCGCTTGGATCGTCTCACTGGCCGCATAGGATCCGAAGCATGTCGCCTTTGGGGTTTGATCTGCTCATCGTTGGAATTTACTTCTCCATCATCGTCGGCATCGGCGCGCACTTCAGCCGTCAAAACCATGGGGTAGCCGATTTCGCACTTGGCGGACGGGCGATTCCTTGGTGGGCGGTGCTCGCTTCGATCCTCGCCTCCGAGATCAGCGCCGGCACATTTTTTGGGACACCAGGCGAAGGATTTCGCTTGAGAAATTACACCTACGCGCAACTGATGGTAGGGTACTTATTGGCGCGTTTGGTGGTGAGTGCGGTGTTCATTCCTGCGTTTTACAAACACAACGTGGTGAGTATCTATGAGTTTCTTGAAATCCGTTTTGGGCCTCGCACTCGCAGCGTGGCAAGCGTGATCTTCCTGCTCACGCGCTCCCTCGCCAGCGGCTCTCGCCTCTGGGTGCCCACGCTGTTAGTCGTGGTGATCTGGAACCAGATGCACCCCGGACGACCACTCGGAAACTGGGAACAATTCTGGGTGACCGGCGCCGCACTTGTGATCATCAGCCTACTCACCGCAGCCTACACGGCCGTAGGCGGAATCAAGGCGGTCATCTGGACCGATGTGCTTCAAATCGCAGTGCTTTTTGGCGCACTCGGGTTCTCAGTCTGGTACCTACTTGGCCACATTCCCAGTGGTTGGTCTGGCGCGAAATTCCACCTCACCGACCCACACGACCTCATCCTCTGGCAATGGAAAGGCGATGCCGCTGCGGATTCCAAATTCATCGCTGCCTACGGCCACAGTTGGTCTGCAATCAAGAGCGTGCTGGAAAGCGAATTCACCGTCTGGGCCGCCCTGTTCGGCTCGCTGTTTGTCACCCTGGCAACCCACGGAACCGATCAAGACATGGTGCAACGGATGCTCACTGCAAAAAACAAACACCAAAGCGCGGTGGCCACCATCCTCTCTGGCATCGCCGATATTCCGGTCACGTTCGCCGTGTTGACGATCGGGATCCTGCTCTCGGTTTACTACGGTCACGTGATCCACGACCCATCATTACCGATGGCCGCAGGAAAACCGGACCACACGCGGATTTTCCCGTATTTCGTCATCGATGTGATGCCTGGAGGCCTGCGCGGACTCGTCGTCGCTGGAGTGCTTGCAACCACCATGGGCTCGCTTGGGACCGCCATGAACTCATTGGCCACCAGCTACTCGCGAGATTTCCATTTCCGCTGGTTTCAAACCCCCAGCGATGACCAAGCACGCGTCCGAGTCATCAAGCGCAGCACCATCGCATTTGCCCTCGTGCTCATCTTGATCGGGTTGGCAACCGCCTTCGTCAAAGCCCAAAACCCCAGCCTCAGCATCATTGGCATCATCCTCGGCAGCTTCGGCTACACTTACGGATCATTGCTCGGCATTTTCATCGTCGCGCTCTTCACCCGCTCACGCGGCAGCGATGTGGGAAACCCGATCGCCATGGCTGCTGGCATCATCGTGGTCGCTATCCTCAGCAACCTGCCCAATGACCTCTGGAAAATGGCAACCCAACAGCCACTCTATTCGAACTTCCCATGGATGCCAGTGATCGAATTCCCATGGCGCATCATGGCAGGAACTCTGGTGACCATCGCCGTGGCTCTTTGCTTTCGCAGCGATCACTCAACGCTGGATAGTTTGGGAGAGTGAAATAATATTTGGGTCAAGTTTTAAAAAAATTTTGGTGTGGAACCCTTGTGGAATAGGGTGGACACGCAAAACTTCTGTTAGAGGGATATAAAAAATTTCCCTCTGCCGTTTCCGCGTCACAAGATCCGCCCGCCTCGACATTCTGGAGATTGGCAAATCCCACGTTTGTCGATGGTCTAACAGTTTTAAAAAAACCACATCATGATGGAGCCAGAGGAATTGAAAACCCAAGGGATCAGCAACGATCCCGCCCACACACCAGAGGAGTCTGGTGGATGGGAGAGGGTTTGTTCCGCGCTGAGCGTGATGGTCAGTCCGGATGCCTTCCAGCGTTGGTTCCGTGCAGCACGCTGGTTGGGCGTGACGGATGGGATCGCGTCCATGGCGGTGCCGGGTGAAATCCATCAGGTCTGGATCGAAACCAACTACCTGCCAGAGCTCACCATGGCCGTGACTGGCGTCTTCAGCGATGCCCGAGAAGTCCGCGTGACCATCCAAGCGGAACTCGCAGCCTCCGATGCATCGGACACTCCCACCCAGTCTTATTTTATCCCCGCCAAGCCGAAAAACCTCGACGGCGAAGCGCTGGACAAGCGGATCAGAAGCGCCGGCCTGAACTCCGCGAACACGTTCGCCAGCTTCGTGGTCGGCGACAACAGTCAGTTCGCCCATGCGGCCTGTGAGGCCGTCGCGAAAAAATCCGCGGTCGGCTACAACCCGCTCTTCATCTACGGTGGCCCAGGACTTGGGAAGACTCACCCCATGCAGGCGATCGGCCACGAGATCCTCCGCCGAAGCCCCAGCTCGCGGGTGATCTATCTAACCTGCGAAAAATTCACCAACGAATTCATCGACGCGATCCGCCGGGGTGACATCGAAAAATTCCGCCGTCGTTACCGCAGTTCGGACGTTCTCCTCATCGACGATGTGCAGTTCCTTGCTGGCAAGGAACGCTCACAAGAGGAGTTTTTCCACACGTTCAACACGCTGCTCGACGGCCGCAACCAAGTGGTCCTGACCTGTGACCGCCCAGCCTGCGAGATCAAGAGCCTCGAACCGCGGCTCATTTCCCGCTTCGAGTGCGGCCTGACCGTGGAGATGCAGCCGCCGCAAATGGAAACTCGGATGGCGATCCTCAAAAAGAAGTCGATCGACTGGAAAGTCCGCATCGATGAGTCCGTCTTGCGTTTTCTTGCTGAAAAAATCCGCACCAATGTTCGCCGCCTTGAGGGAGCACTCATGCGGGTGGCCACCTACGCCTCTCTCGCAGGGGAAAGCGTGACCATCGAAAAAGTCGAGCACCTGCTCCGCGACCTCATCCGTGAGGAGGCCAGCCGCCAAATCACCATCGACGCGATCCAAAAAGCGGTGGCCGAACACTTCGATGTTCGCCTTGCCGACATGACGAGCCGCCGCCGACCTGCAAGCATCGCATTCCCTCGTCAAGTGGCCATGTATCTGAGCCGTTCGCTCACCAAGGGATCACTCATGGAGATCGGCGAAGCCTTTGGCGGGCGCGACCATGGAACCGTGATCCACGCCTGCAAAAAGGTCACCGAAATGGTCGCCGACGAACCCGGATTGAAAGAAAGCATTGCCCGCATCGAGTCCCAACTTCGGCGCTAACCGCTTCCCTTCCCCCTGCGGTTTAACTCAACTCGGCTGGGCAGTCTGAAATCTAACAGAATTCATTCCGTGGAGCAAGCAAATCGAAGGTGGGTTTCAGGGATCCTCATGCGCCCATGGCTGCCATTTGCCTGCATCATCGTGGCAAGCGCACTGGCACATCTCTGGTGCCTTGGGTCGCAGTTCTACATGGATGACATCCAGCAGATCCGTGACTGCGAGGCCGTCCGCACGGGAGATTTCCTTCAAGCAGAACTCAGTTCATGGACCACGCTCTGGTATGTGATCCAATACCGGTTTTTCGGAATGTCGCCGGTGGCATTTCATGCGGGCAACTGGATCCTGCACACCTCGGTTGCTTGCACGCTGTTCGCGTTTGGCCGCGATTTCATTAGAGGGCAATGGCCGGCTGGTGTTGCTTGGTTCGGAGCGCTGTGGTTCGCCGTGCATCCGCTGGCGAGTGAAATCCCAAACTACGCACGAACCCAGGACCTTGCATGGGTGACTCTCTTTTCCATCTTTGCGGCGTGGTCGATGCTAAGGTTAATGCGCGGCATCGGCTGGGTGCCAGAGCCTCAAGCCTTGGATGGCGAATTTCCCACTGCCCGGAAATTCTGGCACCGCGGATGGTGGTTGACGGCTTGCATTCTATCCGTGGTTGGCGCGACATTTTCAAAAGGTCCCGGGCTTTTTCACGCGCTGATGGCGGTTGCAGCGATTGGCCTAGCCTTCATGCCACAGGAACTGGGAAATCGGTTACGGCGATACCCATGGATGGTTCTTGCAGCACTTGTGGGAATCGTCGCAACGGCGTGGGCACTCGGCATGTTTAAGCGTGAACTCGGCATCCATGAGCAATGGTCAAACCCGCGTTTCATCGGCCATGCCTACACGCTCTCCAGGGTCTTCTGGGAATTCGCCTGGCGAAGTGTGATCCCCGTGGCGCTCTGCTCAGACCATCAGATTGCGGAAACCCTCGTACCCGCTGGGACGCCATTCTGGAACATCCCAGACCACGTCGCGATGCTATCAGCCATTGGATTTCTCGGTCTAACCGCTTCCAGCTGGCTTCTCGCATCGCGAAAATCGACGCGTCTGCTGGGCATCTGTCTGGCGCTTTATGTGGCAACGATCCTGTTCCGAGTCCTCTTCATGATCCCTGAATTCATGCCTGAATACCGGATCTATCCTGGCCTACCATGGTTCTGCCTCGGCTCGGCGATTTTTCTAGCTTCCATTTGGAAACGGCTACTTCCATCCGTGAGGCCCGCGCCACTTGCCGCTTGCCTGCTGGCAATCTTCACATCGCTCGCTGCCCAACGATCGTTTGCTTGGCACGATCTCACCCGCCTCATGGCAAACGTTCTGAAGCAATACCCAGCGCAAGGTCGCGCGATTTGGACGCTGCAGATTCGCGACTTGGATGCGGAGAACTGGCAGGCGGTGATCAACCGTCAAATGCACGATTGGCCGGAGATACGCCAGAAATTCATCGCGAGCCTCTCCACGCTCGCACCTGCCCGCGAACTGCCAAGCGGACACTTTTCTCTCGCGGAGGTGGCGTGCACCGGTTGCTACGCGATCGCCGTGGCCCACGCAATAAGTCCCGCCGAAGGACTGAAAGCCATAAACAGTCTGGAAAACTACATGCACGCCCTGCGGATCGATCCCGAAACCAATCCGGCTCACTGGAACCAGTTCAATCACGACAAGGCGCTCGTGCTTGAGACTGGCGGCAACTACGAGGCCGCCCTCGACTGCCTGAAGCGAAAAAAGGACAACCCACAGCCGAGCCCGATCGACTTCGCGCGCATTTCCAAAAAGTTCGCCGCCGCCAAGGGTGGTACGTGAATCCCTCCCAAGACGGCGTGGCCTGGGGGGCCTAGCTTCCCATCGATTAAGGGCCAAACTCCTCCATCCCCCCTTCGATCCGCCCTAACGCGGGCTTGCAGCGCTTTTTCAGTAACCCGCCGAACTCCCTCGGTTTGGCGCTCACCGCTTCCGTTTTGCGATTATTCACAGAAGGCTTGCCAAGGGGCGATGAAAGCAGAAACTAACTCCCAACAACTCCCTCGATTTCGAACCATGAAATTCCGCATTTCCAAAGAAGCCTTTCTCGACGGCCTGCAAAAAGTCCAACACGTGGTCAGCTCGCGCACAACTTTGCCGATCCTTTCCAACGTGCTGCTCGTCGCGAAGGATGGACGACTTCAGTTCACCACAACAGATCTGGACGTCGGCATCACTGGCTCGGTGGAAGCGCAAATCGACAAGGATGGCGCCACCACCCTGCCCGCCAAACGCTTGGTGAGCATCATCCGTGAGCTTCCAGCCAGCGAGGTTGAGGTCTCCGTAGACGCGAAAAACCACGCATCGATCCGTTGCGGCCCATCGTTCTTCAAAATCATCGGGCTCAGCGAGACGGAATTCCCTCCCCTCCCCGACTTCGAGGGCGCCAAGGTCTTCAAAATCCCGCAACAAACACTCCGCGACGGCCTGAAAAAAACGTCCTACGCGATCTCGACCGACGAGACACGCTACGTGCTCAATGGCATTTTCGCCTCGTTCCGCGAGGGGAAACTGACGCTCGTCGCCACCGACGGACGCCGTCTCGCGATGGTCGATGCCGATTTGGAATTCCCAGCTTCTCACGAGACGGACGTGATCATCCCGACCAAGGCCGTGCAGGAACTCCAACGCCTCCTCGGTGATACCGGCGAGGTGATCGTCAAACTCAGCGACAGCCAGATTTCGTTCACCATCGGTGACAGCCTGCTCGCCAGCAAGCTCATCGAGGGCAACTACCCGAACTACCGCCAAGTCATCCCTGGCGACAGCAATGAGCGCGTGGTCATCGGCCGCGAAGCTCTACTGGAAACCGTCCGCCGCGTTTCGTTGCTTTCTTCTGACAAGTCGAATTCGGTCAAACTGGTCTTCAGCGAAAACCACATCGAAGTCACCGCAAACTCACCTGACGTCGGTGAAGCACAGGAGTCGATGGATGTGATCTACCAAGGCCCACCAATGCAGATCGCATTCAACCCAGAGTTCCTCCAAGCACCGCTCCGCGCGCTGGACACCAACGATGTCTACCTCGATCTGATCGACGAAATGAGCCCAGGCGTGTTGCGCATCGAGGGATCATTCCTCTACGTGCTCATGCCCATGCGCGTGACGAGCTGAGCCGGGGGAAGCGCTCCACGCTCCTGATGATTCGCATCGTGTAGGGATAAGCCTCTCCATCAGCTGAGGCCCTTTGTCTCGGCTTTGAATTGCTCAAATCGCAGAATTCGAGTTTCACTTTGCCTTCTGCAGTGTAGGATTTGCGGAGAATGATGACGTCCACGATCCGCAGACTTCTGGGCGACTTCATTCGCTGGAGCGGGGGCATGTTCATCCGTTGGATCTATCAGATTCAAGTCGTCCACACCGAGCGCCTACCCGCCAAAGGCGCCGCCTTGCTGCTGCCAAACCACGTCAGCTTTGCCGACGGCTTTTTCCTCTCCGCGGCCTGCCGTGTGCCGGTGCGCTTTGTGATGGATGAGACCTACGCCGCTTCCCCTGCCGTCCGGCTCTTTATTCGAATTTTCGAAACGGTCACCATTCGCATCGGCCAACCTCGGGAGGCGATCCGCATTGCAATCAACGCACTGAAAGGCGGCGATCTGGTGTGCCTTTTCCCCGAGGGCCAACTGACGCGCACCGGAACGCTAAGCGAACTGCAACGCGGCGGTGAGCTGATCGCAAAAAAAGCCGGACACCCGGTCATCCCGCTCTGGTGCGATGGCGTCTGGGGCTCAATTTTTTCATTTGAACGCGGCCGATTTTTTCGCAAACGCCCGTACGGAAAACCGAGGGGTATCATCGTGTCCATCGCCCATGCCGTCGCCCCAGATCAAGTGAATCTCGAGACCCTGCGCAACGGGATGTTAGAAGCCTCGGCAAGCGCGATCGCCAAGCGATTTGAACGATCCTGCTGGGAAAGTCGCACTCCGCGCCACATGGGCACGATCCGCCCAGACGCCTCTGCACTCCGTAGAATCTGGGCGAATGGCTATCAGATCGGCCAAGTGAATGCTCTGCAGCGCCGCCAATCTTTTTTCGTTCTAACCAATGATCCAACCCCGTTAGAACTGCTAGGCCTCCGGTTTGCATTCCCCGAATTGTTCGACGCGGCGGTCGTCACGCGTGACGATGTCAATTCCCGAACACCAACCTCTTGGGTCGGCGGAGACCGCTTGCGTGAAGCTCTCACCCATTGCAAACCCACGGAGGGCACGGTGTTTTATGACTTTGGGAGCCGCGCCTTGGAGTCAATCGCCCAACCCGGGCTTGTCCACTACCCCTGCCTCGCCATCAATGGCATGGTGGTTTCGATGTCGATGCCCGACCCACCCAAAGCCGCGACCGACGTCTCACCCCAACGCGGCCGCAAGCCTGGCACTTGGGGAAAAATCCTTCCCGGCTGGTTCCTCAAGCCGTCCGCTGACGGTAGACTCTGGGCACACGGCCCTGCAGCACCACCAGACGGCATCGCACTTCCCGCAGGTTGCTTTCTCGATCCCCAAGGATTTCTAACACCCGCCAATTCCAATTCCAAAAATGAATAAGCTCCCAGCCTCAGACCATTCCGAAGCGGTCTTCGATGCACGTGCCTTGCGGAAAATCTATCAAACCGGCGAGGTCGATGTGGTCGCCCTAGGTGGTGTCGACCTCACGCTGAACGCTGGCGAACTCGTCTGCCTGCTCGGCGCCTCTGGCAGTGGAAAATCAACCTTGCTCAACATCCTCGGTGGACTCGACACACCCACCTCCGGAAGTTTGTTCTACAAAGGCTGGCCGCTCGACGGCTCGGACGAGAATACTCTAACACTTTTCCGCCGAAACTGCGTGGGCTTTGTCTTTCAATTTTACAACTTGATCCCCAGCCTCACCGCCCGCGAAAACGTCGCGCTCATCACCTCGATTTCTCGGGATCCGATGACACCCGAGGAGGTGCTAGAAATGGTCGGCCTGAGCGAACGCATGGATCATTTCCCATCCCAGCTCTCCGGCGGCGAACAACAACGCGTCGCCATCGCTCGCGCCATCGCGAAACGTCCCGAGGTACTCCTCTGTGACGAACCCACCGGCGCGCTCGACGTCACCACGGGCATCGTGGTTTTAGAAGCGGTCGAGCGCATCAACCGCGAACTCGGGACGCTCACGGTCATCATCACCCACAATGCGATCATGTCGGAAATGGCCGACCGAGTCCTGCATTTGTCCGATGGAAAAATCATCAGCTCGCATCACAACGCAACCCGGCTTCCCGCTGCGGAGCTGAAATGGTAAGCGGCCGATTCCGACTCTAACAAAATCTAATTTGCATGCTCAGCCCACTCGATCGCAAACTGCTGCGCGACCTCGCCAAGATGAAAGGTCAGATCTTCGCGGTGAGTCTCGTGATGGCTTGTGGGTTGGCGATGATGATCATGACGCGCAGCCTCATCTTGACCTTGGAGTCGGCTCGCTCGACCTACTACCAAAGCCATGCCATGGCAGATATTTTCGCGACGCTCAAACGAGCACCCTTATCGGTCGCAGATGCCCTCAGCACGCTCCCTGGAGTGGCCACCGTGGAAACCCGCGTGGCGGTCAATGTCACGCTGGATCTGCCTGGAATCACCGAGCCTGCCACCGGCCACATCATTTCACTCCCAGACGACGGAGGACCGCAGGTACTCAACCGCGTCTTCCTCCGCTCCGGCCGCTTTCCCCGCCCGGACGAACGCCGCGAAGTGGTGCTGGGCGAGTCCTTTGCCACGGAAAACGGCCTGCAACCGGGTGATTCGCTCGTCGCGGTCATCAACGGCCGCCGAGAAACGTTGCGGATCTGCGGCATCGGCCTCTCTCCTGAATTTGTCTTCGAAGCACGCGCCGGCGAAACCTTACCGAACCATAAACGCTTCAGCGTGATGTGGATGAATTACCGCGCCCTAGCAGTTGCATACAACCTCGATGGCGCCTTCAACGATGTATGCATCGACCTCGCGCCCGGCGCTCAACCGGAACCGGTGATCGAGGAAATGGATCGCATCCTCGCACCCTATGGGGCCGGCGGTGCGTTCACCCGCAAGGAACAAGCATCGGCCCAACGGTTGGACGATGAACTCCGTGTGCTGCACTCGCTGTCGGTGGCCTATCCGCTCGTTTTCCTCAGTGTGGCGGCGTTCATGGTGAATGCCGTGCTCGCAAGAATCGTCCGCCTGCAGCGCGAACAAATCGCCCAAATGAAGGCGCTCGGCTACTCGTCACGGCAAGTCGGCGTGCATTACCTCAAGTTCGTCGTGGTCATCGGAGCGCTCGGCACGTTCATGGGTGGCATCGGCGGACGCTGGCTTGGTGGAGGCCTCGTGAATCTTTACACCATGTTTTTCCGCTTCCCCTCACTCGTGTTCACGATGGACTACAGCGCGCTCGGACTGGCACTTTTCATTAGCCTCGGCGCTTCAACCCTAGGAGTTCTCACCGTCGTCTGGCAAGCGGTGAAACTTGCCCCCGCCGAGGCAATGCGCCCAGAACCTCCGGCCGATTTCAAACCATCGCTGTTCGAGCGCATCGGCCTCACCCGCTGGTTTAGCCCGACGTTTCGCATGGCCCTTCGAAACATCGAGCGGCGGCCATGGCAGGCGATCTTTACCTCCGCTGGTCTCGCCCTCGCGACCGGCCTGATGGTCCTACCCGGCGCCATGAGCGACAGCATCGATTACTTGCTCACCTTCCAATGGAATAAACAACAGCGCCAAGATGTCACTGTTTTTCTAACAGAACCAACCTCAGCGAGTGGCCTCTACGACCTCGAACACTTGCCCGGCGTGATCCGTGCAGAGCCGATCCGCAGTGTCGCCGCTCGCCTGAAGTTCGGCCACCGCCACCGAAAGCTCTCGGTCACTGGAATCGCGCAAGGTGCAAATTTAAATCGTCTGTTAGATTCAAATGGCCAAGCAATCGTCATGCCCGAAGAAGGGCTGTTGATGTCGGAGGCGCTTGCAAAAGTGCTCGGCGCTCGCATCGGCGACGAAGTCACCGTGGAGGTGCTCGAGGGCAGGCGGCCCGTGTTGAGCGTGCCCATCCGAGGTCTCGTCACCGACTACGCGGGCGTCGCGGCGTACATGAACCTCGGCGCGTTGCGAAGCTTGATGAAAGAGGGCGATACCGTGAACGGCGCTCATCTCGCACTGGATCACGGACGCTGGGACGAGTTCATGCGCTCGCTCAAGGACACCCCGCGCGCGGCAGTGGTCATGGTGAAGCGCGACCAACTCGCGGCCTTCCGCGAAACCACGGGCAAAAGCATCGGCATCATCCGCACGCTTTATTTCGTGCTCGCCACCATCGTCGCCTTCGGAGTGGTCTACAACAGCGCTCGCATCGCTCTCTCCGAGCGCAGTCGTGAACTCGCGACCCTCCGCGTGGTCGGCTTCCGCCTCGCAGAAGTGCGCGGCGTGCTCGTCGGTGAGTTGGCCATCCTCGTCCTCACCGCGCTGCCATTCGGACTGCTGTTCGGCCGAGGACTTGCGCTATTCATCATGTCGTCGTTTAGCACCGAAACCGTTCGCCTACCGATTTTAATCAACCGCTCCACCTACGCGATCGCGATCCTGGTGGTCCTCGCGGCATCGACGCTTTCGTTTACACTCGTCAGCCGGATGCTTGGAAAACTCGATATGGTCGGCGTCCTAAAAGCCCGCGATTGATCCTCCCTCGAGGGTTCCGGCTTGCTTCATTTCCTGCCATGGCGTTTGATTCGCGCCGCATGTCTTCACTTCCTACCGCTGACCTCCTGGCGCTCGACACTTCCGGCCTGAAAAGCCGCTTGTCGAAACTCAGGAGGTACCTTTGACGTCCCCAATCTCGAAAATGAAATCAACACGCTTGAGGAGGCCATGGGCGCTCCCGAGTTCTGGAACGATGCGGACAAAGCGAAGTCGATCAGCTCAAAGGCCGCTGGCCTGAAGAAAAAACTCGAGTCGTTCCTGAAATTGGAAGGCCGCGTCGCCGACATCGAAGAAGGGGTCGCCCTCGCCAAGGAATTCGACGATGCCGACCTCGCCACCGAGGCCCTCACCAACGCGAAAGGCCTGGAAAATGACATCCGCTCGTATGAATTGCTCACCTTGCTCGACCAGCCGAGCGACATTTCGCCCTGCTTCCTCGTGATTTCCGCAGGTGCGGGTGGCACCGAAGCCTGCGACTGGGCGCAAATGCTCCACCGGATGTACACGCGCTGGGCTGAGCGCAAGGGCTACACGGTGGAAACCTTGGACTGGCAGGACGGAGATGAAGCCGGCCTGCGCACCGCGACCCTCAAGATCACCGGCGACTACGCATACGGGTTCCTCAAAAACGAACGCGGCGTCCACCGTTTGGTCCGTATTTCACCGTTTGATTCGGCCGCAAAACGCCACACCTCATTCGCATCGATCGATGCCACCCCGGAAATTTCCAAGGAGATCAAAATCGAGATCAACGAGAAAGACATCGAGATCACCACGACCCGCTCCGGTGGCAAGGGGGGCCAAAACGTGAACAAGGTGGAAACCGCGGTGATCCTTCGCCACCTTCCCACCGGCATTCTCATCCGCTCGACCGCAGCAAGAACCCAAGGCGCGAACCGCGAACTCGCATTTGAGATCCTCAAGGCCAAGCTGTACACGATCGAGGAAGATAAGCAAAAGGCGGAGGCCGATCGCGCCTACGGCGAAAAAGGCGATGTCTCATGGGGCAACCAAATCCGCTCCTACGTTTTCCAGCCCTACCAAAAGGTGCTCGACCTCCGAACCGGCGAGGAAACCAACAACATCCAAGCCGTCATGGATGGCGACATCGACGCGTTCTTCGAAGCGAAACTCCGCGGAAAAGTCCGCGTCAAGGGCGCGAAAGACGAGGAGGACTGATCGGGATTGCGATCGACGAGTGGGGGACAATTGAATGGGACACGAAGTTTCCAAAAGGCCTCGATGCATTGTTTCGGCTCTTGTTTGGGATAATAACCGAATTCCCCCTCCAGCCTGATGACTGGAGGGGGATGATCTCCGGAGGGGAGTGCTCTTTCAGCTAAGAATCATGACAACCTGACTCGGTTGGCTTGCTCGTGTCTTGGTGTATTTTGACAGATTCACCATTGATCCGATAACACCTGAAAATTGGATCATGGATTTTCGAAATAATTTCGCAGCCCATTCCCACTGCCTCGGCCGGGGGATCGGGTGTCGATCTCAATGAGCCAACACGGGTCACGAAATCAGGGCGGCGGTTTCTTGACTTCTCGGGCAAATGCCACAGAGTGCTTTCCGACAGGGGAGCTCTCCGATCGCAGAGCCGAGATTTTTCAACGCGAGGAAAAGACCCTTAGAACCTGATGCGGGTCATGCCGCCGTAGGAAGTCGAAGCGTCATCATCGTTTCCACTCCTTTGGCCGTGCCTGATACGCACGGCCTTTTTGATTTTCCATCCTCAACTGCAATTACCATGATCCACTCCGACGAAACCACCGGCACGCCCGCTGCCGAGACCCACGATGCATCGCGCGCACCCCTACCCGCCTCCACACGAGTTTACATTGAGGGGCAGCTCCACCCACAAATCCGCGTGCCGATGCGCGAAATTTCTCTATCGGACACCAAGTCGTTCAATGGTCGGATCGAGCAAAACGCGCCAGTTCGTGTTTACGATTGCTCTGGCCCATGGGGAGATCCAGCGTTCACGGGCACTTCCGAGCAAGGTCTGCCGGCGCTGCGCCGTGACTGGATCCTCGCCCGCAACGACGTCGAGGAATACCAAGGCCGCGAAGTCCAGCCGCAGGACAATGGGTACCTCACCGAGAAGCACGTCGAGTTTGCCTCAAAGTCCGAGCGCGCCAATCGCTTTGTCGAATTTCCGGGGCTCACGGCCGACCGCCGGATGCCACTGCGCGCCACCGGCAAGCCGGTGACCCAAAAATTTTACGCTGACCAAGGCATCATCACTCCAGAGATGGAATTCATCGCCATCCGGGAAAACCTCAAGATCGCGGACCTCCGTTTGCAGATGGCCGACCTCAAGGAGGACATCGTGAGAAACCATCTCGCCAAGCAACATGCTGGCTCCCACCAGTCGCCGAGCGGCAACCCGTACACTCCATCGATTTTCAGTCGCTTTCCGCAGCGGATCCCTGCGGAGATCACTCCGGAATTCGTCCGCAGCGAAGTGGCCGCCGGGCGCGCCATCATTCCGCTCAACATCAATCACCCCGAGTGCGAGCCGATGATCATTGGCCGGAACTTCTTGGTGAAGATCAACGCGAACATCGGCAACTCCGCGGTTGCCTCGTCGATCGAGGAAGAAGTTGAGAAAATGCGTTGGGCCACCAAATGGGGCGCAGACACCGTGATGGATCTATCCACCGGTAAAAATATCCACGCCACCCGCGAGTGGATCCTGCGCAACTCGCCCGTGCCGATCGGTACCGTACCGATCTATCAGGCGCTTGAGAAAGTCAATGGCAAGGCTGAGGATCTCACCTGGGAGCTTTATCGCGACACCCTCATCGAGCAAGCCGAGCAAGGGGTGGACTACTTCACCATCCACGCCGGCGTTCTGCTGCGCTTCGTGCCGATGACCGCCAGTCGTATGACTGGGATTGTTTCGCGTGGGGGATCGATCATGGCCAAGTGGTGTCTTGCTCATCACAAGGAAAACTTCCTCTACACCCACTGGGATGAAATTTGTGACATCTGTGCCGCTTACGACGTGAGCTTCTCGATCGGAGATGGACTGCGCCCGGGATCGGTCGCGGATGCCAATGACAAAGCGCAGTTTGGAGAGCTTGAGGTGCAAGGCGAACTGACCACCCGTGCATGGGCAAAAGGCTGCCAAGTCATGAACGAAGGCCCAGGCCACGTCCCGATGCACATGATCGAGGAAAACATGGCCAAGCAACTGGAGTGGTGCCATGAGGCTCCATTTTATACCCTTGGGCCACTGACCACTGACATCGCCCCAGGCTACGACCACATCACCAGCGGCATCGGTGCGGCCATGATCGGATGGTATGGCTGCGCGATGCTTTGCTACGTCACCCCAAAGGAACATCTTGGCTTGCCTAACAAGGACGATGTGAAAACCGGTGTGATCACCTACAAACTTGCCGCGCATGCTGCCGACCTCGCCAAGGGCCACCCAGGCGCGCAGTACCGTGACAACGCCATCAGTAAGGCGCGTTTCGAATTCCGCTGGGAGGATCAATTCAATCTCGGACTCGATCCGGTCACCGCGCGTGAGTTTCATGACGAGACGCTGCCGCAAGATGGCGCCAAGACCGCGCATTTCTGCTCAATGTGCGGCCCGCATTTTTGCTCGATGAAGATCAGCGAGGACGTCCGTCAATACGCTGCCGAACAAGGCATCGCCGAGGAAGAGGCACTCGCCAAGGGCATGGCCGAAAAGAGCAAGGAATTCGCTGCCGCAGGCTCCGAGGTCTATGTGCAGGCCTAGGATCGCTCACGTGATGGAAGATTCGTCCTCCTGATGATTTCAGAAGTTGGGTTTTCCCGCTACTTCGCGTAAATTGGAATTGGCCATGAAACAAGCACCCGACGAACGACTGAAGCATGTTGCGATCGGCGTGAGCATCATCGTGGTGCTGACCTTGGCGGTGACTGGCGCGTTGGCGAGTTGGCGACTGCTGCCCGGACTGTGGTGCGAATGGATTGGGACGATGATCGGGGTCATGACCACTCCCTTTTTCATGGAAGCATCGTTTTTCACGATCGGTCTGATGATCGTGATTTTCCTGAATAGCTGGCGTCAGCACAAAGATGGCGACGAATTGGTCTATCTCGAACAGGTGACCGGCCCAGATCTCCCCAAAGACCTGCCGGACCAAGCGAAATGGGCGATCTATCGAGATGAGCCGTTAGAGGGTGAGCAACCATCGCGCATCGCTCAGGCCGAAGGAGCACTTGGCATCGGCGATCATGAAGCGGCGCTGGCATGGCTCGGCGAGATGAGCCATGAAGAACTCCATCACCCACAAACGCTGGCGGTGAGGCGCGACCTAGCGCGAGCCATGGGCAAGACCGAACTTGCGGATCAGTTAGAAAATGAACTCCGGAGTCGCGGTGTGTGAACGCACCAGCCCCGCACTTCAAGCATGAAGAAAAACATTCAGTCTCCTGAGAAAGAGCTACGCTTCACCCGTTCGGGGCAGGCGGTTATGTTTTGGGTCAGCGCAGCAGTGCTGGCATCCGTCGGGATCACGCTACTCGCCACTGCCGCTTACCGGGACATCAATCCTCTCCTCCCCCACCCAGCATGGGCGCTGTTGCCCTTGGGAGTCTCGTTCATTTTCGTGCGGATCGCCATGAACCTCACCAAGCATGCCTACCTCATTCTAACACCCCTAGGGATCGAGATATTCCCATTTTTCCGGCCGAGTGTGGGAATGAATCTGGTCGTCTGGCAAGAGATCGATCATGCCGAGGTGAACGAAAAAGCCACGCTTCTCACCCTCCACCACAATGCCGAAAAATCGTCCGGCATCCACCTATCGCTCAAGCCGATTCGTGCGGACAAGCGGAGCTTGCTTGCCAAGGCAGTGCTCGCGCGGGTATCTCCTGCTTAGCCACAACGGCGAACCACCATGCGACCTCATTCCCGACAAATTCTTACCGTCGAAGAAACCTTCGGCCAAAACGGCTGGCACTGCGAACTCGTCGAAGGACGCGACGTGCTTCGCGCTGGTTTCGATGCTCATCACACGCGTGTCGATCTCATCGCCCAAGCCTACCCGCAGCTCAATGCGCTGGTAATCGTATCCGAATCTCCGCTCAGGCTCGACGAAGAGCACTTGCCGCCGGTGTTAGAGTTACTCGCTCGTGCGAACAAGCAACTCACGCTCGGAGGATTCGAATACGATCTTGATCGCGAGTACCTCGTCTTTCGAATCACCAATTTGTTTGAGCGCGAAAAGTTCGACAGCGACATCATTTCCTCGATGGTGCACTGCGCCATCGCAGAACTCGACCGGATTACACCCTACGCGGCGATCGTCCGAGACACTCCTGCCGACCTGTTAGAAGATCTGGATCTCAGCCGCTTGCTGATGCGAGAGGACATCATTCCCCCAGTGCCGGGTGATGAAGAGGAAGAATACTAGAGTACTCTCCCCGTCGATCATTCCCACTCAATGCTTGCGGGCGGCTTGGTCGAGATGTCGTAAAGCACGCGATTGATCCCCTTCACCTCGTTGAGGATGCGGTGGCTTGTCTCGCGCAAGAGGATCGGCGGCAACTCGACCCAGTCCGCAGTCATGGCATCCTCAGAAATCACCGCGCGAAGCGCGATGGCCCACTCGTAGCTGCGTTCGTCGCCTTTCACTCCAACCGTTTTCACGGGAATCAAGCCGGCGTATGCCTGCCAGACTTTGTCATACCAGCCGTGCTCCTTGAGTTTTCCGATGAAGATCGCATCGCACTCACGAATGATGTGGAGGCGATCTTCCGTGATGATGCCTGGGCAGCGCACCGCAAGGCCCGGACCTGGAAAGGGGTGGCGCTGCAAGATGTCTTCTGGAATCCCCAGTGAAGTGCCAAGCTCGCGAACCTCGTCTTTGAATAGCTCGGCAAGCGGTTCTAACACTTTTCCTTGCGCCTGTAGCTCCAAGATGCGGTCCACCCGATTGTGATGGGTCTTGATCTTGGATGCCTTGGACTTCGCATTGGAGGCACTCTCGATCACATCCGGATAGAGCGTTCCCTGAGCGAGCATTTCGGCATCGCCCACCGAATCCCAGAACACATCGATGAAAAGATTTCCAATGATCACGCGCTTCTTCTCGGGATCGTCCACCCCTTCGAGCGCTGTTAGAAAACGCTCCGCGCAATCGACCGTTTCGATGGGCACGCCCATTCGTTCAAAATTGCGGCGAACCTCGATCCCCTCATCCTTGCGCATCAACCCATGATCCACAAAAATCGCGCGGACATTTGCGCCAGCCTCGTGAAGAAGGACTGCGAGCACCGTGCTATCGACGCCACCGGAGACACCGCAGACCACTTGTTTGCCTGCGACCTTCTGGCGGATTCCCTCGATGATCTCCCGTTTGAAATCCTCGATGCGGAATGGCAGAAGGTCCTTCGAAAGCGCGAGGAAATTCTTGAGGATCTGGAGTCCCTCATGGCTGTGGGTCACCTCTGGGTGGTATTGGATCCCGAAGAAGTGCTGGTTCCACTGGAGAGAAACCGGTGTGCCATGCTGGTTAGAAGCGATGACCTTCGCGCCGTCGGGGATGATTTTCACCGTATCCGAGTGGCTCATCCAGACTTGAGATGATGCTGAAATGCTTTCGTAGAGTCCCGAGCATTCCGTCGGGAACAAACTGGCGGGGCCATACTCGCGGCGATTGCTTGCCTCCACCGTGCCGCCAAACTTGATGTTCAGCAACTGCATCCCATAACACACCCCGAGCACGGGAACCCCAAAGCCCTTGAGCGCCTCGAAATCCAGATCGGGGGCATCTGCTTCGCTGGTGCTTTTCGGCCCGCCAGATAGAATGATCGCCCCAGGCTTTCCGATGTTAGGAAAATCCTCGATGGCGTAGAGCTTGGCAAAATACCCGAGCTCGCGAACACGCCGAACAATCAGCTGGGTGTATTGCGAACCAAAGTCGAGAACGGCGACGTGATTGGAATCGTGCATGAAAAATTAAAATCGAATTGAAAAATCTAATGAAATCAAACCACTTAGCTAAGCGGTTGATAATTGGTCGGCTCTTCGGTCATGACGATGTCATGCACATGGCTTTCCCGCAGTCCACCCGCGGTCACGCGGACGAAGTTCGCACGCTCGCGGAGTTCACTGATCGTGGAGGCACCGACGTAGCCCATGCCGGACTTCAAGCCGCCCATGAGTTGGAAAATCACATCCGAGAGAGGGCCTTTGTAAGGCACGCGACCCTCGACTCCTTCGGCAACCAGTTTTCCAGAGCTGTTCTGTCCATAGCGATCACCAGCGCCTTTTTGCATCGCACCGATTGAGCCCATGCCGCGGTAGGTTTTGAATCGGCGTCCTTGGGATTGAACCGTTTGGCCAGGGCTCTCGCGTGTGCCCGCCAAGAGCGAGCCTAACATCACGAGATCCGCACCCGCGGCAAGCGCCTTAACGATATCTCCGGAGTAACGAATCCCGCCGTCAGCAATGACCTTCACTCCGTGTTCGCGGCACACACCAGCGACATTCTGAATGGCGGTGAACTGCGGCATGCCCACACCCGAGATCACCCGTGTGGTGCAAATCGATCCTGGCCCCACTCCGACTTTCACGGCGCTGGCACCGGCAGTGACGAGATCGCGTGCGCCTTGCTCAGTGACCACATTTCCCGCAACCACCGGAACATCCGAAAGAGCGCGCAACTTGCTGATCACTTCCATGATGTGGCGCGTGTGGCCTGTGGCGGCGTCGATGAAAAGCGCGTCGGCACCTGCGTCGATCAGCACCCGGCCCCGATCAATGCAATCTGGCCCGACTCCGACCGCTGCGCCGCAACGAAGTTGTCCGTTGTCGTCTTTGGCGGCATTGGTGAAGGTGATGCGCTTTTCGATGTCTGAGCCGGTGATGAGCCCGGCGAGGCGGCCTTCTCCATCGACCAACGGCAGCTTCTCAATGCGGTTCTGATAGAGAATGCGGCGAGCCTCTTCCAGCCCGGTGGTCGGTGGCGCGGTGATCAATCGCTCACGCGGCGTCATCACATCCGCCACGGTGGCGTCCAAGCGATCCAAGTAGCGGACATCCCGCCCAGTGACCATCCCCTCGAGGCGGCCTTCGGCATCGATCACGGGAAATCCTGAAAAGCCATTTTTGACCATGATCGCACGGACATGCTCGACACTGTCCTCCTTACGAACCGTGTGGGGCTTTTGAATGACTGCGTTTTCCGAACGCTTCACCCGGTAGACCATCGCTGCCTGTTCATCGATCGGGCAGGCGCGATGGATCACCCCCATGCCACCCTCGCGGGCCAGTGCGATCGCTAGATCGTGTTCGGACACTGTGTCCATCGCGGCAGAAACCACGGGCAGGAATAAGGAAATGTCTGAGGTGACTTGCGTGGAAAGATCCGCTTCACCCGGCAAAACCGAGCTGAAAGCCGGAACGAGAAGCACATCGTCAAATGAAAGTCCTAGAGAAATCTCTGCCATGAGGGATTCAATAGAAGAGACTGTCCGAGTGCAAGTCTCAATCCACCAAGCGCCAAATTGTATGCAGGTGCATCAGGAACCTGCCGCAGGGATGAACGGCGCGCTTCTCAGGGGCCTCAGAAATTTTTGATGTCGTCGCGGTTGGTGGCATCCGAAGGCGTTCCAGGCTTCGTCTTTCCATCCTTGCCCATCGACCAAAGATCAAAGTCTGGGTTCTGAGTATCGGAGTTGGGTCCACCCGCTGAGTCAACCGCAGTGCGGTAGCAATACTCTTTTCCCCATGGATCCAGCACGGTCGTCGACGCCGGAACAGTTGTGGTCGTCGTCACCCAGCCTTGCTTGGTCGTTACGGGATTTAAATCCGCAACATAAATCTTAGTCGCTTTGGTCCAGCTTGTGGGTGGTGTCGCCGGATTAGTGTAGTCATAGCCCTCCTTAAAAAGCGCTTGATAGAGGGATACCGCGGATTTACCAGTTCCATCGACCGAATTCGCGGTTGCCGGATAAGTTCCCATGTCCAGCTTGTACTCCTCAAGTGCCTTGGAGAGCAGGGCGATTTGCACCCGTGCTTTTTCCTTGGCTTGGCGCTCGGTGACAAAGCCCATACCACCGACGACGAGTCCGGCAAGGATGACAATGATGGTGATGACCGCCATCAACTCGATCAGAGTGAAGGCCGCCTTGCCGGTGCGCCGGGTGATTTTCATGAGATTCGGATGTGAAGTCTGGGGTTGTGGGGCAATCCTTCGAATTACTGGTTGCCCATCGTCGAGATCATCTTAATCAATGGCAGGAAGAGTGCAAACACAACCGCGCCAACCACGAGTGCCAGCACCACAATCATGATCGGCTCGAGGATTGAGGTGAGCGCAGTGACTGCGCTATCGACTTCGTCATCGTAAACGTCAGCCACTTTGAGAAGCATCTCGGGAAGTTGTCCCGTTTCCTCACCGACATCGACCATCGAGATCACCATGTTCGGGAAAACGCCGGACGCTTGGAGCGGCGTCACGATCGTTTCACCTTCCTTGACCGCCTCATGGACTTTTTCGATGGCCTGGGAGATCACCACATTTCCTGCGGTGTCGCGGGTGATGTTGAGCGCCTGGAGAATGGGTACCCCAGAGGTCACCAAAGTCCCGAGGGTACGTGAGAACCGTGACACCGCGCTTTTGCGTTGGATGTCACCCAATACGGGCATTTTCAGCTTGGCCGTGTCGATGATCGTGCGACCACCACCCGTGCGACCCCAGAGATTGAAGAGCACCACTGCGATGCCCAAGATGATGAACACAAAGACCACGTTCGGAATAAACAGTGGTCGCGCGAGGAAGAATTCAGACATTCCGAAGACGATTTTCGAAATCAATGGAAGTTCTGAGTCCGTGCTGGCGAACATCTCCTTGAACTTCGGTACGATGAAAACCATGAGGAAGACCAGAATGCCCACCGCAATGAACATCACGATCACGGGATAGACCATCGCCGAAACAATCTTGTTCTTCAGCTTTTGGGCCTTTTCCTGATATTCGGCGAGACGATTGAGGACGATTTCAAGAACACCGCCGAGTTCCCCGGCCTTGACCATGTTCACATAGAGCTTATTGAAGATCTTCGGATGTTGCGCGAGGGATTCTGAGAAAGTGGATCCGCTCTGCACGTTTTCCGCGAGTGCGCTGACGGTTGCCTTGAGGACTGGGTTGGGCTCCTGTTTCTCAAGCACCGTGAGGCTGCGGAGCAATGGCAGGCCTGAATCAATCAGGGTTGCCAACTGACGCGTGAAAATCATCAGATTCTTTGGCTTTACCCGGCCGCCGACCTGACCCTTTGCGGTCGATTTTGCCTTTTGTTTGCCTTTGGCTTTGACCGGAGCAGCCTTACCCTTTGCCTTGCCTTTCGCCTTGCCTTCCTCGTGGATTTGAGTCGGGTAAAGCCCCTTGGCACGGAGCTGCTGGATGGCATCGGCTTCAGTGGCAGCGGCAAGAACGCCGGTGGTCTGTTCGCCTTTGGGATCGAGTGCGGAGTATTGGAAGTTGGCCATGGGAGTGGATCTTTTTAGTGTCTATGAGTGGTCTGTAAAGGATGGAAACGAGGGCGAATTCAATCAACGATTTTTAGGTGTATTTCAGCACTTCTTCGATGGTGGTCGAGCCGAGGTAGATATTCCGCAGGCCATCTTCGCGAAGGGTATTCATGCCGAGTTCGACGGCTTTCTGCTTCAATACTACTGAGGGCGCACGTGAAGTGATGAGCTCACGGATTGGGTCGGTGACATTGAGGAGTTCATACAATCCACGGCGACCGCGGTAGCCCGTTTGACCGCAGACCTCGCAGCCGGCGCCCGTGAAGAACTGCTTGTCGCCAAGCTCGTGCGCGGAAACGCCGAGCTGGTTAAGGATCGACTCGTTCGGTTCATATGGGGATTTGCAATCTTTGCAAATCGTACGCACCAACCGCTGAGCGAGAATTCCTTCCAACGAAGCGGACACCAGGAAAGGTTCACACCCCATGTCAACCAGACGAGTCACCGCGCCAGGCGCGTCATTCGTGTGAAGCGTTGAAAGCACCAAGTGCCCCGTCAACGCAGCCTGGATCCCGATCGTCGCGGTCTCCTTATCCCGCATTTCTCCAATCATAATCCGGTCAGGGTCTTGACGGAGGAATGCCCGAAGCACGCGAGGGAAATCCAGCCCGATCGCTTCATTGATCGGGATTTGAACGATTCCATCGATGTCATACTCGACGGGGTCTTCTGCGGTCAGCAGCTTGGCATCGATCGTGTTGATCCGACGAAGTGCGGCGTAGAGCGTCGTGGTTTTTCCAGCACCGGTCGGCCCGGTGACGATGAAGATGCCATTGGGCTTCTCGATGGTCTCGGTGATGTAGTTGTAGATGTGATCGGTTAGGCCGAGGTTCTCGAGCGAAAGGTTCACCGAAGAACGATCGAGCACCCGCAACACGATCGATTCGCCATGGTGCGTGGGAAGCGACGAAACCCGCATGTCGACCTGCTTATCACCGACTTGCTTCACGATCCGCCCGTCCTGCGGGACACGGCGCTCGGCGATGTTCATGTTCGACATCACCTTGACGCGAGAAATGATCGGGCCCGCAAGGTGGATCGGCGGCGGGGCCATTTCATAAAGTGCCCCATCAACCCGGTAACGGATCTTGAAGTCCTTCTCGAATGGCTCGAAGTGAATGTCGGAGGCCTTTTCTTTAATGGCCTGATAGAGAACCAGATCGACGTAGCGGATGATCGGCGCCGAATTCGCCTCGGACTCAAGGTCCGCTGCGTTCATGTTGTCGGCACTGACCTCGAGCTGGCTCAGGATATCGTCCATCGCCTTGCCCTCGCCGCCGTAGCATTCGTTGATCTTCGCTTCCACTAGGTAATCTGGAGCGACCATCACGTTGATTTCCCGGCCCAAGGCAAAGCGCAGGTCTTCCGGTGTCTGCGGGTTGAGCGGGTCAACCAGCACCACGTAAAGCCCCGTTTCGTCAAAACTCACTGGGAGTGCGCCGTGCAAGCGAGCGGTTCCTGCAGGGACGAGTGCGAGCAAAGCCTCTGGCGGCGTCCAGTCACGAAGATCCACCATCGAGGTGCCCAGCTCGGAAGCCACGACGGGCCAGATGTCATCACGGTTTTGGATCACTTGGAAGTCCGCGAGGATTTCCGCGATTTCCTTACCGCTTTGGTTGACCTCCGCGAGAATATCTTGGGAGAGCGCACGGTCGATGAGGCCGCGTGATTGGAAAAGTTCAATGATCTGTTGGTTGTCCATGGGACTGGGAAGCAGAAGGTTTTTAGGAAATCAATTTAAGAAAGTGATCAGTCGGCATCGGACATGGTGGCGTGGACCACCTCACCGCCAGAGGTGAGGCCAGAGAGCACTTTACGAATGCCATCTTCACGGAGTGTGCGCATTCCAAGCTCACGGGCGCGACGACGAAGTTGGGTCGATGGCAAGCCGGTGTTGATCATGCTGCGAACCTCATCATCGATGATGAACGTCTCGAAAATCCCCATCCGCCCTTTGAAACCACCGCCACGGCATTTTTCACAGCCGACTGGGCCAAAGATCGTGGCGTCCGTCATCCGTGAGGCGTCGAGGGAAAGTGCGCGCATTTCCTTCTCGGTCAGTTCCGCAGGGCCTTTGCAAATCGGGCAGAGTTTCCGCACAAGGCGCTGAGCAAGCACCGCACGAACCGCCGAAGCGATGAGGAATGGTTTCACCCCGATGTCCGCCAAACGCGCGACGGCCGAAGGTGCGTCGTTCGTGTGGAGCGTGGAGAAGACCAAGTGACCCGTGAGCGAGGCGTTAATCGCGATGTTTGCGGTTTCCGCATCCCGAATTTCCCCGATCATGATGATGTTCGGAGCTTGGCGGAGCATCGCACGGAGAGCGGCGGCGAAGGTCATGCCGATGTCCGTCTTCACCATCACCTGGTTGATACCCGGGAGTTCATATTCGACCGGGTCTTCCACCGTGATGATTTTTTTGTCCGGCTTGTTGATGACGTTAAGGCAGGCGTAGAGCGTCGTCGTTTTCCCCGATCCGGTCGGTCCAGTGACCAGCAAAATTCCATCGGGTAGCCCAAGGAGTTGGTTGAATACCGCCTGGTCATCTGAGAAGAATCCGAGCTCGGGAAGTCCCAAGAGAAGTGCCGTCTTGTCCAAGATCCGCATGACGACCGACTCTCCGTGATTCGAAGGCACTGAGGAAACCCGAAGATCGACCTCCTTGTCGCCCATTTTCAACTGAATGCGTCCGTCCTGCGGCAAGCGTTTTTCTGCGATCGACATGCTGCCGCTCATGACCTTCAACCGCGCGATGATCGCTGGAAGGAGCTTCTTCGGGTGAGTGTCGACGTGGACGAGCTTGCCATCCATTCGATATCGGACACGGACGGAAGTCTCGAGCGGCTCGATGTGAATGTCGGATGCGCGCAGACGAAATGCCTCGGTCAGCAACTGCATGACCAGCTTGATGATCGGCGCGTCACCGCTGCTGGGGCCAGCTTCGTCGTCTCCGCCTGAGACAGAAAATTCCGTCGCCTCTGAGGAAACCGCCGCCTCATGTGAGGCATAAAATTGCCGGAGGTGGTCGTTGATTTCTTGGTGCGTGACGCAAACCAAATTCAGCTCGCGCCCGATCACGTGCGGCAAGGTGTCGAGCGACTCGAAATCGAGCGGATCAGACAGAGCGATGGTGAGACTCGTTCCCTCATCTTGCACGGGGATCACCCGATAGCGTCTGGCGACATCTTCTGAAATGGCCTCCGTGATCCGAGGATCAAACACCACATCGGAAAGGCGAATGAAAGGAATGCCAGCGTTGGCGGCGAGGGTGTGCGCTACCCCCTCTTGGGTGAGAGCCGTGTTGGCGAGCAGGTAGGAAACGATCGTCTCACCCCCTGATTGGGCGTTCCGTGCTTGATTGATTTCATCAGCACTCACCATTCCGGCTTCGGCAAGCAATTCAGCTAGATAATCTTCGTTGGAAAACACGGGTCTTTAAGTCCTTGGATTTGGATTTTATGATTGTGGCAGCACAAATCGCAAGCGGCGCTGCATCCTCGTCAGATTGCTCAAGCCACCCCCGCATTGTCAACCAGCCACATCGTAAGAATTGGCGATTTTCGGCTTCTAGCGAAATAATCTGCAAATCGGGGTCATAATGTAGTGACTATGACCATCCATTGACACAACGCCACCGCCAAAACTCTGATCACAGGCGGACCGCAAGTCGCGTTTGGCGGGTGAGAGGAAACTCCTGAGCCAAACGGAGGTGGGATTTCCGGTGGATGCCGACCAGCATTCCGACCGCCGCAAGACTGAACACCAAGCTCGTCCCACCATAGCTTACAAATGGAAGCGGCAATCCGTCGTTCGGTAGCAACGCCGTGGTCACGCCGATGTTTTGAATCGCGGGCAATACAATCACGCAAGTGATCCCGAGGGCCAAACAGCGGTGAAAAATGTTGTTCGCTTGCAGTGCAATCCCGCAACCACCGACCGCGATGAGTACATAGCACATGACCACTCCCATGGTGAAGGGCAAACCAAGCTCCTCGCCGATCACTGGGAAAATGAAGTCAATGTGAGCAAACGTCAGCGTTCCAAATTTTTCAACGCCATTTCCAAGGCCGACTCCCCATGGTCCACCATTTCCAAGAGCCAATAAGGCACGCCATTGCTGCATTCCCTTGTCGAGCTGATGAATCGGATTCTCCAGATCCAACCACGCATCAATCCGGCTCCGGCGGACTGCATCATGCGCGATGTAGTAGACCGCAACGCTGGCTAGAATCACCGCCGTTGGCACCATGTAAATCAACCGCGTGCCCACGCAGAAAAAAACAGCTCCCACGGCCATCGAAAGCGAAAGAGCCGTACCCACATCGGTCTCACCGGCGATCAAAAGAATTGGCAAGCCTGCGATCGCGCCCGGGAGGACGAAGCCACGCCAAAACGTATGCACCTCCGTCTGCCACCTCGCAAACCAAGTTGCCAGCGACAGCATGATCACGATCTTGGCGGCCTCTGACGGTTGGAACTGCCCGATCACCGGAAATTTGATCCAACGGTTCGACCCATACTGAGGTTCCGAGATGCCCGGCACGTAGCACAGGACAAGAGCCACACAGGCAATCCCGAGAAACCAAGGTGACCAACGCCGCAAGGATTCCAGTGGATACATCGCCGCGACGAAGGCCGCCACCAGACCAACCCCTAACATTTCCAGCTGGCGATACAAGAAATGGTACTCATCAAATCCCTTTACCCATGCGCCCGTGCTCGTGAGCATGACCAGCCCCAGCACGACCAGTGCCGCAACTGCGGTGCAGACGATAATGGAACAATGACGGATCATTCAGAAACGGATGAAAGGGAATTAGGGAATCACTAGGCTCATGCCAATCCGAATCTTTTCAGAATCGGTGATGCCATTGGCCTTCATGAGTGCATCCTTTTTGACGCCGTATCGACTCGCGATGCGTATGAGATTGTCACCGCTTTTCACCAAATAGGTTTTTGCAGACCCTTTGGCCACCATCTCCGTGCGCTTTACGGCTGGCTTGGTGGCGGTCTTGGCATCGGGTTTGATGGCATTCTTCGCGACTGGTTTGGCCGCAGTCTTAACGTCCGGCTTGGTGGCCACAGGAACCACTTGAGCTCGAGGGGCTCCGCTCGCACTTGCTGGCACCGCCTCCACTAGCCCACGATTTTGATCCGGCACCTCTTGGCTGCGCATGGCGACCACTTCAGGCGGTTCAATTGCAACAATACGCTTTGGTGGGATCTTCAACATGAGACCAGGCACGATCTCCACATTCTGGTTCATCGCCCGGAGGTCAGTTTCCTCGACTCCCGCCGCGGTGGCGATGCGAGTGTAGTTGTCCCCCTGCCTCACAAAGTACGGCTTTTCCCCAGCGGCAAACCTCGGTAGCTCGGACACAGCGGGTGCCGCCGCCTGCGCAGATGCCGACGCACCCTTGCCCGTGTTAGATTTTTTGTCCGCCTTGACGATTTCCAATGCCGGCATCCTGCTATCCAAAAACTTCTGATGCACAAAAATTCCCCCGATCGCCACAATATGAATCAGGAAGATGATCGTCAGTGCTCGCGAAATTTTCGATCCGCCATCGTCGGCATCCATTTCAGCCGTCGCCGCGACGCGTTGCTTTCGGCTGCGGGTGATGGCATTGAGGCGCTTCAGAATCCCCTTGGGAACGGGGCGACGTTTGACAGGTAGGACTTGGTATTTCATGGCGATTATCTAAGTTGATGAACAAGGTCTCGGAAAGTATTTCCTCGCTGCTCGTATCCAGTGAACTGATCGAAGGACGAGGTCCCTGGTGAGAGAAGAACCGTCGAGCCGCGCGGTGCAAGGCTACGGGCAGTGGCCACCGCAGCGGACAAGTCCATCACGGCTTCACAATCGACGACTTGGGAAAAGAGATCCGCCAGTGGGCGAGCAATCTGGCCGAAGGTGACCACCGCCTTGGCTTTCTCCTTGAGAAGCGGAGTCAAAGGCCCGTAGTCCAAACCTTTTTCCTTTCCTCCAGCGATGAGGATCACCGGCCGGGTCTGGGAGCGAAGCGCGCTTTCCAATGCGTGAAGATTGGTCGCCTTGGAATCGTTGAGGTACTCGACTCCATCCAGCGTCCGGATGAGTTCGCAGCGGTGAGGCGGCGGGGCGTAACCGCTAAGCGCTTCCCGCATCATCAAGAGGGAGACACCCAATGCCTGACAGGCCCCAAATGCGGCCATTGCATTCTCCGCATTGTGGAGACCTCGCAAGCTGGTATCGTGATCCAAGTCCAGGCAAGCCTCACCACCATGATGGATCACGTGCCCTTCGGAATACCAGTCGGCAGCGGGATCTGTAGTTGAAAAAGTAACAACTCTTGCCGCCAACTGAGGAAGGTCCTCGCCGCATCGCACCACCGCAACATCCGCCGACGTCTGGTTTTTGAAAATCCGCAATTTGGCCGCCCGATAGGCATCAATGCTCGGATAGCGATCCATGTGGTCTGGCGCAAAATTAAGCCAAACCGCGACAACCGGCCGCAAGGTTCGGATCGTCTCTAACTGAAACGAGCTGAGCTCCAAAGCGACCGTGGCTGGTGGATTCGCTTGCAGAACCACCTCCGCAAACGGCATGCCGTAGTTGCCACACGCCGTGCCGCCGAGGGCCGCATGGGAAAGAATCCGCTCAATCAGCTCAGTCGTCGTGGTTTTGCCATTCGTCCCAGTGATCCCAACAATCTGCCCTTGATAAAACCGAGAGGCAAATTCGACCTCGCCGATCACCTCGCCTGCATGTCGCGAAAAAGCAGCAACGTACGAGCCGAAAGTATCGATGCCCGGACTCACCACCACCAAGTCGGCCACCAACTCATACCCCTCAGCCTCAGCGGCATTGGGATGAATCTCGACACCGACCGGCATACCATCAAATGCCGCTGCATCAGCAGCATCCCACGCAGACACGCGCGCACCCTCACGCAACGCAAGCGCCGCAGCCGCACGACCGCTGCGCCCTACGCCGAGAATGGCAATGTGTTTTCCAGCGAGACTCATGTTTTATGCGATCTTGAGAAGGGCGAGACCGAAGAGCGCCAGCATGATCGAAATGATCCAAAACCGAATAATCACTTGGTTTTCATGCCAACCTAACAACTCAAAATGATGGTGGATCGGCGCCATCTTGAAGATCCGCTTTTTCCTCAGCTTGAAGCTTCCGACCTGCAGGATCACCGACATGGCTTCCATTACAAAAACACCACCGATGATGACAAGCAAGAGTTCCTGTTTGGTGCAAATCGCCGCCGTGCCGAGCGCGCCACCAATCGCCAAAGATCCGGTGTCTCCCATGAACACCTTGGCCGGATGACAGTTGAACCAAAGGAAGCCAAAGCAAGCGCCCACCAAGGCCATCAAAAACACCGCCAACTCACCGATGAATCGGTTGTGAGGAATCACGAGATACTCAGTGGCCATGAAAAAGTGACCTGCTAGATAGGCGATGAACGCATACGAAAGTGCCACACTGATCGTTGTTCCCGTCGCCAATCCATCCAACCCATCCGTGAGATTCACGGCGTTGGAACACCCGACAATCACCAGCGCGAAAAATGGTATGATCATCCAATGAAGATCGATCAGCCCAACCTTAAAGAGAGGAAAGCAAATGGCCCCAATGCCTAACGGTTTTTCTCCCAACCGATAACCCGCCAGCCCATCCGCAATCTGCTGCGGTGATGCACCAAACCCCGAAATTTCTTTTTTGAAATACAAGAAACACGCCGCAACCAATGCGATCACCAACTGCCATGCCATTTTTTGGCGGCTACTGATGCCATCTGACTTCTTTTCCTTCACCTTTTTGAAATCATCACAAAATCCAAGCAAGCCGCACGCTGCCATGGTACAGGCACAGACCGCTACAAAGGGATTGAATGGACGAGCGCAAACGAGCGTTGCAACCAAAACCGAGCCGATGATAAGGACCCCGCCCATGGTCGGCGTGCCGATTTTTCCGCCATGGAGTTCCGCGAGTTTGTGGACCTCGGCAGCCGTGCGAATCGGTTGACCCACTTTGAGCGAAATCAAACGACGAATCACCCGTGGCCCAGCGATCACCGCGAGGATGAACGCCAGCAAGCCCGCACTGGCAGCACGAAAGGTGATGTATTGAAAAAGATTCAAAAACGAAAACGCATGCGCCCAAGCGTGGTGGCCCGATGTGCGTTCAGCTTCAAAGGCTTGGTACCAGAAATCGTAGAGTGCGGGTAGCATCAGTTTTGAGGAAATGCAGCGTTCATGACGCGTTCAATTTTGGCGGAGCGACTGCCTTTAAATAAAATCACATCGCCGGGTTTTGTTTCACGGTCCAACCACTTGGCTGCCTGTTCAGAATCAGGAAAATAAGGTCCATGGCCCGCGCCCTCAGCGATTCCTTCGGCGCCCTCCCCCACCGCAACGACCGTCAGGTTGCGCTGCGCCGCGAGCGCTCCGACTTGAAGGTGCGCCATGGCTGCGTGGTCACCAAGCTCGCCCATCCGCCCAAGGACAATGACGCGCCGCGACCCATCGGCCACCGGCGAATCCACCAGCGTTTCAATCGCCGCCGCCATCGATTCTGGGTTGGCATTGTAAGTATCGTCGATGATGGTGATCCCGCGACATTCGTAGCGGCCCAACCGCCCGCCCGTTAGATTCGCATTTGAAAGCGCATCGGCAATCTCCGCCGACGAAAGGCCAAGTTTCCAACCAACTGCCGCAGCAAGCAAGGCATTGACCACCATATGGTGTCCGGGAACGGGAAGAGAAACCTCCGCCGGTCCAGCACCATCGATGACGAGACGGAACGAGGCGCCATCGACCTCAAGCCGCAGGTTCTCGGCCCGCACGGGACTCCGGTCTCCTCCCACGTCGATGCACGACGCATGCGTTTGCTGCCGCAGGAAATCATGAAATTCATCGTTCGCAGGCAGAAATAACGTACCATCCCCTGGCAACGCGCGTGCGAGCATGCCCTTTTCTTCTGCGATTCCCTCACGCGTTCCAAAAAACTCGATGTGCGCGCTGCCGATGTTCGTGATGATTCCGTAGCTTGGCTGCGCCATTTCACCGAGAGGGGCAATCTCGCCGGGGTGATTCATCCCCATTTCCCAAACGGCCGCACTGTGCTCGAGCGTGGTCGCCAAAATCGTCAATGGCACGCCGATGTGGTTGTTCAAATTCCCGCTAGTGAAAGAGACATGAAACTTCTTGGAAAGCACGGCTGCCGTAAAATCCTTGGTGCTGGTTTTTCCGTTAGACCCCGTGATGGCCACGACTGGAATCTCTAACTGATTCCGCCACCAGCATGCGAGGCGTTGTAGCGCAAGCAGCGGGTCTTGCACCACGATGACCGCTGCGTTTGCCGGAGATTCGCCCACCCATTTCCGAACCACCGCCACTGCGGCGCCTTTCTCAAAGGCCTGCACGGCGAATGCATCACCATCGAAGTTCTCACCACAAAGCGCAAAAAAGGCCGCGCCTTGGGAAATCGTGCGCGTGTCCGTCGAGACCCCACTAGAAATGAGCACGTCGCCCTGGCCCGCGGCGATCGATGCGCCGAGGATTTCTGCGAGTTGCTGGACGGAAATTGGCTTCATCTCATGTCGGCAATCACTTGGGCGCGCTCGCGCAGAGCCCGGCTCGCGTGCTTACGATCTTCAAACTCAATGGTCTCGTTGGCAAATTGCTGCGTGGTCTCATGGCCTTTCCCAGCGATGAGAATGATGTCGCCCGAAAGCGAGTTTTGCACCGCAAAGTCAATCGCTTGTGCGCGATCAGGGATGCTACGATAGGTCTTACCGCTGAGGCCGGATTCGATTTCGCGAATGATCTCAAGCGGATCTTCGGAGCGCGGATTGTCCGAGGTCACCACACAAGCATCGCTGTGGCGTGCCGCAGCGATTGCCATTAAGGGGCGCTTGCCTTTGTCACGATCCCCACCGCAGCCGAATACCGTAATCAGACGGCGCGGATTGAGCTCCTTAAGCGTACGGCACGCATTTTCCAAGGCATCTGGTGTGTGGGCGTAATCGACAAAAACCGTCGCGCCTCCTGCGTTGCCAACATTCTCCATGCGCCCCGGTACTTGCGGGGTGTCGGCCATCGCCGCGACCGCATCGCGCGGACGGATGCCGCAAGCGGTGCTCGCAGCAATCGATCCTAACAGATTATAAACGTTGAACCTTCCGATCAACGGAGAGCGCACCAAAAAGGTTTTCCCTTTGGCCGCGAGCTCAAACTCCATCCCCTTGGCACTCTGCCGGAAATTGTTCGCCCGGAAGTCAGAGTGCACGCCAAATCCAAAACGGATGATCGGCATTTTTCCTTCTAACATCGCTGCTAGTTCGGAACCATAGGCGTCATCCGTGTTGATCACCGCAACTGGTTTTTTCCCGCGTGGATTCCCTGCCAACTCAAGAAACCAATCCGCTTTCGCCTTAAAATAGGCAGCGAGCGTTCCGTGATAGTCAAGGTGGTCTTGGGTGAGATTGGTGAACACACAGGCATCAAATCCAATCGCCGAGACACGCTTCTGGTGAATGCCGTGTGAAGAAACCTCCATGGCCACACCACGGCAACCGTGGTCGCGCATCTTCCCTAACAACGTGGCAAGCTCAATCGAACCTGGAGTCGTGTGCTTGGCCGGCGCCACTGTCTCTCCATCATCCACAAGAATCGTCCCTAACAAACCCGCACGATGCCACACGGATTTCATTAGATGATGCAGCAGGAATGAGGTGGTGGTCTTACCATTGGTCCCCGTGACCCCAACCATCGCAAGATCTTTCCAGGGATCTCCCTCAAAAGTGGAGGCAAGCAAGGCGACCGCCAAGCGGCTGTCAGGCACATGCAACCAAGTCACTGCTGCCGCCAAGTCAGAGGGTGGTGCAATTTCCGCTAGAATCACCGTGACACCAGCGGCCATGGCCTCATCGATGAAACGATGCCCATCAAGATTCGTGCCGCGGACTGCCGCAAAAATCATCCCCGGTTCAACTTCGCGCGACGATGAGGAGATTCCGCTCACTTCGGAATCCAGCGATCCAGCGATCGTGACTTTAGGCAAATGAGAAACAATATCGCGGAGAATCATTGGGTAACGGCAATCGGTGAGCTGGTGGTTTCGGTCGGTTGGAGATTCAGGTGCGATGCAACTCGTTTGCCGATTTTGCTGAAGATGGGAGCGGCGATCAGACCACCCTGATGTTTGAGACCTGGGATCCTCGGATCGTCGATGACCACGATGCAGACGAAGGCGGGATCTTGAGCGGGCATCATGCCTGCGAACGAGGTGATCATGCGGTCCGTGAAGTAGCCGCCCTTTGGATTGTGCTTTTGGACGGTTCCTGTCTTACCAGCGACGAGAAAACCGGGAACGGCTGCGCGGGTTGCAGTTCCCCCGGTAACCACCTTTTCCAAGGCGCTTCTCATCTCGCTTGCGGTCTTGGGCTTGAGAACCTGATGAACTACCTCGGGTGGATAGTCTTCCACCACCGTTCCGTCATTCGCAATCAAGGATCGAACAATGTGCGGCTTCCTGAGGTTTCCGTCGCCGGCAATCACCGAGTAGGCGCACGCAAGTTGCAGAGGAGTCACGTTCGATGCATAGCCATAGCATGCACGCGAGAAGTCCACTTCATTGCCCGTATTGCGCGCGGTTCCCGAACTTTCACCACTCAAAAGAATTCCAGTCTTCCTGCCAAATCCATAGCTTTGAAGGTATTCGTAAAAGCGCTTCGCTCCAAGCTGACGCCCGATGCTAAAGGTGCCGTTGTTGTTCGATTTCTGAAGCACGCCTTCAAAGGTGAGCGATCCTGCAGGGTGATCGTCCTTCACGACATAACCATTGCCCTGATAGAATCCATTGTGGCAATTGATCGAAGTTTGTGGAGTCACCAACCCCTCGTTGAGCGCGCCAGAAGTCGCTACAATTTTAATGGTCGAACCAGGTTCATAAATCGCCTGAATGGCATAGTTGTAGCCGTTCTCTGCAATGTCTTGCTTTTGGTTCAGATCGAAGTGCGGGCGACTGGCCATCGCCAAGACCTCACCCGTCTTGGGGTCCATCAACACCACCGCTCCCCGCTGCGACTGAAACTCAGTAAGACCCGCATCCAATTCCTCCTCAACGATCGACTGAATCCCCATGTCGATGGTGAGCTTGACGTTCAAGCCCGCACGCGGCGGGGTCAGGCTGCCCGCATTGCCTGGGACCACGAGACCTCGTGCATCTCGGTAATGTTCCCGTGAGCCATCTCGTCCTGCGAGAAATGATTCCATCGTTGACTCGATTCCGAATAACCCAAGAACTTGGGTGTGAGGCTTACCTTCCTCATCCTTCTTTTCGACCTCACCCGTGAAACCAACCAAGTGGGTCGCGAGGTTAGGCGCGGAATACCAGCGCTTGATCGAGTTCTCGAATTCAAACCCTTGAATGCGACGTCCCTCGATTTCCTTTCGCAAATTTTCCGCAATATCATCGGGAAGATCTTTGGCAATCGGAACCCATTTCCCTTTGCTGGTTAGAATCTTATCGCGGAGCTCATCGCGGCGCATACCAAGCGGCCGAGCGATGATGCCAACCGAATAATCCAAGTGGCGCTGCACGATCGAATCCGCTGATTCGCGAATCAACAAATCACCTCTCAAGCCATTGATTCGGCGAACTTTTTTCGCTTCACTCAATTCGTTCCAACCCGTTTCGCGAGAGGCCTCTTCGTACGCCAACCCAAAACTCGCAAGCTTAGGATCCATGAGATGGTTCTTATCCACAAACAGGGTAGAAACCGGAACGCTCTTCGCCATCGGCTCTTCTCGGCGGTCGACGATCATCCCGCGGATCGCTGGCAATTTCTCTGTGCGGTGATAAGCCTTGCGCGAGTTCTCCGCGTAATGCTGGCGGTTCACTAACTGGATCTGGACAAGCCGTGCCGACAAAACGCTGAGCACGATCACGACGAGCGAGCACAGGACGATGCAGCGGTTTTGAAAAGCAGAATTCACAAGCTAGGGAGCGGCGGAAGCCACGCTGTCACGGGGTGCTGGCGTCGCCTCAATCTCTTCGATGATCCCCGCCGGAATCGGCCTTAAAGTTGAGCCATTTTCCTCGATTTGGCTGCGGATCGCGAAGCGGTTGAGAAGTTGATCCATCCGCATCTCGGTGGTGCGAATATCCAAGCGGCATTGCTCGATGTGGCGATCGATGGCATCGACTTCACGGCTTAAGCGAACTTGTTGGTTTTTGTAAATTGCATGCTGGACGCCTCCCACGCTGGCAATCGCAGCGGTAAGGAAAAGCGCGACAAACACAGAGGCAGGTGTACGAACTTCGTTGCGATGGCGATTCATGGCTTTGGGGCTATAAGCTCGGCAACCCGCAGTTTTGCACTGCGGGCTCGTGGGTTCTGGGTGATTTCCTTAGCGGTTGGGCTGATGGCCTTGCGGGCCAACAGCCTAAATTGGTAATCTGGGTTGGGGCGGGGTTCTGGCCAACCAGGCTCATCGAGAAATTCCGTAGATCGATGCTTCAAAAATCGTTTCACCATTCGGTCTTCCAAGCTGTGGAAGGTGATGATCAACAAGCGCCCGCCCGGTTTAAGCACCGATGGCGCCGCTGCAAGTGCAGTGGCCAGCGATTCGAGTTCTTCATTCACGGCCATGCGAATCGCTTGGAATGTCTTGGTCGCCGGATGGGTTCTGCCATGGCGGCCGATCGCCCTTTCGATGCAGTTGGCAAGATCCAGCGTGGTGACAAAGGGTTGGCTGTCGCGATGTTTCAGAATCGCCGCGGCGATCCGTCGGGCCTTGGACTCCTCGCCATATTCAAACAAGATCCGAACAAGGTCCGACTCTGACCAATGATTGACAATTTCCGCTGCGGTCCTTGGGCTGGATGGTCCCATCCGCATGTCAAGCGGACCTTCGCGCATGAAGGAAAATCCACGCGCTGCCGAATCCAACTGGCGGGACGAAACCCCCAAATCCATCAGCAACCCATCGGCCTTCTCGCCCATCCGAATGGCAGGAATGTCAGCGACTCCGGAGAAATTCCCCTCCCAAGTGGAAAACTGGTCGCCGAATCCAGCAAGCCGCGCCCGCGCATGCTCCAGCGCCTCAGGATCGCGATCGACCCCCAAAACCCTCGCGCCCGCTTTGAGAAAAAGCTCGCTGTGTCCACCGCCACCCAAGGTGCCGTCGATGATGAATTTGCCGCCGTCCGCGGCCATCCACTCGACCGTCTCCGCTGGAAAAACCGGCAAATGATACGCGCCCGCGGTCGCAGGGAGAGAAGATTCACCGGACGCCTGCGCTGACAACCAGCCAGGAGCAGCGCAGCCGTCCGTTTGATCAGCAAAAGACCGAGCTGTCCCGAGCTCGACATCTTGCCTTGTGAAAAAAATTTGCGAGGTCCGCGCCGTAAACCAGCCAGCAACGGCACGGACCTTCGCTCCAAATCGCGCGCAACGCTCTATTCCAAGAGGCCCTGCGCGCTCAACCATGAAAATCAACGAATGCCGCACCGACAACCAGCCAGGAGCGATGCGAGCATCCGTTTGGATCAATGCACCCGCGTGCTGTCCCGAGCGCGCAGATGCATTTGAAAGTGAAAAACACGCCCCCCGGAACACTCGTGCCACCACGGTCGAAACCGCGGACTGACATCCGGTTTCTTCGGTGAGGTGTGTTAGAGTCGCGTGCATTGAGAAAAATCCAATTCTTGGGGTCCGCTTATAAAATTCCGAGGTCGTCCGCCTCGTCGGTGGCCATCTCGATTTCCAGAACTCGGAAATGGTTGGCCTTGCTCCAGACTTCGAAATGCAGTCCCCGGCCAGCCAGCACCACCTCGGCTTCCGCCACAATCCCGGCTCCCTCACTCAAATCCTTGGGGACCAACAATTTACCTTGGTCATTCACACTTGCAGTGCGGCAAAGCATCGACAGACGACCCAACATGGCCGTCTTCTTGGCAGGCGTCAGATCACTGGATTTGACCGTCTCGACGCGCTCATCGAACGCCTTCTGACTCAAGACCTTGATCACTGGCATGTTGTGAGTTCGCGAGGAAAGCAAATACAGGACCTCTCCAGCAACCGGACGCCAAGCCGTCGGAATGGAAACCCGAAATTTCGGGTCCATTTTGTAAGGCGTGTAGCCCATGTAACTCTGGTTGGAGGCGCTCACAGTAAAGATCAACCGATCGCTCGGTGCCAAAAAGTACACCAGAGTACACTAAAACATCAAGATCAATTTAGGTTATTTTTAATAAATCTTTAATTCATTGAAAATAAGATGATTGCGTTACATTAAATCCTGAATTGACCCTAGGGAATTCCCGAAACGAGGAAGAAAAATTTTGAAAATTTGGCCACTACCTCCAAAAATCTCACCGTTTTTGATGCATTTTTTGGAAAATAAGATTTGAAGTGTACTTAGAAGTCGAATTTTTGAGCAAATTTCCCTTTTTCCTTTCAAGCACCTCATTGCCACCGCCCGCTCATGCTGGGTGACTCACTGCAAATGCCTTGCGCGCCTCGCTTGATTTCCACAATCTTTCACCCATCACCATGCACTCTTGGCAAGCCATCATCCTCGGCGTGATCGAAGGAATCACCGAATACCTGCCCGTCAGCTCGACTGGCCACCTGATCGTCGCTCAACGCTTGATGGGGATCGGCACCGAGGGAGCCACCTCCAAAGAGGCGGCGGATGCCTTTGCGGTCTGCATCCAAGGGGGCGCGATCCTGGCGGTCGTTGGGCTCTATGCGAAGCGGGTCGCTCAAGTGATGCGCGGCATGCTCGGCATGGACCGCGAAGGATTACAAATCGGCATCACGCTCATCGCAGGCTTTCTCCCTGCAGCAGGCATCGGCGTGCTGCTCAGCCATTGGATCAAAGCCCACCTCTTCGGCATCTGGCCCGTGATCGCGGCTTGGGTGATCGGCGGCATCTCGATCCTTCTGGTGACTCGCTGGAGAAAAAATCACGCAGCCAGTACAGGAAAAAAGGAAATCACTGACCTCACGTGGCAACTCGCCCTCGTGATCGGACTGCTCCAATGCGTGGCGATGTGCCCTGGGACAAGTCGCAGCCTGATGACGATCTGTGGTGGCGTTCTCGTGGGCCTCTCGATTCAAGCCGCCGTGGAATATTCATTCCTACTCGGTGTGCTCACCCTCACCGCCGCCACCGCCAAGGATGCGATCGGTAAAGTGCAAGGTCTCGACCCCGCTTACAACACGTTGTTCGGCGGGATGAAGCTGATGCTCCATGAATATGGAATGATGCCGATGCTCGTCGGCACCGTAGCCGCCGCTCTGTCTGCGGCACTTGCGGTGAAATGGCTCGTGTCGTATCTGCAAAGCCACAGCCTTTCGATCTTCGGCTGGTACCGCATCGCCCTCGGCGTGATCATCGGCGGCTCAATCGCCGCTGGATTTCTAACGATCTAACAAAGCCGGACCATGTCCTTGATGAATTGGCCCCATAGGAAAATGAGGCCGCGCTTGGAGTATTGAAAGTGGCCATCGCCCGTCAACCGGATGATCCCTGCTGCTAGATTGTGCTCAACCTGTTTGCGCATTTCCAACTCGATCGCATCCTCGATCTCCTCTGGGTCCGGCATTCTCAAGTGACCGATTGGAACACGCACGCGCCCTAAGTAATTGCGGTGATCTGTTAGAATTTCGTGAAAACAACTTTTATCGCAAGGAACGTGATTCCACTGGACATTGGGTGAGCATTGAAGCGTAGGCGCAAACGGGAAATTGGTGGTGCGCCAAGTGCATCCATCGTCGTCGTACGAGGTAATCGAAACAAACGCAAATGCCACGTCGCTCTGCTCGCAAAGGCACACCGCCGCAACGGCTCGCTCTTCTGGATGCCAGAACAGCCGGAAAAATTGCTGCATCCCCGCCCATTCCCAACCGCAATCCGAAACATGCTCGAATCCCGCCTCTTCCATCGCCGCAGCGGACTCACTCGCATTGGGGAAAAATGAAGGATTCGGAACCTCACGGTGGCGCAAGCGATTGTTGAGCGGCAAACGCATCCGCCGGATGCGAGTCAGTAACTCAACCCACGGCAGAAATAACCACAAGATCACCCCAAACACCCCACCGACAAGATTTCCTGTTAGAAAATAAAAGAGGCAAGAACTCGCCGCTAAAAACGTAAGCGCCCCCAATTTTCGAAAAAATCCCATGCGCGCCGAGCGCAGCGCCATGGCAAGAACCATGAGGCCGATGACAATTAGGGTTTCACGCATGAGGATGGAGTCGAAAGGATTGTGCCGAACCAGCACCCGCTACGAGTCCCACGGTTCATGATTCGGCGCAAGGGCTTGTTTTTCATGAAAGTAAACAAAATGCCCTCTCAAACCCACGCCTGGGCTAACAATTCCCGCAACCGCTTCGGATCGGTTGCTGAGGTCTTGGCCACAAACCCACGGGCGTGAGCAAAATGAACATCGTCGCATCCCTCGATCCGCGTGAAATCCAATCCCGGATCATCTTGGTGACGAGAAAGCCCGTACCCCTCTCCCCGGCGATCAGGGTAAACCATCCCGACCACCCCTCCGGCTGACGGACTCGACTCGATGAATCGCGGCAAGCCTGCCGATGGTTCGTCAGGCAGCGGCTCGGTGCGCGGCATGAACAACACCTTAAACGATCCCTTGGGCGTCTCGATTTCCCAAAACTCCGCCACGCTGGCGATGAAATCCATCCGCTCGCGCAGGTTTTTCAAATAGTCCAAGAGATCCGCTCCGATCCAGCGCATCACCTCCCATAGCGGCTCGCCCGGCCGCAATTCGCTCACGGCTGCGAAACGGCGCAACAACGTGGTATCGATCGGCGAGTGGAGCTTGAACAAAGTTTCCCGCGCCACACCCAGCCAGCGCGCGGTTTCGATCGGCCCCCTCGTGTCGAACCACTCGGCGGGCTCCAACCAGTCGCAATACTTCCGCGCATCCTCGTAGACCCCGAGATGCTGCAACACGAGACTCAACGCACACGTCGGCGGATGATCCTTGGGCAATTGATGGTGGTCGAAGTTCCCTCGCTCAGGCACATGCTCGTGCCCGACGTCCACCACCGCGGTGCTGGGGTCCGTAAGATCCTCCGCCGTCGGCTCACGGCGGAAGACCGTGACCGAGTTTTCGGCAAGTAAAAGGCAACAGGCCAAAAACTCATCTTTGTGCGAGCCACCTGGGTGGGTAAGAATTCGTGAGAAAGTCATGTGGGATTCGGTTAGGACGGATGCTGAAGCCGCCCAAGCGACATGGAAAGAATTTTGAAGTGCTCGAGCCTAGGTCCGAATGCTCGACAAATCGTCCAAAATTCCTTGATTTCGCACAAATCCGCCATTTCAATTGGCATTTGCCCCAATCGCGCCTTGCCATGACGGCCAAAACCATTCATAGCCGCGCCCCCTTCTCACGGAGGTTCACCTTTATCCCATCGTCATGTCTGATCTGAAAATTCGAAATCTCGCCATCATTGCCCACGTTGACCATGGGAAAACCACACTGGTTGACCAGCTTCTCCAAGCCGGCGGCACCTACCGTGAAAACCAAGCCACCACCGAGCGCGCCATGGACTCCATGGACCTCGAGCGCGAAAAGGGCATCACCATCAAGGCGAAAAACACCTCCATCCTCTGGAACGGCTACACCATCAACATCGTTGATACCCCAGGCCACGCCGACTTCGGCGCCGAAGTGGAACGGGTCATGAAAATGGTCGATGGCGTCATCCTCGTGGTGGATGCTTCCGGCGGTCCTCAAGCACAAACCCGCTTCGTGCTCCGCAAAGCGATGCAAGAAGGCCTCAAGCCGATCGTGGTCATCAATAAGATCGACCGCCCGCTCTCCGATCCCGCAAAAGTCCGCGACCAAGTCCTCGAACTCTTCCTCGACCTCGATGCCGATGAAGACCAGTTCAACGCCCCATTCTCCTACGGCTCCGCCCGTGACGGCTATTTCATGGACAGCCCAGACGACGAGCGCAAGGACTGCATCCCGCTCCTTAAACAAATCGTCGAGCACATCCCTGCTCCTAAGGCTGACCCCGATGCCCCGTTCCTGATGCTCGTTTCGAACATCGAGTGGGACGAATACGTCGGCCGCGTTGCCATCGGCAAGGTTCTCGGCGGCAGCGTCAAAAAAGGCGATACCGTTTTCCTTCTCCGCGGCGACGGCACTAAGACCCAGTCGAAAGTCCTCAAAACCTTCACTTACTCCGGTCTTGCAACCACGGACTCCGAAGGTTGCGGCGCAGGCGGCATCGTCGGAATTGCAGCGGGCATTGAAAATGTCCAAATCGGCGAGACCATCGCCGGTGACGGCAGCATCGAACCACTTCCCTTCGTCGCCATCGACCCGCCCACGGTTTCGATGCAGTTCTCCATCAACGACGGCCCACTCGCCGGCAAAGAAGGCAAGCACGTCACCACCCGCGCCATTCGCGACCGTCTGATGCGCGAACTAAAGACCAACATCTCGATCACCGTGGAAGATACCGACACCGCAGGTCTCTTCAACGTCTCCGCCCGTGGAGCCATGCAAATCGCCGTCCTCGTCGAACAAATGCGCCGTGAAGGATTCGAAGTGCTCGTCTCCCGCCCTGTCGTGATCTTCCGCCGCGATGACCATGGCAAGCTGCTCGAGCCATTCGAAACGCTCTATGTCGAAGCCCCAGGCGACTACACCCAAGGGATCCTGAAGATTCTCATGAACCGCAAGGGACTCATGGAACACATGGACACCGAAGCCAGCGGCCGCGTCTTCATTCAAGCCAGCATCCCGACCCGTGGCCTCATCGGCTTTGAAACCGAACTCGTAAACCTGACCTCTGGCCACGGCATCATGAGCCACTTATTCAAGGAATACGGCCCGCACGCTGGCGAAATCCAGAACCGCACGACCGGCACGCTCGTCTCGATGGATTCCGGCACCGCCACCCCTTACTCGCTGCAAATGCTGGAAGACCGCGGCACCCTCTTCGTTGCTCCCGGCGATGCCGTTTACGGCGGCATGCTCGTGGGTGAAAACCCGCGCATCGGCGACCTCCCAGTCAACCCCGTCAAGGAAAAGCACCTCGACAACATGCGCTCATCCGGCAAGGACAAAACCTCCAAGCTCACGCCCGCACTCCGCTTCTCACTGGAACGCGCCATCGAATACATCGATGCCGACGAACTCGTCGAAGCCACCCCGCTCAACATCCGCCTGCGCAAGCGAATCCTCGATGCCAACGCCCGCAAGCGCGCTCAAAAAGGCACCGAAGACCGCGGCTCCCGCGGCTAATCGGTCGCCACTCAGGCCCTTGACGGGCTCACACCCGGAAGCAAACTAAAAACCGTGGCTGAGAAAAACATCGTATACTTCGACCTCGAAACGCAACGCAGCTTCGGCGACGTCGGTGGCTTCGCGCACAAGGACAAGATGCAAGTCTCAGTCGCAGTGACCTTCAGCACCGCTCGAGGAACCTACGAGATCTACCAAGAGAGCGAGATGGAAAAACTCGGCGACGAACTCGTCCGAGCCGACCTCGTCGTCGGCTGGAATCACCTTCAGTTCGACTACCCCGTCTTGCAGCCATATGTATTCCACACGCTCAGCGAGCAGACGCTCAATCTCGACATGATGCTCGAGTTGGAAAAAATCGTAGGCTTCCGCCTCAAACTCGACTCCGTGGCATCGGCAACCCTCGGCACCGGAAAAACGGCAGACGGCCTCGATGCGCTCCGCTGGTGGCAGGAACACAAAAAATCTGGCGACTTCGCTCCACTCCGGAAAATCGCCGAATACTGCGCCTTCGACGTGAAGGTGACCAAGTGTGTCCACGAATACGCCATCGAACACGGCTTGCTCAAATACGACGATAAAAGCGGCCGCATCGCGGAAGTCCCAGTGGACTGGAAATAGACCCCTCCCACGCCGCTCCGCAGGATCTCGCGCTCGATTACAGCGTCACTTCCCCTCCAATGGCCGAGAGTTGCCTTTTGCCTTGAGATCTCTTGACCTCAAGTAGATGAAGATCACTGAGGTGATCAAGAGACGGTGCACCAGCCCACTCAGCATCCCGCCGGCGAAGGGCATGGCGATCGGCTTCGATCCCCCAATCAAAATCCACACAGGAGAACCCAAAACTTCATCGCAGGGCAATGAAAAGGTAATAGATCCCGCAGCATGCGATCATGATCGACGCGAATCGCGGCACTCGCGAGTGAAGGGCCTTTGACAGTTGGCCATTACTCATCACCAACAAGCCAAACAATGGCAACACCACCACCTGATGGCCAACCTCTACCCCGAGACTAAAGGCAGCGAGTGCCACCCAGATCCCAACCGGTGGCAAGCCTGCCATCACCGTCATCAATCCTCCCGCGAAGCCAAGTCCATGAATTAGGCCAAAGCCAAAGGCCACCCCAAGTCTAACCTTTGAGTGCGCACGGTTTGGCCAGATGACATTTTCTAATGCCACAAGCACAATGCTCAGAGCAATGATCGGCTCCACCACGGAAGCTGGTAACCGGAAAATTCCGAAAACACTGAGTGCTAGAGTCAAAGTGTGTGCCAGAGTGAAGGCCCCGATCACCTTCACCATCTCCCAAAAACGAATCGATCCGATGACCAAAGCGGCCACAAAAAGCAGGTGATCATATCCCCTCAAAATATGGATGATCCCATTCCACAGATATTCACGAAAATTTCGGGAAGGGTTGCTCTCAACGAAAATCGGCTTGGGTGGATCTGGGAGTTTCCACCCTGTGGGAATCATGGATGGTTGCTGGTAGCGAAGCAGCCACGACATCGGATTGGCGGCATCCTCATCCAGCAACCGGATTACGTAGCTCACGTTCCATGATGTCCCGATGGCGTACGGCCACTCCTTGAGCATGTCATGGTAAAATTCGATTTCTGCTACTGGCGGTCCATTCAGATGATACTCGATTTCATACTGATAGAAAGTTTGTGCAGGATCCGCAAAAAATGGCGGGGACATGAGTCGCGTGACCTTGCCAACCAGTTGGACTTGGCGTGCTGCTAGTTTGAGGTGATTAACCACATACTCTCGATGCCCAACTGCGGCTCTTTGAATGGCAGCCGTATCCAGTCGACCGACTCCATCGGCGGGCACCACTGCCACACCTTGTGCGATGGAAAGCTCCTTGACCGAGACACCAACGACCAACCGCACGAGCGACGGCTCAAACCTAACCGAAAGAGGGTTCTGAAAATTCGGATGCGCCTGCGCGGTCAACACGAAACAGAAAACCGCGACAATGATCGATAAACTACGCATCACAAGATCACCGCATGACTCGATAGAAGCGTTTTGAAGCTGAACTTACTGCCCCAAGATCCGTCCAAGTATTTGTCTGCCCCACGGGAACATTGGTCCATTGAATGAGGTCAGCCGACCATTGAACCGAATAGCTAGTGCCGACTTGTGAGGGCCATTGAAGCACCACATCATTACCCGATCTTGTCGTGCTAGCAGCGAAACTCGATGGCGGAGTGGTTGCGCTTACAGTATAGGATCCTGAGGTGGCGGACGATACGGATGCACCGTCGCTGTCGGTAATCGTGATGCTATACGATAGTGCCGTGCCTGCAGGAAATACTGGAATCAGCGCGCCGTATACTCCATCACTCGCAGCACCGTCGCCGTGAAGCCCATCATCAACCATGGCCAAAGAAACCGCAGCAGATCCAGTGGTGGTTACCACCTTCACATCATCAATTTGCACACTCGGACCCGTCGAACCACCCGTCCCATTCCCTGTAAACTGGAAGCGTATTTTCAGCGTGCTTACCCGTTCCGTCGATAACAAATTATAGTGAGATGAAGCAAAAGCATGATTGCTTCCAGTAAGTTCGGTTACACGCGTTGTCCAATTGACTCCATCGGTCGAAGTCTGAAAATTCCATCCCAGTCCAGCAGTGAGATTGGTGGTTGCCGTCCAGAATTCGACGTAACCGGATGTGCCCGTTGCGTTGATGGGATTCGTGGTGGTGACCATGGTTGCCGCGGCATTCGATGAACCTTTGTTCATGTCGAGGCCACATGGATTGCCAGTGCCATGATTGGCGGCGAGCGTCTGTTTGACATTTCCAACACCACCACTGGTGTTCGTTACCACCCATGAATTATTTGCACCGCTGCCATCCCAGCCAGCCTTATCAGGGGTCGCAGTTGCGGCCATCGTCTCAGTGAAAACGGTGCTCGTGCTCTGACTGCCATTGCTATAGGTTAGCTGCGCTTGCCCGACCGTCGCACCCGTCCCCCCTTGGAGCTTGGCGGTAACGTAAACCGAATCCATATAGGTCGGCGTATTTGGGCGAGTCAGCACCTCGGAGATGCTTGGAGGCAAAACCACAGCAGAAGGCCCCGTGTAGCGGACGATGACCTCGTTATCGAGCACGAGGTTTGAAGACCAAATGAACTGCGCGCCACTATTACTAAATTGCGCGGGGAAATTCGTGAATGCGGGCTTATTGTTCACCCCGACGGTCGCCTCGGTGTAGGTCGTGGCATTTGGCCATCCCGAGTCATTGTACGTCTTCGAATACCAATCCGAAGGCACCGCGTAATGCAGCGCATACGCCGTTTGGGTGAGATTATGGGTGGTAGCCGCCGAGGAATCATGAGTTCCATTAGAAAGCTCGGTGACAACACTTGGGCTATCCAACGGAGCGATATTAAAACTCTGCGCCTTCCAGCTGCCATTGGTGACCGTGCCATCGCTAAAACTTGCCATCAGGCCTCCATCCCCAGGATAATATGCATTTCCACCATTCAATTCGGTTCCTAGTCCAAGGTTTTCCTCCCAATCCACCAGCTTGAAAGCATAGGAAATCGGACGTTTCGCCTTGAACTTCACCACGCACGAATTGAATGGCGTGTAAGGCACCGGATCAACTGCAACAAGCGAACCATTGACATACAATTCAAAATAATTATCTGCGAAAATATAACCCGTCACCACCTCTCCATCGGCATCCACGACCACCGTGGGTGCATTTGATATGTTAGAAGCTGCAGCGCCAATGCCGGCAGGCGTGACCCCAGTCACTTCGTTGTAAAGATCCGCCGCCTTGGTTCCAGTGGCAAACTGGGTGACCGCGGGCACCGTCCATACCGTTCCATCGGTGGCCGTGATGCTACCCACGCCACTCACACGCTGACCCGTAGACAAAAGATTGGTAGTCGTCGTGGTGGCTCGCCCTTGGGTAATCGAAGAGGCGGATAGCGATCGCACCGCAAACACGGGGTAGCTTGAAGTGTATGGTTCGTAACTCACGATCCCCTGAGCATTTCGGCTTGGATTCGCGCTTGTGTTTACGCCGAACTCGACGAGCCACGCCTCCGTGAACGTGCCGGACTTTACCGAGGTTGATGACCAATATGCAGTTGCGCTTGCAGCGGGGAACAACGTGCGGTTGATGCAGGCCGAAGTGGTTGCACCGGTCGCAGTGGCTCGGGTGATATCCACCAATGACTGCAATTCTTTCACGTTGGGAAGCCGCCAATCCGAGTACCCGGCGAGTGCAAGCCCCTCTGCATAGGCGACTCCAGCAGACCAACTCAGGCTTGAGCTGGGCGCCTGTGACCACATGAGGTTGGTATCGGTATCGGTGATCGTTCCGTCACCATTGTTGATATAGCTGTGTCCATTGTTGGGCTTAGCGCCGCGCACGTAGCGGGCATGGTACCATTTAGAACCACCCGCACTCAACGTCTCTGCTTTTGGCTTCGGCCCCAGTCCACCACCCGAGTTAGTGCACCATACATTGGTCGTACTGCTGCCGAAGATATCACTCGTCCACCAGTAGTCTGGGCTGACTCCAGCATGGTTGGTGAAATAGACTGAGTTAAGCGCCGGATTCAACTGGTGATTCAGAATGCTAAATGCCTCGCTGGGTGTCGGTAGCCGCCAGTCGCTGTATCCACCGGTGGTGATGGATGAGGCGTTGGAGACCGCATTCTCCCACGTGCACTCACCGTTATCCGTTTTTTGCCACATCAATCCCGTGACGTTGTCCGTGATCGTGCCATTATTGTTGTCGGTAAACGAGGGTGCGTTCATGGTATAGTCCGAGTCCTCTCCCACCATGGCCGTGGCGGGCAGAAGCTGCCCCGTATCTGGAAGCTTCTTCATACTCGATGCCGCCATAGAATACGCCGTGATTCGGTTCCCAGAATTGGCATAGGTCGTTGTGGTCGTTCCAGACGTTGGGTGCCTCCAGGTGATGGTCATGGTCTTTGGATTCACTGAACGATTCAGTTGCCAACAAATATCGTAGGTGGTGCTATTCGCCGTGTAGCGCATGAGCCAGTTGTCGTCACTCGGGGTTCCACTGGGATTCTCGACAAGATGCCCGCCACTGAGAGTAAGAGCGACTGGGTTTTTAAACGCAGTGATCGTCGCGCCCGCAACCGGAGCCGCGGTGTATCCGCCGGTTCCAGAACCACGCAGTCCAGAAGCATTCGGCTGCGGATCAATCTGGGAATCATAATTGACCACCGTGCCATGCATCGAGTTCATCATGTAGGGAGATGAAGGCGTCCAAGTGTTCGTCGCCGAATTCAGCGTCCCACGTGCGTGGTAGTGATAACCCCAAGATCCGTGCGTGTGACCCCCATCACTATCAAGCGCCTGCATGGTGCTGCCGTCTGGTTCCACATAACCATAAACTGGGTAGCCATCAAGCCCCCACGCAATGGGTTTAGCATTGCCAACCACTGGGATTAAGTGAACCGGGAAAATATGATAATGATAATCATCTCCAAGCCCGCAGTGGCCGCCATAGGCGTCCAGTTCACCAATTTCTTGTGAAAACCTGCCCGTGTTATTTCGCGGGTTAAAGATAGGCACCCCGTCCGCACCAAGCGCGACCGCACCGCGAAGAAAATTTCCTGTTAGTGAAATCGGCGAGGCTGCGGCAACCGGCACCAAGGGAATTCTCCAAAAGTTTGGCTGCAAATACCCACTAGATCCGGAACCTGCATTATTGGTAGTTCCGCCGAAATACGACGCGGGCAATGGAACCTGTTGCTGCCATGAGGTGATTCCTACCATCAGATTCGGTTGGCGCGTGCGGTCCGGGATACTGTCCGACTCTTCGTAGAAATAATTACTATCCCAGTAGTAACGAACCTTCGGCTTAAATGGCGCAAACGATGCCGCCATCAGCGCACCATTCCCCGCAGGAGCGACTGTCCACTGAGCAAAGCAACCATTGCAGGTTGCAGCCGAAATAATCAGGACCCGTAACAAATGATTCATGAGTAAATGCAGCTTTAACGGAAAGGATGTTCAATCAACGGGTTTCAATGCTCAGCCAGTTAAGACAACTCCTTCCTATCGATTGGCGGACTGATTTGAAAGAAAAAGAACGATTTTCAACGAAAGCACTCCGCTGAAATCAAGTTATCAAATTGGCGGGGCTTCGCCAGGACTCGTGCCACGAGCTTTCTGGCTTCCTCGGTCCACAGAACGAGACTTGCCACCACGCCAATCAGGAAGAAATCGGCAAACGGGATCGGTTGGGTGTGGAAGATTCGGTTCATCGGTCCGGTGTAAATCACGGCAAGGTGGAGTGCATTCGCCAGAAGCAAGCCACTGAGCAGCCACCGATTCTTGAAGAGACCGAGCCGAAATACCGATTGAGTTGCGCTTTGGCAGTTGAGCGCATTGAACCATTGGCTGACCGCTAGGATGGTAAATGTCTCCGTCCGCACCAACCCAAATGGCAATCCATGTGAAAGCTGCCACTCATAAAAGCCAAGGGTTGCAACCACCGCAGAGGCAACCATGCAGAACAACCTCCCAAGCATGGGTCGTGTGATCAGCGCCTCCTCACGAGGAATCGGACGCCGTAACATCTCATCTCCCTCAGGGCCTTCCATCACTAGGTTGATCGTCAGCGCTCCTTCGGTGACGATGTTAATCCACAGAATCTGCACGGCTTCTAGTGGTAGCGGAAGGCCAAGAAATAGCGCAATGAGCAAGATCAGCACCTCGTCGATTGACGTAGCAAACAAAAACAAATATGAAAGAAAAAACGAATAATCTAAAATTAAAGTTTTATTTTGTTGTTGTTGTTATTAAAGAAAGAATGAAAAAAGTTAAATTTAAGGCGTTTTCTAGTATAGTTACCGTAAAAC
>CAILVZ010000313.1 GCA_903837825.1 Akkermansiaceae bacterium | reverse complement strand
TCGATGCCGCGGGCGGCGACATCGGTGGCGACGAGGATTTCATAGTCGCCGGCTTTGAATCCGGCGAGCGCCTTCATGCGATCGACTTGGCTGATGTCCGAGTGCATTGCAGCAACCTTAGATTGGCCGGTCGATTTGATGAGTGAGGTGAGTTGATCCGCCTCCTTGCGGGTGCGGGTGAAGATCATCACGGAGTGATACTCGGTTTGCTTGAGCAACTCGAGTAGCAGTTCGTCCCGTTGGTCCATGGCGACGGGGTAGAACGCATGAGTCACACTGGTGGGGATCGACGTGCGGGCGATTTCGATGCTGAGTGGGTCGGTAAGGCACCACTGCGCGAAGGTTTGGATCGCTGGGGGCATGGTAGCCGAGAAAAACAAGGTTTGGCGGCCTTCCCATGGGCAGAGATTGACGATCTTACGGACTTGGGGGAGGAATCCCATGTCGAGCATGCGGTCGACTTCGTCAAGAATCAGGATCTTGACCTCACCGAATCGCATGGTGGCGCGGTAGAAATGATCCACAAGGCGGCCTGGGGTGGCGACGACGATATCCGCTCCTGCGGCGAGTTGCTCCGACTGGGTGCCGAGTCCGACGCCGCCGTAGAGCAGAGCGACCTTGAGGCCCGTGTGTTTGCCGTATTTTTCGAATTGTTCGGCCACCTGGTGAGCCAGTTCGCGGGTCGGTTCGAGCACGAGAATTTGGGGTTTCCCCATTTTTTCTACCTTTGAAAGGCTCGGCAGTGCGAAGGCTGCGGTCTTTCCGGTGCCTGTCTGTGAGGCGCCGATTAGGTCGCGTCCCCCAAGGATTAGCGGAATCGCCTGTGCCTGAATCGGCGTCGGTGTGGTGTAGCCCGATTCCTCGATCGCTTTCAAGACGGCTTCTGAGAGCCCAAGTGTGTCAAATCCCATGTGTGGCCCTAGGTAATCGCAGCAGGGGCCGGGGTCAAGGGGCGATTGCGCGGAGGAGTCGATCGTCGTGTGCTGGGAATTTCGCTTTTATCGCGTGAGTATCTTCTTTTCAAGTGGCCACTTTGGTTGCTCACTCGTCGGCACCGCTTCAAGACTATGACTCTCGCCGAACTCCAAGAACTTCACGCCCTGCCGTTTTTCGATCTTCTCAAGCGTGCGCATGAAGTGCATGAGACCCAGTTCCCAGACGGGAAGATCCAGCTTTGCACCCTGCTTTCGATCAAGACGGGTGGTTGCTCCGAGGATTGTGCCTACTGCACTCAGTCGGCGCGTTACGAAACGGATTTGAAAAATGAACGGCTTTTGTCGAAAGAAACCGTGATGGAGAGCGCAAGAGCCGCGCGTGAAAATGGCTCCACTCGATTTTGCATGGGTGCGGCGTGGCGGGGTGTGCGTGGTGGCACCGAGCGCTTTAATCAAGTCGTCGACATCATCAAGGAGGTTTCCACGCTGGGCATGGAAGTGTGCGTGACGCTTGGCGAACTTGGGCCCAGCGAAGCGGTCGAACTCAAGAATGCGGGCGTCACTGCCTACAATCACAACCTCGACACCTCGCCAGAGCATTATCCCAACATCGTCACTTCGCACACTTACGAGGACCGTCTGCGGACGATCCGCAATGTGCAGGACGCCGGGATGTCGGTTTGTTGCGGTGGTATCCTCGGGATCAGTGAGACAATCACAGACCGACTTAGGATGTTAGAGGTGATTTCAAGCTTCAATCCCCAGCCAGAAAGTGTGCCGATCAATTCGCTCATGCCGATGCCAGGTACGCCGCTTGCCAATAACCCTCAGGTCGATCCCTTCGATTTGGTCCGCATGATTGCCTGTGCGCGGATTGCGGTGCCGGGAGCGAAGGTTCGTCTCTCTGCGGGGCGCACCCGTCTAACGGATGAGACTCAAGCACTTTGCTTTTATGCGGGCGCGAATTCGATTTTCTATGGTGACAAGCTTCTCACGGCAGAGAATCCCGAGGCAGGCAAGGATCGGGAATTGCTGGTAAAACTTGGACTTGAAACGCTCGAGTCGAACCCAGGGCTTGAGGCGCCTGGGGCAAATGGTGCGCTTCCCGCAAGTCCTTCTCGGGATGGTAGGACGTGTTCTTCGGGTGGTTGCTGTTGATCGGATGGATCCGTTGGATCGAGGTGTGCTTGATCAGCGCATCGCGCCTTGCATTGCAGGGGCACGGGCGCTAGCTTTTGAGCATGCGGTTGAACCGAGTTTGTTCATGGGCTAGACTTTTGGGGGCGGTGATTTTGGCTGCATCCTGCAGTCTCGGTCTAACCGCTGCTGAATCGAAGAACTGGATTTACCGTGCATGGCAGACCGATGATGGATTGCCCGACAATAGCGTTTCAGGAGTTGCGCAAACCAAAGATGGTTACTTGTGGGTTGCGACCCATGGCGGGCTCTTGCGCTACAGTGGGGCTGATTTCGAGCAAGTGCCTCTGTTAGAAACGCGTGGGTTTCCCAACCGAGTGATCCGCGCGATGCACTTGGATCATCGCGGATGGACTTGGTTGGCGATGGAACGTGGGGCGGTTGTTTGTGTGAAACCTTCCGGCATTCAGGCGTTTGGGGTACAAGATGGATTGCTGGGCGGTCAGGTTTCAGCGATGGCAGAAGATCGTGAAGGCGGGATCTGGGTGGCTTTCGCGGATGGATTATGCCGGATTTTTGATGGAAAGTGCCAGGTGTTCGGAACTTCTGAGGGTCTTCCAAATGCGAGCGGCCCGATCATGCTGGCAAGTGACTCACTGGGTGGCTTGTGGTTCTCACGAGGGCGTGCATTGGGGTGCTACCGAGAAGGAAAATTGAAGGTTTTGTTAGAACTGGCGGATGGGCCTGTCCGTATTGGTGCGTCTAATGGATCTGGGCTCTGGATTGCCGCGGGGCAACGCCTGTTTAAGTATCAGGAAGAGCACGCGCCCCAGTACCAAGGCAAATTGCCAGACGAAGTGGTGCCTCGTGTGCTTTTTGAGGATCGCTCGGGCGCCTTGTGGATCGGTACTTCCACGGAGGGGCTTTTCCATTTTGAAGATGGAATGGTGTCTCGCGTCGCTACCTCTCACCCAGCAATTGACTGCTTCAATCAAGATGCAGAAGGCAATCTCTGGGTTGGTACGAATGGAGGAGGATTGAACCAGGTGCGTCCGAGTGTCATGTCATTGATCGGTAGGGAAAAAGGCTTAGCAGCCGACTCCGTCCGTTCAACTTGCGAGGATTCCTCTGGCAGGCTTTGGGCGGTGACGCAAACGGGGGCGCTTTCTTGCGGGCGGGATGGGCGATTGAGGAATGCTGCGGCTGACGTTGGTTGGTTGGGTGGCGAGGCGACCTGTGTCGCGGCCGATCGCAGCAACGGGGTGTGGGTTGGCACGCGCGAACAAGGGTTAAGGTACCTCAATGGGGGGATCGTCCGCGAATGGAAGAGGTCCGATGGCTTGGCGAGTGATACCATCCGGTCGATCCTTTGTTCCTCAAATGGAGTGGCGTGGGTCGCGACCGATGCGCCTGCGCGATTGCAATGCATTCGCGATGGCAAGATCTCAGAGATCAAGACGCCGGAAGGGATCCGCCCGATCCGTGCGATGGCGGAGACGACCGATGGAACCATATGGATTGGCACTGCAGAAGGCTTGATCTTAAAGGTGAGGGATGCCGAACTGGTGTCAGAACCCGCGCTCAGTGATCAAAAGTCCACATCCGTTCGTAGCCTTTGCACCACCGACGATGGAGCTCTGTGGATTGGTTACGCAGGGTTCGGGGTGGGGAGGTTGAAGGACGGAAAGTTTGCGCGGATTACCACGAACGATGGGTTGTTAGACGACTATGTTTCTCAGATCATCGTGGATGGTCAGGATGGGTTTTGGATGGCTGGCAATCGCGGATTGAGCCAAGTAAGAATGTCGGAGTTGGTCGACGTCATTGAAGGTCGCTCAGGGCGTTTGCGGTATCGGTTATTTGGGCGGAATGAAGGGTGTCCCAACTTGCAGCCGAACTATGATAATTTTCCATCGGTTTGCCAGACAGCGGATGGACGACTTCTGTTTTCGATGCGCAGTGGTCTGTTAGAGGTCGAGCCGAGCAAGATTTTGAGAAACCCAAAGCCGCCACCCGTAGTGATCGAGCGGGTGGCAGTCAATGACCGCTTGGTGGAGTCTTCAATCTCTCGTCTGCCTTATCAAATGGATGGCGTAGGTGATCTGGCCCAATCGGAAAAACCTGGTGAGGTGCTGAAATTTCCGCCCGATCATCGGAAGATTGAGTTTGATTTCACCGCATTGAGTTTTTCCTCTCCAGAGGATGTGCATTTTCGTTATCAGCTGAGTGATATCGATAAGGATTGGATCGATGCGGGGGTTGCGCGAAGTGTTGCTTATCCACAACTTGCGGCGGGAAATTACCGTTTCCAAGTCATTGCGTGCAATAGCAACGGAGTTTGGAACGAGACAGGTGCGACCTTCGCTTTCGTGGTGACCCCGTTCTTCTGGCAAACGTGGTGGTTTCGTGCTGCGGTGATTATTTCTCTCGTGAGTGGATTGATTGTTGCGATGCGCTACCTTTTCTTCCGGCGTTTACGCAAGCGGGTGCAACAACTGAAAGATGAGGCGGCGCTGCATCGCGAGCGGGCACGCATTGCTCGCGATATGCATGACGAGGTTGGGGCGAAACTCACTCGCTTGTCTCTTCTAACAGAAATGGCGAGCGGGCATCCGGATCTACCGCCATCAGGCAAGTCCGACATGGAAGAAATCTCGGAAACCGCCCGGGAGACGATCCTTGCATTCGACGAGGTGCTTTGGGCGGTGAATCCCCGCAACGATACGCTCAGCGATTTGATCAACTACGTTTGTCGCCATGCGGAGGATTTTTTTGATGGGAGTTCGGTGCAGTGCGTGTTTGATTTGCCTCCTATTATTCCTCAGGTAATGCTTCCCACTGAGATCCGGCATCAGGTATTTCTTGCTGCGAAGGAGGCCCTAAACAATGTGCTCAAACACTCCCATGCCGATGAGGTTGTGATTAAACTGGTCATTCATGCGGCAGCCTTTGAACTGGTCATCCACGACAATGGTGCTGGATTCGATCCTGGAGTTCCTAGTAAACGGGCGAGGGGAGGTAGCGGGTTGGGAAATATGCAGGAACGGATTCGCGGGCTTGGCGGGCGCTTCGAATGCGATATTCAGCCTAGTCAAGGAACGCGGATTTGCTTTTTCATCCCAGTCTCACTCGAAACTCCAGCAGCGTGATGCATTCCATTTTTTCACTATCGATGAGCGACGAATGTCGACACTTTGTCCGACTGTTGCATGACCCCGTGATGAGTCACGATGGAGCATGCAACGATCAAATTTGGAAGCGCCTAGTTTCGAGGAAACGAAGGCGAGTGACGAATCCAGCAACGCTTCCCCATACACCATGATCAAAGTTTCTATCGTTGAGGACGACACGATGTTGCGTGAGACGCTGATCCGCTACTTCGCTGGGCAGTCCGGGTTTCGCTGCCAAATGGCCTATCCGACCGCAGAGGCGGCCTTAGAGGACATTCCCAAAAATCCGCCGGACGTGGTGTTGATGGACATCAATCTTCCAGGGATGAGCGGGATCGACTGTGTTGCTCGCCTTCATGCGGCCATGCCATCCCTTAAGATTGTGATGCTGACCGTTTTCGAGGACAGCGAGCAGGTTTTCAAATCCTTGTCGGCGGGCGCATTCGGGTATCTCGTCAAGAGCAACCGTCCTGCGAAAATCCTTCAGGCGATCCGTGACGTTTATGAAGGTGGATCGCCGATGTCTGGCCACATCGCCCGCATGGTGGTGAAGTCATTTGAAAAGCGGCAAGCGACGCAGAATGAAACCGACTCGCTCACGCCGCGTGAACTCGAGGTTCTCCATGGCCTCTCCTGCGGCCAACCCTACAAGCAGATTGCGAGTGAGCTCGGGATCAGCTTGAGCACCGTGAGGACCTACATTCAGCGGATCTACGAAAAACTCCATGTCCATAGCCAGACAGAGGCCGTGATGAAATATGCGAGGCGCCAGGATGACCGGCACTGATGCCTAAAATCTAACGGATCAGATTTCGAAGCGGGGTCACGCACTCCTGCGCCTCCATCAGGCATCGAGTCTCAAGGCAGCTTTTTGAGCTGCGCTTTTGGCTTCGGTCTTCGGTGCGTCCGTGGCGGAGTCTTGGGTGAGGCGCATGCCGACCGGTTTCGAGACACCGAACTCTTCCATGGTCACTCCGTACATCACATCGGCGCGGGCCATCGTGCGTTTCGAGTGGGTGACGATAATGAATTGGCTGTTGTCGATGAAGCGGTCGAGCACCTTGACAAAGCGGTTGATGTTCGACTCGTCGAGTGGTGCATCGAGCTCGTCGAGCACACAGAATGGGCTCGGCTTGATCATGTAGATCGAGAATAGCAATGCGACTGCCGTCATCGAACGTTCGCCGCCGGAGAGGAGGGTGATCGATTGCAGTTTTTTACCTGGTGGTTTTGCGGTGATGTCGATGCCGGATTCGAGTGGGTCACTTTCGTCGAGCAGCATGAGGTCGGCCTCACCCTTTTCGCCGAAGAGTTCTTTGAACATCTCGCGGAAGTTGATTTTGACTTGCGCGAAGGTTTCGGCGAAGAGGCGCTGGGTTTCGGTGTTGATGCGCTCAATGACTTCTAGCAGCTCGGTCTTCGAGTTGACCAAGTCGTCATGCTGGCCTTTGAGGAAATTATAGCGTTCTTCAAGCTCTTCGAACTCCTCGATGGCATCGAGGTTGACTGGGCCCATCGCGTCGAGGCGACGTTTGATGTCGGCGACGATGGCCTCGACGAATTCCCAATCGGGTTCGCCGGTCATCTCGCCGGGGATCTCGATCTCCTCGCTGATGCCATCGACGACGACGGTTGGCATTTCATCATCGGCATTTTCGTCGGTCTCATCGCCAGTGATGATCGACTGTCGGCCACCGCGTCCTTGCAGGGCTTTTTGGGATGCGATGCTTGCCAGTAGCGCATGGGGGTCGGGCTCGAAGGTGGAAAGGTCGATCTGGTGACGTTCTTGAATGCTGTTCGAAAGGCTTTCGAGTCGGAGTTCCAGTTTGGTGCAAGCGATCTCTTCGCGGCCTTTTTGCTCGTTGACTTTCGCATGGTCGCGGCGGACTGCGGCGAGGAGGGTCTCTGCGGTTTCAATGGCTTCTAACAATTCCCTTCGACCTTCGGAGCGGGTATTGATTTCAATTTGAAGGTCCTCGACCTCTGCGCGGTGCGACTCGGATTCTTCGGCAAGGCGGGCGTTTTCGCCTTGGGCGGCTTCGATCCGCTGGTCAAACGACTCGATCTCCGTTTCGCGGCGGATTGCCACTTCGCGGAGTTCCGATAAGCGGGATTCCATCGGTTTTTGTTGTTCCTCGGCGGACTGTTTGGCGCGGCGTTCTACGGCCAGTTCCGTGCGGAGACCATTGAGCACATCGATGATGTCGAGTTCGCGGCGGACGACCGATTCGGATTCCGATTGGAGGCGGCGCGATTCGTTCTCGAGGGCTTCGAGGCGTTCGCGGGCGGAGGAAAGTTGTTCCTCGAGGTGTTCGCGGCTTTCTGCGGCCGCTTGTTCGCGGGTCGCGAGTTCGCCGATTTCCCAGCGGACGTTTTCGAGCTTGGTATCAAAATTTTCAACTTCGCGGGAGGCAAGACTGAGTTGACCTTGGAGGGTGGAGAGATCGACTTTCTGGCGTTGGAGGCGCTCGCGTGAGACCTCGACTTCTTCACGAAGTTGTTCAAGGCGTGCTTCGAGTTCGGTCACTCGTGTTCGTGCGGCCTCATCGGCGGTGGCCAAGGACTCGACTTCGGCGGCGAGAGAGCGCGCCTCGTTTTGGAGTGCAAGGACTGAGGTGCTACCTTCAGCGGCAGTACCGCCACGAAGCATGCCCTCGCCGCTGAGGATCACTCCTGCAAGCGTGACAAAGGTGACTCCTGGATGGCCAGGGCGGAGGCGCAATGCGGTAACCAGGTTTGGGACGATGAGGACCTGATCGAGCAGTCGCTCCATGACAGCGGTGATTCGCTTGTCGGACTTCACGCGGTCAAGTGCCCATGCGGTCGCGCCCTCGGGGAGAGCTTCCATTTGGGTTCCAGCCGAGTGGCGGATGAATGACTCGGGCAAGATCGCAGCCACGCCTAATTGTTTTTCGGTGAGGCGGGTGATGATGGCCTCGGCCATCGCTTGATCCTGAACAAGCACGGCTTGTAGGTGACTTCCAAGTGCTGCTTCGATCGCGCGGGCGCAGGTGTTCTCAGCCTCGATCAATGAAGCTAGAACTCCGTGAATGCCAGGCTTGAAATGCTCGGGTTGGTCGAGGCCGCCGATGACGCTTTGGGTGCCTTTTTCAAAACCCTCACCGCTTTCCACGAGTTGGCGGACGGCGTCAAATCGGGCGGAGCGTTGGGCGAGGATCTTGTTCGATTCGAGGGCAGCAGCGCGTGCGGCATCGAGATCGCCACGGGTGTGTTGGTAGGTACGCTCGGCTGCTTGGAAGGACTCCTCGAGTTCGGCCTGCATGGATCCCGTCGACTCCACATCCCCAGCGATGCGGGCTTGTTCGGCGCGAGATTCCTCCATCTCCAAGGTCAGTCGTTGCTGTTCTTCGCTGAGTTGGCGCGAGCGCTCGCGGCTGCCTTCCAGCTGGGCGAGGGCGCTCTCGATCTTCGCTTGGGTTGCGGCGATGATGGTCTGGGCGCGGTTCGCTTCACCACGGGTTTCGCGGATGGCATTTTCGAGTGTCTCGCGTTCCTCGCGGGTGCCACGGGTGCGGTTTTCTTGGTCGGCAAGTTGAATTTCCTTCTCTGCGATGATTCGGCTCAGTTGGTCGAGAGACTCGTTTGCTGCAGTGAATTCAAACTCTTGGCGTGCGAGTTTCTCACGGGTTTCCGCGATGTCCTCGTGGTTTTGGCGGATTCGGGATTCGAGTTCAGCTTTGCGTTCTTCGTTGAATGCGATGCGGCTTGCAGCCGAGCTGAGGGCGTTGCGGTGCTCGTTCAGGCGTTGGCGGAGTTCTGCGAGTTCTCCCTCGAAGACACGGGCGGCGTTGCGAGCCTCGGTGACGGCTTCTTCCTTGGCGGGGAGTTGGCGCTCGAGTTCGGTGTCGCGGACTTCGAGGCCACGGATCGAGACCACCAATTCGTCGCGCTCAGCGGTAAGTTCGATGAATTTGCGGTGCCCGAGGTGCGAGTCGAGCACGCGGGTGTCGGCGGCAAGTGCTTGGTAGCGGCGGGCCTTGGCAACTTGGCGGCGCAGCGAGTTCATCCGGCGGTCTTGCTCAGCGAGCACGTCGGAAACCCGCAGCAGGTTCGCCTCGGTGAATTCCAGTTTGCGCAAGGCTTCCTTTTTCTCGCGCTTGAACTTGGTGATGCCGGCGGCCTCTTCGAAAACCGCCCTGCGCTCCTCTGGCTTTGACGAGAGGATCTGGTCGATCTGTCCCTGCGCCATGATCGAGTAGGCGGTGCGACCGATCCCGGTGTCCATGAGAAGGTCGTGGATGTCCTTCAAGCGGCAAAGCGTGCCATTGATCCGATACTCCGAGCGGCCATCGCGGAAAACGCGTCGGGTCAGCGCGACCTCGTTGTAGTCGACCTTCAGCGGGCCCTCGCAATCGGCCATCGTTAAGGTGACTTCGGCCATTCCAAGAGGCTTGCGCTTCTCGGTGCCATTGAAAATGACATCGGCCATCTCGCCACCGCGCAAGGCCTTGGCGGAGGTTTCACCGAGCACCCAGCGGATGGCATCGACGACGTTGGACTTACCGCAGCCGTTTGGGCCGACGATGCCGGTCACGCCTTTGGCAAATTCGAACACGGTCTTGTCTGCGAAGGACTTGAATCCTTGGATGCTGAGAGTCTTGAGATACATGAGAGCGGGCGTTGGATTGAAGATCGGGGACGCATGAATTTCGTCCTGTCACCACCTTAGGTCGTCCGCCTGACTCTGCAATCCAGTAGATGCCTAAAGTACTACATGTGGTGTTATTTTTTAATATTTAACACAACATCATGTGTTTTGAGATATTTAGGATTCCCAAAGCAATTTACAGCAGATCGGCGAAATGACCCCACTGGCGTCTCAGCGGTAGGGCCCTGCATCGAGGAAATCCTGCCCGTGAATCAGATGGTCGAGCAGGGGGATTCCTGAGAGGTCTTCGATGATTCCCTTATTGGTGATCATGGCGGTGTCCATCTCGTCCTCGAGTTGATTGAGGATGATCCCAGCACAAACGAGTCCCCGTGCGCGGATGGCTTGGATGGTCAACAAGAGGTGATTGAGGGCGCCAAGGCGATTTGCGGCCACCACGATGACCGGAAGGTTGAGGTCGGCGGCGAGGTCCGAGACTCGGTAATTCGGCGCGAGGGGCACCTCCCAGCCCCCAGCTCCCTCGACCAGCACTCGGGCGTGTTTCGCGGCGAGTTGGTGAAATCCAGCGATGCATTCTGCGGGATCCACCACGCGGTTTTCCAACAGCGCGCCGACGTAGGGTGCGACTGCGGTGTTGAGAAACACCGGGTTGACCTCATCCAGCTCCAATCCCCCGGACGCTTGGGCGAGGATCACGGCGTCGTCCCGGTCCCCACACGCGATCGGCTTGTAGCCGACGGCATCGACCCCCTCGTTTCGAAGTGCCTCGAGAATCAAGCGAGTCACGTAAGTTTTCCCGACGCCCGTGTCGGTTCCTGTGATGAAAAAGCTCATGCCACAGCCTTGGCGGTCTGGGGCTGCTGGGTCAAGGCGTGTGACCGACAAATTTCCTTTTTCGTTTGTCAATTTCGCGCCATGCTCCAAGGACATGACTGCAGACTTCCTGGTGATTGGTTCCGGCATTGCCGGACTTTCCTTTGCCCTTCGGGCGGCGAAACATGGATCGGTCATCGTGCTCACCAAGGGGGATGCTTACGAATCCAACACCGCGTGGGCGCAGGGTGGGATCGCCTCGGTCTTGCCAGAAGGCCTCCGCGATGCAGGGGACTCTGAGGAGTTGCACGTGGCCGACACGCTGGATGCCGGCGCCGGGCTGTGCAAGGAATCCGCCGTGCGGACGATCATCGAGGAAGGGGCTGCGGCAATCGATGACCTCGTCAACTATGGGGTCTCGTTCGACCAAGAAGGCGACCACTATCAGCTCGGAAAGGAGGGTGGTCACTCGCATCGCCGGATTCTGCACGCCCGTGATACCACTGGCAGGGAAGTGGCGCGGGCGCTCATCGAAACGGCCCGCAAGACGCCGAACATCACGCTGTTAGAACATCATTTCGTCATCGACCTGATCACGACGAACAAACTCGGCGCGGTGGTAAACGATCGGGTACTTGGGGCCTATGTGCTCGAAACAAAAACGGGTGAGGTCCGAGTGTTTCGTTCGGACCGAGTGATTCTAGCAGCAGGTGGCTGTGGAAAAGTCTATCTATACACTACCAATCCTGATTCAGCGACGGGCGATGGCGTTGCGCTGGGATGGCGGGCGGGAGCCTCGGTGGCGAACATGGAGTTCATTCAGTTTCACCCGACCTGCTTTTACAACCCGGGTGCGGTTGGGCCTGAAGCTCGATCGTTCCTCGTAAGCGAGGCTGTCCGCGGGGAAGGTGGTATTTTGATCAATGCCAAGGGCGAGGACTTCACGAAAAAGAGCGACCCGCGTGGATCGCTGGCACCTCGTGACATCGTCGCACGTGCCATCGACCGAGAGCTCAAACGCACCGGTGCCCCCTGCGTTTATCTTGACGTCACGCACAAGCCGAAGGGCTTCATGAAGGAACGATTCCCCTACATCTATCAGACGCTTTTGAAATTTGGTCTTGATTGTGAAACGCAGCCGATCCCCGTGGTGCCGGCGGCGCATTACCAGTGCGGTGGCATTCTAACCGATGTGAATGGTAAAACCACCGTTCGTGGACTTTTTGCAGTCGGTGAGGTGGGTTGCACGGGACTGCATGGGGCGAATCGTCTTGCCTCAAACTCCCTGTTAGAAGGCAACGTGGTGGCTCGTCGGGCCTTGGAGGAAATGATGCGGCTGTATCCGCCTGACAAAGCGGCCATCGAGCCGCCCGCGATCCCGGAGTGGGAACACGGTGACACGGCTGAGCCCGACGAACTGGTGGTGATCTATCACAATTGGGACGAGATCCGCCGCTTGATGTGGGATTATGTCTCGATTGTGCGGACCGACAATCGTCTCCGCAGGGCCACGGCTCGTTTGCGAAATCTGAAGCGAGAGGTGCGTGAGTTTTATTGGGGGCATCGGGTGAATGCCGACATCCTTGAACTGCGGAACTTGGTGGCCGTGGCGAACTTGATCGTCGAGTGCGCGACTCGGCGCAAGGAATCACGGGGACTGCATTACACGTTGGATTATCCAGAGACAAACGACCGGTTTTGCACCGACACCGTGTTACGCAAATTCTAATCGATCGTGGCCGATCTTTTTAATAACCCCGCCGCTATGACGGGCAAACCCAGCCCCGCCGAACCTTTGGCGGCTCGCATGCGCCCGCGCACGCTCGACGAAATCGCTGGTCAACAGCACATTCTCGCACCTGGGAAGTTGCTGCGGCGTGCGATCGAGTCGGACCGCTTCACCTCGCTAATTTTCTATGGCCCACCTGGGACGGGCAAGACGACCCTTGCCAGCGTGATCGCACGAACCACCGGTTCACGCTTCGAATCGCTCAATGGGGTGGAGTCAAACGTTGCGGAGATTCGCGCAAAAATCGACCAGGCCCGCACGTGGCGTGACCTTCGTGGCGAAACGACGATCTTATTCATCGACGAGATTCATCGCTTCAATAAATCCCAGCAAGATGTGCTGCTTCCACACATCGAGCGAGGCGTCGTTCGGTTCATCGGCGCAACCACTCATAACCCATACTTTCACGTCAACTCGCCGCTGGTGTCGCGCTCACAGATTTTCCAGTTAGAAAGCGTGGCGGTGGATGATGTGGTTTCGGTGCTGCAACGTGCTCTAACCGATGTTGAGCGGGGCTTGGGTAGTTACCGGGTGATTGCAGACCCCGAGGCGTTGCGGCATTTGTCGGAGAAATCGGATGGCGATGTCCGCAAGGCGATCAGCGCGTTGGAGTTGGCGGTGATGACAACTCCGGATGAAGAAGGGGTGGTGCGATTGACGCTTGAGGTGGCAGAGGAATCGATCCAGCGCAAGGCGGTGGTTTATGATGCCCATGGAGATGCGCACCATGACACGATCTCGGCCTACATCAAATCGATCCGTGGTTCGGACCCAGATGCGGCACTTTATTGGTTGGCGAAAATGTTGCACGCCGGAGAGGATCCGCGCTTCATTTCTCGACGTCTGGTGATTTCCGCTTCGGAGGACATCGGTCTAGCGGATTCGAATGCATTGCGGGTCGCGCTCGATGCGCACCATGCGTTTGAATTCATCGGCATGCCCGAGGGGCGCATCCCGCTCGCGCATGCCACCGTCTATCTCGCGACCGCGCCCAAATCGAACACGTCCTACGCCGCACTCGGTCGGGCGGTGGACGACGTCGAGAACGGTCGGACGCTTGCCGTGCCAGTCCATCTACGCACCAACACCCGCAAGAAAATTGCCGCTGCCTCTGGTGAGTCGGAGGTCGCGATGAAATACCTTTACGCACACGACTACGAGGGTGCTTACACTCCCCAAGCGTATCTCCCCGAGGGCAGGGTCTATTATCAGCCGGGGGACCAGGGGATGGAAAAGCGAATCAAGGAACGCCTCGACTACTGGCGGAATCAGATGAGTCAGGATGGGGCAGGGGATGCGCCGCATACCGAAATCTAATACACTCTAACGGAAATCTTTGGCGATCTCGAGCCAAGGCTGGTATTCCGCGGGGATCGGTGCTTCGAAGTGAAGGCGCTCATTTGAAACAGGGTGATCGAGGGTGAGTCGCCACGCATGCAACATCAGGCGACCGACCCGCTCGGAGTTTTGAGTCGGTTTCCCGTAAATCGGATCGCCCAAAAGCGGTGTTCCCTTGTGGTGGAGGTGCACGCGGATCTGGTGCGTGCGCCCAGTATGCAGATGGCAGAGGACCAAGGCGGTCAATGTCGCCGGATCAGCTGCTAGAATTTCGTAGTCGGTGATGGCCGTCTTGCCGCCGGGCGGGTTGACGACTGCCATTTTTTGACGGTTCACCGGGTGACGACCGATGTGAGTGAAGATGGTGTCCTTGGCTGGTTTGGGGATTCCCTCACTCACCGCGAGGTAGAGCTTTTCCATGGTCCTGCCGGAGAACTGGCCCACGAGCGATTGGTGGGCGACGTCCGACTTGGCAACCACGATGCAGCCTGAGGTGTCCTTGTCCAAGCGGTGGACGATTCCTGGGCGCTCAACGCCGCCGATTCCAGAAAGCTGGCCACGGCAATGGTGGAGCAGCGCATTGACCAAGGTGCCATCTGGATTTCCGGGGGCAGGATGCACCACCATACCGGGCGCCTTGTTGAGCACCACGAGGTCATCGTCTTCAAAGAGAATTTCCAACGGAATTTCCTGTGGCTCTGCTTCGAGCGGAACCGCCTCAGGAAGGACCACTGTGATGTGGTCGCCGAGTTTTACGGCATCACGTGGTTTCGCAGGGTGGCCGTTAATCTGGATGAACTGCTCGCGAATCAGAACCTGAATGCGCGAACGGGATAAATCCGCAAGACGAGCGGCCAAGAACGCATCAATTCGCTCGCCTGCGCTGTCTTCCACTTCGATCTCCATCCGAAGTCGAGTGTCGTTGCTCGCCATCCGACTGCAAGTGCCAAGTTGCAAGGGCGCGGCTCAGCAGAGGATTCGACCCGAAGCGCTGGCGCGTGCGGGTTTGACCATCGCCCCGTTGCGAATTTACAAAAAATCAATAAAGGGACAGTCCTTTTATCAATCTTTTCTTGACGTTGTTTGCTTGGCTGGTATTTCTCGGGCATGCGAAGAGCACGATGGCTGGCTGGGTGGCGAAATTCGGACGTGAAGCCGGTATTCTACCATTGCATCTCTCGAGTGGTGGATCGGCGCTTTGTGCTTGGCGCGGTCGAAAAGGAGAAATTCCGCGCGCTGATGCGGGTCTATGAGCGGTTTTCGGGCTGCCGGGTGACTTCTTACTGCTTGATGGACAATCACTTCCACCTCCTGCTTGAGGTGCCCCGCATGAAGGATGGTGGCCTGTCGGACACCGAGTTGCTGAAACGCTTGTCGGCCATCTATCCGGAGGCATTTGTGGCGGGCGTGGCACAAGAACTCGCTGAAGCACGCCAACAAGTCGCCGATGGCGTGGCAGAAGATTCGGTGGTGGCACGAGTTCACGCGCGATTCACCTACCGCATGCACGATTTGGGGGAGTTCATGAAAGGCCTCCTCCAGCGCTACACGCAATGGCACAACCGAACCCACGCACGAACTGGCAGGCTCTGGGAGGACCGTTTCAAGAGCGTGATCGTCGAAGACGGTGCAGCAGCACGGACGATGGCGGCTTACATCGACCTGAATCCGGTGCGCGCGGGCATCGTGAAAGATCCTGCAGATTACCGCTGGTGCAGTTATGGCGAGGCAGTTGGTGGCGGAGCAAAAGGCAATGGCCTGACAGCACGCGCGGGGCTTGTTAGAGCGTGGGGAGCCCATCAGGGAATGGCAGCAGACGCAGGATTGTGGGCGAAGGAAGTGGCAAAATTTTATCGAAAGTTGTTGTTAGGTCATGCGTTGGAAAAAACCACCGAAAGTGTCAACCGAAACGGCGTGGTTGCCAAAAAAACAACGCGGAAGGGAATTTCTAACAGCGAATCTGAAGCTGCATTGAAGCACGATGGTGAGCTACCCTTTGCCAAAATGCTACGCTGTCGGATTCGTTATTTCACGGACGGCGCGGTGATTGGCAGTCGTGGATTTGTGGATGAGGCATTCGCAGAATCACGGGCTCGCTTCGGGCCGAAGCGGGCATCGGGCGCACGGAAAATGCGAGGTGCCGCTTCAGCCGCCAGCACGATTTTGTGGAGCATGAGGGATTTGAAAAAAGGGATCGCGACTTCGTGTTAGTGGCCTACGCACTCGATGATTTCTTTGATTTTTGCATCACGCGAAGAAGCGGAAAATCTAGCAGAATTTTCCTCTGCATGTTAAAGTGGCATGCAAGCCAAGCGAGGCCACTTAAAAAACGCCGGCGGAATTCCGATGCGAGAGGGGGATTTTGATCGTATCGTAAACCTGAGGCATTCTCACCCGGTGTTGACCTTGCTTCTAACGATTGATGATGGGTGGAGGGGATATTGGTACGGCTTTTCCATCTAATTTGAAGGCAATGAGAGATACTTGGTGTGATGTGTCTTGAGGGCGATGAAACCGCAGCGCAATACGGTAAGATCGCCGGAGAAATTGAGGTTTTTGGAGCGGGTCGCATCCTCTTCAAAGAAATCGGTGCGCGATGGCACAGGTTGCTCAGGTAGTGACTTACCGTGGCCACGCAAATCTTTTTCTATAAAAGAGGCTGATGACTTTTTCTGAAGGT
>CAILVZ010000312.1 GCA_903837825.1 Akkermansiaceae bacterium | reverse complement strand
CGAGAGAAACGATCTTCATGAACGCCCGCTCACGAAGCTCACGAGCGACGGGTCCAAAGATCCGAGTCCCGCGAGGATTGTTGTCTTTGTCGATGATCACAACCGCATTCGAGTCGAAGCGGAGGATTGATCCATCAGCGCGGCGGATTGGGTAGGCGGTGCGAACCACTACGGCCTTCACGACGCTGCCTTTTTTGACTGCTGCGGTCGGGATGGAATCGCGGATGTGACAAGTGATCACATCACCGATGCATGCGGTGCGGCTGCGCTTGCCGAGCACGCCAATCATTTTTGCGCTACGAGCACCGGTATTATCGGCGACAACGAGCATAGTTTCCATCTGAATCATGACTGTAAAATAGGGTCTGGTGAAAAATGTAAATTCAAGTCCGGAGTGTCCGGAGAAATATTAGTGAGAAATAACTTCGGCAAGAGACCAGCACTTCAGTTTTGAAAGCGGGCGGGTCTCAACGATGCGGACGCGATCGCCGATTTGAGCCTGATTGGTCTCGTCGTGCACGTAGTACTTCTTGGAGCGTTTGACGATTTTGTTAAATTTGGGATGCGGAACACGAGCAACATGTTCAACAACGAGGGTCTTGTCCATTTTATTGGAAATGACCACGCCAACGCGGGTTTTGCGGATGTGGATCTTTGCGTCCTGAGGAGTCTCACTCATGGTATCGGTAGGTTAATGCGTTAGGATCTTGGATCAAGCACTCTTCTTAGCGGTCACAGCCGTAAGAACTTGCGCGGTTTCGCGACGCACTTGGCGGATGCGCGCTGGATTTTCCAAGGTGCCGGTGGCGCGCTGGAGACGGAGATTGAGTGCTTCCTGCTTCAACTCGCGAAGGCGAACTTCAAGCTCTGCTGGAGACAGCTCATTGGTGGATTTGGCTTTGGATTTTGCCATGGTTCAAAAAATAAGGTTAAGGAGATCGGACAGATCAGGCGTGAGGATTGCGGGTGACGAGGCGGGTGCGAATGCCAAGCTTGTAGGATGCGAGGCGCATCGCTTCTTTGGCGGCAGACTCAGGAACTCCTCCAATTTCAAAAAGGACGTTGCCTGGACGAATCACGGCCACCCAGCCTTCGACAGCGCCTTTACCTTTACCCATCCGAGTTTCAGGTGGGCGTGAAGTGATCGACTTGTGTGGGAAGATCCGGATCCAAACTTTTCCTTTCCGTTTGAGTGAGCGGTTGATTGCGATCCGGCAAGCTTCGATCTGGCGGTTGGTCATCCATCCGCGATCAAGGGTTTGCAGGCCGAAATCTCCGAAGGCAACAGTGGTTCCACGCTGGGCATTGCCAGAGCGGCTTCCGCGGTGGCTCTTGCGGAACTTGGTTCGTTTGGGCATCAAAGGCATAACTCGGTCCTCCTAGAAAAAATGTGGTTTAAAATATGTGAAATGAATGAATCAGTTGCGATTGTTCGGACGGCGATCACCTCCACGGTCACCGCCGCGGCCACCACGATCACCGCGGTCTCCCCGATCATTGCGACCTTGAGGCTGCTTACCAGTGCCGTCGTCTTCCTTCTTGTTGACCCAACACTTGATGCCGATGATGCCGTACAGGGTACGAGCTTCGGCAAAACCGTAGTCGAGAGGAACTCGGAGCGTCTGGAGAGGCACTTTTCCTTCGCGATATCCTTCAGCGCGGGCGATGTCGGCACCACCAAGACGACCCGCACAACGGAGGCGGATCCCTTCGGCACCAAATTCCATGGCGGTCTGAAGCGCGCGCTTCATCGCGCGGCGGAAGCTGATACGACGCTCAAGTTGAACGGCGATTTGCTCTGCGACCAACTGGGCATCGAGCTCAGGCTTGCGAATTTCAATGATATCGATTTTGACTTGGGCGCCCTTGCAGAGGCCGGAAATGTCCTTGGTCATCACCTCGATTTCCTTGCCTTGGCGACCGATAATCAGACCTGGGCGTGAGGTGTGGAGTGTCACACGCACGCTGTTCCAGGCGCGCTCGATGACGACTCGCGCCAATCCAGCGTTCACCAGCTTGTTTTTGAGGTATCCACGGATCGAGAGATCCTCGTGGAGTTTATCGGTGTAGTCTTTACCACTGGCATACCACTTTGAGCGCCAGTCTTTGTTGACGGCGAGACGGAATGCGATCGGATTTACTTTTTGGCCCATGTTCGGTGAAGGATGAGATTAAGAGAGGTGATTTCAGGCTTGTTCTTCAACGGCAGCGCTAGCCACTGGAGTTTCTTCTACAACTTTTGCGGCAGCCTTGCGGGCCACTTTCTTTTTCTTCTCGGGTGCGGAGCCAACGAGAGTGATCGAAATGTGGCTGGTGCGCTTCAGGATTGGACCTGCAGAACCCTTGGCCCGTGGCTTGAAGCGACGAAGCGTTGGGCCAGCGCCGATGACAGCCTCCTTGATGACAAGGGAGGAAGCATCGAGGGAAAAATTGTTTTCCGCGTCCGCGATGGCCGTCTTCAGTGTCTTACCAATCAATTGGGCTGCCTTCTTCGGCGTGAAGGTAAGAATATCAAGGGCGCTTGAGACTGCGAGTCCTTGAATTTCGCGGGCGACGTCACGCGCCTTTTTAGGCGAGAGGCGAACGAATTTAGTGGTGCTTTTGACTTCCATGTCGTCGGGCGTGAGTGATTACTGGGCGGATGCTTGTGTTTCGAGATTGGCGAGATCGCCTGTGCGTGGGGATTCGGCGACGTTGTCGAGGTTTTCGACAAAGGCGCCACTGACGCCCTTGCGGACATCAGCGAGAATGGCTTTACCGTAGGGCTGTTGCCCGCGGGTGAGAATGAACGTCATTCCAATTTTGGCACCTTGGCTTTCCCCAAGATTCAAAACCATCATGCCGCTTTCCTGATCGAGGCTCACGATCCGAGCTTGCTGAAGCGAGCCGGTGTGAACATCGGGGAGAGGCTTCTGACGCAGTCCAAGGACAGCGTCAAGCTCTCTGAGAGAAGTTTCTACACGAATTCTTGCGGCGGGGTCAGAAACCACCGCCTGATGCAGGTAATCGGTGATGGCTGAGGTCAAGTTCATGGCCGAGTGCTCAAGGCTTGAAGCCTTTTCGTTCGCCAACTGCAGGTCAGCTGCGGCGTGGATGAGCCGGTCGTCACCGCCATCAAGAAGATTTTTCCCGAGAGCTTCGAGACGCTCACGGACTTGTGCCAATTGTGCGGAGGCTTGCTTCTCGCCCCGATTCGCCTCAACCAAGCTGCGTTGCAGGGTTTGATTTTGGGTTTGGAGCGCAACAATCATATCCTGGTACTGTGCAGCGGTTGGCACCTCTGCGACACACATCTCCGCGACGGCCAACGACCCGAGGGCAGCGGCAAGTGCTTTGATATGGAATTTCGAGGACATGAATGCGAGAATGGAGCCTAAAAGGTTTACTTCTTGCCGATACCACCGTGAGTCCGGAAAATCCGGGTAGGTGCGAATTCGCCAAGCTTATGGCCAACCATATTTTCCGTGACGTAAACCGGCACGAAGGTCTTCCCGTTGTGAACGGCAAAGTTATGGCTGACGAAGTCTGGAGTGATCATCGACTTGCGGCTCCAAGTTTTGATGGGCTTGCGGTCGGATCCGGCGTCGGCAACAGCGTCGATCTTCGCAAGAAGCTTTTGATCAACGAAGGGGCCTTTTTTAAGTGAGCGTGGCATGAAATCAGTAAGTTGAATGGTTCACGAAATGGGATTACTTCTTCTTCGCCTTGTGGCGAGACTCGACAATAAACACGCTGGTCGGCTTGCGCTTGTTGCGGGTCTTTTGACCCTTCGCGTGGCCCCATGGGCTCGTAAGGTGTTGGCGACCACCACCGGACTTCGATTTACCTTCACCACCACCGTTCGGGTGATCGACTGGGTTCATCGTCATACCACGGACGGTTGGGCGAACTCCCTGCCAGCGAGTGCGGCCGGCTTTGCCCGAGGTCTCGTTCATGTGGTCTCGATTTCCGACCTGTCCGATCGTGCAGAAGCAACGATCATTGAAGCGGCGGATCTCTCCTGAAGGCATTTTCACCAGTGCCCAACCACCATCGCGGTTGGAGAGAACGGCGAGTTGGCCCGCAGCACGTGCGACCTTACCGCCATTGCCTGGGATCAACTCGATGTTGTGGATCGAGGTACCGAGCGGCACTGCGCTGAGAGGCATGGCATTTCCTGTCTTTGGTGCGACATTTTCGCCAGCGACCACCGTGCTTCCAACCTCAAGACCGAGTGGTGCGAGGATGTAAGACTTTTGTCCGTCGGCATATTGAATGAGTGCGATGCGGCAGGTCCGGTTTGGATCATACTCGATGCCTACGACGGTGGCAGGAGCATCGTGCTTGCCGCGCTTGAAATCGATCAGACGATAGTGACGCTTGTGTCCACCACCGATGTGACGGCAAGTGATGCGGCCGGTGTTATTACGGCCACCACTGCGCTTCAGTGGGGTGAGAAGACTCTTCTCGGGCTTGCTCTTGGTGATCTCGTCGAAGGACGGAAGACTCTTGTAGCGGGCAGATGGAGTGATTGGCTTGAAATTTTTCAGGGGCATGGCAATCGGAACGTTAGTTTGTTACGTTTGGAGCAACGGATGGATCACTCAGACGAGATCGAGCGATTCACCTTCCTTGAGGCGAACGATGGCTTTCTTCCAGTGGTTAGTACGGCCGGCGTCAGCGCGGCGTTGACGGCGGAGTTTCCCGTCGTAGTTGGCAGTGCGAACGGCCAAGACGGTTTTTCCGAAGAGTTGTTCAACGGCTTGTTTGATCTCAAGCTTGTTGGCCTTGCGGTCGACTTCGAGAGTGATCTCGTTATTCGTCTCTTGGAGCAGGGTTGCTTTTTCGGAGAGTCGGACGTTTTTAATGACCTGGTAAATGTCTTTCATGATCTCGGTGTTAGGTCCGGGGTTCAGGCAGTGCGAGCTGCAAGAGTTTGAACGGCATCACCCACGAGGATGATACTGTTTGCGAGGAGGAGTTGTTCGACGTTCACGTCGGCGGCGGTCACCAGTTGCACCCAAGCGACGTTGCGGCCAGCAAGGTAGGTGGAATCGTCGAAGTGGTTGGCAACCACCAAGATTTTGCCAGGATTGACGAGCGCATCGAGAGCGGCAACGAAGGACTTCGTCTTGCCATCAGCCACTGAGAAGCTCTCCACGGTCTTGATTTTCTCAGTACGAACCAAGTCGCCAAGGCTGCGGCGAAGCGCGAGCTTGCGAACGGTCTTGGTTACCTTCTTGGAATAGTCTCGTGGGCGTGGGCCGAAAACAACACCACCACCGACGAAAATCGGAGCGCGTTTGTCGCCGTGACGTGCGCCACCAGTACCTTTTTGCTTGTAAATCTTGCGGTTGTTACCGGACACCTCGCCGCGGGTTTTGGTGCAAGCGGAGCCGGTGCGGCGGTTGGCGCGGTAGGCGATCACGAGATCGTGAACGGCTTGGCGACCTTTCTCAGCGCCTACCAACACGAGGTTGGCGGCTTGAGCGTCTTCTGCGGTGAAAGTCTTAGCGGACATGACTGGGAATCGTGAAATGTTTCAGAATGCCACCCGATTAGGCGGACTTTTTCTTTGCGGGGCGGACGGTGACGTAGTTTCCGTTTGAACCGGGAACTGCACCAGAGACGAGGATGACACCATCTTCAGCGCGTACGGCAACGATTTTAAGATTTTGGACCGTGGCACGGGTGGTTCCCATGTGACCTGGCATTTTTTGGTTTTTCCAAACCCGACCTGGGGTCGAGCGGCAACCGATTGCACCCGTCCGGCGGTGCATCATGGATCCGTGGGTCATCTTGAGACCGCCGAATCCGTGGCGCTTGACGGCACCTTGGAAACCGCGTCCCTTCGACTCACCGATCACGTCGACCCATTGGCCTTCAGTGAAAGTTTCAAGGCCGGGATGGACTGCTGGAGCTTCGATGCCATTCTCCAGACGGAACTCTTGGATGAAGCGCTTTGGCGTTGATCCAGCCTTCTTGAAGATTCCAAGAGCGGGTTTGCTCACACGCTGTTCCTTTTGATCGCCATAGCCGACTTGGACTGCAGTGTAGCCATCGGTTTCTGGGGTCTTGACCTGAAGAACCGTGTTGCCGGAAACGTCGATGACGGTGACAGGGATCATGATACCTGCCTGTTGGTCGAACAGGCGGGTCATTCCGATTTTTTTGCCGAGGAGGCCGAGTGACATGGCGGTATTGAAGTTGAGAGTGAAAAGTGAGAGTAAATGATCTGATTTGAAAAAACTCAGATGCGGATGGTGATGTCGACACCGGCAGGAAGGTTGAGCTTTTTGAGCTCATCAACGGTGCGTGCGGTTGGGTCGACGATGTCGAGAAGGCGCTTGTGGGTACGGATTTCGAACTGCTCCATCGACTTCTTGTTCACGTGAACCGAACGGTTGACGGTGAACTTTTCAATCCGAGTTGGGAGTGGGATCGGGCCAGCAACGCGGGCTCCAGTTCTCTTAGCGGTTTCGACGATTTCTTGAGCGGAACGGTCGATCGCGCGGTGATCAAAGGCACGCAGGCGGATGCGGATTTTCTGGTTTTCCATGGTGGAGATTAAGTTGGCGGTTTGCGTGAGTTAGTTGAAGGGCCGATTAGCCCATGCGGTCGCTGACGATTTCTTCGACGATGTTTTTAGGGACTTGCTCGAAATGCGATGGAGTCATTGCATAAGAAGCGCGGCCCGAAGATAGGGTGCGTACGGCGGTGGAGTAGCCGAACATTTCTTTGAGAGGAACATTGGCATGTACGATGGAGAGCCTGCCCTTGGATTCGGTATTTTGAATCTGGCCCCTGCGGCGACTGAGGTCCCCCATCACATCACCTTGGTAGTCATCAGGCGTGGAGACTTCGACGGCCATGATGGGTTCAAGAAGAATGGAGTTGGCCTTCTTAAAGCCATCCTTCATTGCAAAAATTGCGGCCATGGTGAATGCGTTTTCGTTAGAATCCACATCGTGGTATGAACCATCGAGAATTTCGACAAGCACATCAATGACTGGGTAGCCCGCAATCACACCATTCGACATGGACTCCGTGATCCCCTTATAAACTGCGTTGATGTATTCCTTAGGAATCGCACCACCGATCACCTTGTTTTCGATGGTGAGGCCTTTGCCTTTGTCATTCGGCTGGATCGAGAGAACGACATGACCATATTGACCACGACCACCCGATTGTTTGATCAGTTTACCTTCGCCACCTGCAGGCTGCGTGATGGTTTCGCGGTATGCGATTTGAGGAGCACCAGTGTTTGCCTCGACTTTGAATTCGCGGCGGATGCGATCAATGATGATCTCCAAGTGAAGCTCACCCATACCAGAAATGATGACTTGGCCAGTTTCTTCATCGGTTTTCACCATGAAGGTTGGGTCCTCTTCCGAGAGACGACCGAGAGCAAGTCCCAACTTCTCTTGGTCAGCGACGGTCTTCGGTTCGACGGCCATCGAGATCACGGGCTCTGGGAAGGTCGGAGGCTCCAATACCACGTCGTATTTTTCGGCAGCGAGCGTGTCGCCAGTGGTGACATTTTTAATACCCACCATTGCCGCGATGTCGCCGGCATAGCAGGCGTCGATGTCCTTGTGCTCGTTGGCTTGAATCTGAATCAGACGGCCAACGCGTTCCGAACGGCGAGTGCGTGGGTTGTAGACGGTGTCGCCTTTGCGAATGACACCCGAGTAAACGCGGAAGAACACCAACTTGCCCACGAACTTGTCCGCCCAAAGTTTGAATGCGAGCGAAACGAATTTCTCGTTGTCGGAGGTGACCACTTCGATCTGAGTTTCCTCGTGGTCTGGGTCCATGCCGATCGCCGATGGGATATCAAGCGGGCTTGGAAGATAATCGATGACGGCATCGAGCAGGTATTGAACACCCTTGTTTTTAAAGGCCGAACCACCAGCGACTGGAACCAAATGGTTCGCGATCGTTGCGCGGCGAATCCCCTGCTTAAGTTCCTCTAGCGTGATAGTTTCCTCGTTGATAAACTTTTCACCAACGATTTCATCCGCATCCGCAACGGCATTCACAAGCTCCTCATGAGCCTGCTTGCAGAGATCAATGAGATCTCCTTCAAGTTCCTTGACGGTATAAGTCGAGCCGAACTTGTCATCATCAGAAAAATAGACGGCCTTCTGATTGACCACGTCAATCTGACCGATCAGTTGATCTTCAGAACCGATCGGGATGAGGATTCTGACGGCGTTTGCGCCGAGCTTTTCCTTCACCTCAGAGAATACATTCTCGAAGTTCGCCCCAGTGCGATCCATTTTATTGACGAACACGAGACGAGGCACGCGGTATTTGGTCGCTTGGCGCCAAACGGTCTCGGACTGAGGCTGGACACCAGCGACTCCGCAGAAAACCAGGATTGCACCATCAAGGACTCGAAGGGAACGCTCGACTTCCGCGGTGAAATCAACGTGTCCAGGGGTATCAATGATATTGATCCGGTTTTTTTGGCTCGGGAAGAGCTTGGTCATCCCAGGCTCCTCGTGTTGCCACCACTCCGTAGTAACAGCGGCGGAAGTGATCGTGATTCCACGCTCACGCTCTTGCTCCATCCAGTCGGTCGTTGCGCCGCCATCGTGGACTTCGCCGATTTTGTGGATCATCCCAGTGTAGAAGAGAATCCGCTCAGTGAGCGTAGTCTTACCTGCGTCAATGTGCGCAGCGATCCCGATATTCCGGGTGCGCTCGAGCACATATTGGCGGTTTGGACTATTCGGATTCACTGAGAAAAAATCGAGTACGAGGGTCGATTAGAAGCGGAAATGAGCGAAGGCGCGGTTGGCCTGTGCCATCTTGTGAACATCGTCACGCTTGCGAACAGCGCTGCCTTGGTTGTTGGCCGCGTCCTTGATTTCATTGGCGAGAGCCACGTGCATTGGAGTCCCCTTACGATTGCGGGCGTAATTGACGAGCCAACGCATCGAAAGCGACTCCGAGCGATCTGGTGCCACTTCGAGCGGCACTTGGTAGGTTGCACCACCCACACGGCGGGATTTCACTTCCACGCGTGGCTTGGTGTTTTCAACGGCGCGAGTGATGACCTCAAGTGGATCGATGGTATCGACTCCTTCGTTGGCACGGTCAATCGCAGCATAAACGATGCGTTGAGCGAGTGAACGCTTGCCGGACTCCATCACCTTGGTGATGAGGTGACCGACGAGAGGACTGTCATAGCGAGGATCGCGACGGTCTGGCTTGGTGAAAATGCGCTTGCGGCGTGGCATGGCAGTGGGAGTTTATGATGAATGAGTGACCGTTAATTACTTGCCCTTTTTGGCAGGGGCGGCAGCGGCGCCGGGTTTCGGACGCTTTGCTCCGTATTTCGAGCGGCTTTGGCGGCGCTTATCGATACCGAGGGTGTCGAGTGATCCACGAACGATGTGGTAACGTACCCCAGGAAGGTCCTTTACCCGTCCACCGCGAACGAGGACGATCGAGTGTTCTTGGAGGTTGTGTCCTTCGCCACCGATGTAGGCGATGACTTCGAATCCGTTGGTGAGGCGCACTTTGGCCACTTTACGGAGAGCCGAGTTCGGCTTCTTGGGCGTACGAGTCATGACTTGAAGACATACTCCGCGGCGCTGTGGGCAGTTCACGAGAGCGGGTGACTTCGACTTTTCGGCCGGAGTG
>CAILVZ010000311.1 GCA_903837825.1 Akkermansiaceae bacterium | reverse complement strand
CCAACTGATCGATCTCGACGGGAGTTCCTCCGAAACCTGCCCTGTTGAGAAGATGGGCGGCCAGAGTGCGGTTCCAGAGTTTTGCCGGAAGGGGGATCAGCATTGCCTATTAAAAACCACAACGTACTAAAAGTCGCAGAAAAGCCACTGAATTTCCTCTTCCAAGGCAACGAATTGCTCCTCGCGGAGCGTTAAACATCATTTTAGGGTGATTTTTTATGCGTTTTACCAATCTGACCCGTGGAGCGGGCATCGGCTCGAACTGCTACCGGTTGGATCTTCCCGAGGGAGCCGTGCTTCTCGATTGCGGCATGCACCCCGAGCACGTCGGCCACGATGCGACGCCGTTACTGGAGAATCTGGAGGAAGTTCAGTTGCGTTCCACCATCCTGACCCACGCCCATCAGGATCACGTCGGATGCCTCCCACTTCTTCAGTCGCTTCAACGCGGGATGCCGGTGCTCATGACCCCGGGTACCGCCAGAATCGCCGACATCATGCTTCACAACTCCGTTAATGTCATGACACGACAGCAGGAGGAACTCAAACTCCCCGACTACCCGCTCTTCAGTCACCGCAGCATCGAGCTGGCAGCCCGTGCTTGGCGTCTCTGTCCGCTGGAACGCCCCCTCACCCTCGACGGCGACCGTTCCTCCGGAGTGAGCGAATCGACATCCGTGAGCTTCCACGATGCAGGGCACATCTTGGGATCTGCCGGTGTGATGATCCGCTCCGAGGGAAAAAGCTTTTTCTACACGGGCGATGTGAATTTCGAGGATCAGACGATCCAGACGGGGGCGCGTTTCCCTGAGGAACCTGTCGATGTCCTCCTCATGGAGACCACACGGGGGGATGCACCGCTGCCCGAAGGATTCACTCGTGCGAAGGAGGAAGAGCGCTTTGCCAAAGCCGTGGCAGCGGCTCTTGAAGAGGGCGCGAGTGTCACCATCCCCGTCTTTGCCCTTGGGAAGACCCAGGAGGTCATGGCGATGCTCTGGAAAATGCAGAGGGAGCGCATCATCCCACCCACTCCCCTCTATGTAGGCGGACTCAGTAGCAAGATCACCGCGGTCTACGACTCCATGGCGGGAAAGATTTCCAGGAACCTTCCCCATCTCCAACTCATGAACGATGTCGCCCCCTATGTTGCAGGCGGAGCCGAGATCCAGTCGCTGAATCCCCGAAAGCGAGCCGTCTACGCACTCTCGAGCGGCATGATGACAGAACACACCCTCTCCAACATCTTTGCCCGGAAAGTTCTTCCCGATCCCTCCCAGTATCTCTTCTTTGTCGGCTATGCGGACCCGAATTCCCCAGCCGGTCATGTGCGATCGGCAAAGCCGGGTGATCTCGTCGAACTCAGCTCATCCGATGCACCCCCCGTTCCCTTCAACTGCCACCGTGAGATCTTCACCTTCAGCGCCCATGCGCGCAGGGATGATCTTCTCGCATACGCGATCAAGGTACGCCCCAAGACCATCCTTCTCGTCCACGGCGACGATCCAGCCATCGATTGGTTCAAACGGGAACTCTATGCCGCACTACCCGACTGCAAGGTGATGGCCCCTCCTCCAGGCCAACCGATCGAACTCTGATCTCTGGAACGAGGTTTCGCGAACCTAGTTGATTTTTTCAGCGGCGCGTAACACGTACCGCTCGGGCCAACTGAGGGCGGAAGGAGTAGATCAACCAGCCCAGCAGGAGGAGTCCTGCAAGAACCACACCGGGCTCTGGAACAGGAACGATCTGATTGAAGCCATTCGAGGTATTGCTCGAGAAGCTGCCCTGGCCAAGGAAGGTGCTGCTGGCGTCGCTTCCACTGTAGAACTTGATGTTGTTGAGTTCGCCGGCTGTGAAACCACTCGCTCCCGAACCGGCCTGGGCGTAGAGCGTGGTGTATTGACCAACTCCACCTGTCGTCGAGGTGGTACCCCAGAGGTTCGTTCCGTTGTAGTTGAAGACACTTAGGGTGTAGGTAGAGAGGCCGCTGATCTTGCTGAAGTAGAGGGCCGACTGGCCGGTCAGGTTGGCGAAGTCGATCGAGCTGTTGGCAGAGAGGGTAAGCGTGTCAAAGGTCTGCGTGGAGGCACGCTTCGTTCCGTTAGCACCCATGGAGAGTGTTCCACTGGTTCCTGTTCCACCAAGGGCAAGAACTGCTGCAGGATTGACTTGGTTCAACCCATTGGTAGCACCCAGGAGGAGGGTACCGCCGTTGTTGACCGCGATGGCGCTGGTTCCAGTGAGGGAACCCGTGCTACCCAGGGAAAGGTTGCCCCCCCCTGACTGCGGTGAGTCCGGCAAAGCTTCCTACTCCGGAGAGCGTTGATGTTCCGGCACCAATCACATTGAGGTTACCGAGGCCGCCGATGTTGTTTGCTAGAGAGGTTGCCCCGCTGTGATTGAGGATCAGATCCGTGTACTGGCCAATCGATACGCTTCCGCTACCGAGTGTTCCACCACCATCAAGCTGGATTGCTCCCGCACTGATCACAGTGCCGCCACTGTAACTGTTCGAGCTCGATGTCAGGTCCAGAGTTCCAGAACCGGTTTGATAAACAGCACCGGCACCAGTGATCTGATTACCAATCCTAGTAAAGTCACTTTTCTTAAAGAGCAAGAAGGAGGTGCTATTTACGAGACTAACCAAGCCGCTTCCTAGGGTCCCGGTAGTCCCTCCACTGCCTACTTGGACTCGTGCATTGGCTCCGATGGTCGTGAAGTTCGTATAGCTATTGCTACCGGTCAGAATGGTCGTTCCACTGCCTTGTACGGAGAGGCCACCTGTTCCACCGATATTACCTGCGAGGTTAAGGGTGGTACCGCTGGCATTGGTGAGAGTGACATTGGTTGCGAGGGTGAGTGCGTTGCTGATGGTGTGCGATCCAGCCAGTAAGGCGATCGACGGTGCATTGCTACCCTGCACCAGTGTGATGGTTCCAGTTCCGGCCACGGTGTAGGCACTGCTGTTGGAGAAGGTCAGCGCATTGAGAGCCGCATTCGTGTTGAGGGTCACCGTGCCGCCAGCACTCGTGCCAAAGGTGGCCGAGTCGTTCGTACTGAGTGATCCATCAAGTCCAGGGGTGCCTCCGAGAAGGTTCCAGTTGGCGAAGTTCGTCCAGTTACCGCTTCCAGCAGTCCAGGTGGACTGACCGGAGTAAACCAAGCCACTGGCAGTCAGGAAGTTGGTTCCGTAGTTCGTCACGGCTCCGGCGAGAGTCGATGAATCTCCGTAGACCACCCCAATCACATTGGTGAATGCGCCGACAGATTGACCGGTTGCAAAGGTCAGTGCCACATTGCTTGAGGAATTGGTCGCCACATTGGTCACCCCGGCAAGGGAGAGGCCGTTGCTCGCGTTGGTGGCTGCGGTCTGAAGTGCCACGCGGAAGCCTGCCGCGTTACTCATGCCGATCTGATTGGTTTGGCCGTTGGTGTAGCCAACGTGAACGGACTGCAGGACAACATTGCTATTAGTCAGGCTACCAGCCGCGTGGCCGTAAACATTTCCGGTTACCGTGATGGTTCCTGTGCCGTTGCTGGCATTCGCCCCGGCTAGTGTGGATGCATCCCCGAAGGTGACGGTCACGTTGTTGCTGTAAGTCCCTGTGCCTTGTCCGTTCCCGAGGGTCAGGGTCACCGATCCCGCCGTGTTGGTCGTGAGGCTACCGGCTCCGGTGTAGGTCAGGTTGGTCGAACTGTAGCTCGCGTTGGTTGCCGCAAGCGCCACTCGGAACCCATTGCTGTTGGTCAACCCGACGTTGGTCGATACGGTTCCAGCGTATCCCACGATCACATTGGATAGGGCCACGTTGCTCGCCGCAAACGCTCCGGCAGCGTGTCCGTAAACGTCGACTGTGACGGTTCCAACGCCACTGGTCGGGGTTGCGGTGGGCGCCGAAATAGTGACCGTTCCCGTCTGATTGGATCCCACATTGGTTCCGTTGTAGGCAAAGGCATTGGTAATATTGGTGGAACCTTGCGGGGTTACTGTGGTGGATCCGATCGAACCGGTCGTATTGATACTGTTAGTTCCAGTGAATACCAGATTACCGGATCCAGCAGGCGCACTGTTGGTGACCGTGACGATGAAGTTGGTGCTACCTCCGGTGATCACCGCATTGGTTCCGCTGAAGGAGGTGCTGATCGGCCCGAGTTGCGATATCAACTGCAGGGAGACCGAATTGCTTGCGTAGACCACCTGATAGCCGGTCGGCAGACTATTGGTTGATGCAAATGTCGTCGCGCCGAATCCACCGGTCGAATTGGTCAGGAAGGTGTAGCTGGAGGCGGTGAGAGCACTGTTGGTTGTGAAGTTGAGCACCCCACCCAGGGTTGATGCACCATTGAGTGAGAGAAGACTCGTCGATCCTCCACCCAGGAAGATGTTGAGGGTGCCGCCGGTCATGGTGAGGCTTCCCACAGACAAAGTACCGGAGACTCCGTTGCCGGGGGTGATCGTGCCACTACCCATACTCACCGCTGAGTTGGTGGCAAATCCGGTTCCACCGAATGTTCCGGAACTTACCGTAATGTTGCCCGATCCGCTGTTGGTTCCGTTAAGGATCAAGGCACCGTTACTCACGAGTGTTGTCCCGGCATAGTTGTTACTGCCCGAGAGGGTGAAGGTACCCGTGCCGTTCTTCACTAGGGAAATGGTTCCGGTTCCCGCTAGCAATGATCCGCTGAAGGCGGTCGAGGTGTTGTTGCCTCCGAGGGTGAGGGTCGTATTGCCAGCCGTGGAGTTGGTCACCGTTCCGCTTCCGGCCAAGGAGCCTTGGGTGATGGAGAAGCCCGCAAGGTTGAGGGTTGCGTTATTGGTCAGGTCATTGGTGTTACTTCCCAAAGCATTGGCATTGCCGATGATGGTGGTTCCAGCGTTGAGTACGGTGCCTCCGGAGTAGGTGTTGGAGCCCGAGAGAGTGAGCGTGCCCAGCCCCCCCTTGGTGAGCCCCCCGGTGCCTATGCCGATGACGCTCGAGATCGCCATGTTGCCGTTGCCGCCTATGCGGAGAGAAGAGATGCCGGATCCCGTGATGGTGCCGGTGTTGAGCGTGAGGAGGCCCGCATCCGAGAAGATGAAGACGCGGTTGGTGCTGTTGGTTGAGAGGGTGATCACGCCCGCATACGTGTTGGTCCCGCTGATGTTCCGCAACGCGCCGTCTAAATTGACGCCCACACCGCTGAGCGTCAGGGCTTCGCCGGTGACCGTGATGTCTCCCTGCAGCTGTAGGGCCGCGCCGTCGCCCACGGTCGTTCCGGCGTTCGTGCCACCGAGTGCGCTGTTGTTTTGGATGTTAAGGACGCCCCCGCTGATCAAGGTGCTTCCGGTGTAAGTATTCGCGCCCGACAAGGCCAAGGTTCCGCTACCGGACTTGGTGATTCCTCCGGCACCGCCGATGGATCCCGCCACAGTGATCTGGTTAGCCGTGTCGTTGGTAACGGTCACGTTCGTGGAGAGCGAGAGCGCGTTGGAAATCACATGGCTTCCCGCTAGGTTGCTCACCACAGACTGGTTACTGCCTGCCTGGAGGGTGATGGTTCCGGTGCCCGCCAACGTGTAGGCGCTGCTGTTGGAGAAGGTCAGGGCATTGAGAGTTGCATTGGTGTTCAGGGTCACCGTGCCGCCAGCGCCCGCGCCAAAGGTGGCCGAGTCGTTGGTGCTGAGTGAACCATCGAGACCCGGAGTGCCTCCGAGGAGGTTCCAGTTGGCGAAGTTCGTCCAGT
>CAILVZ010000310.1 GCA_903837825.1 Akkermansiaceae bacterium | reverse complement strand
GGCATGCGAACGTCGCTGACGATGATCGCGGGCGTTTCCGTGTTGAGTAAGGCCAGTGCCTCGATGCCGTTTCTGGCGAGGCAATGCGAGATTTCGTGCACACCGAGCGTGAAGCTGATGGCTTCGCGCAAGGCTTCGTCATCTTCCACGACCAGGACGCGACGTGCGGGCGCCTGGGCGGCGATAGTGGCGGCGAAGGGGGCGGAACTCACAGGGAGGTGGGAACTAGCTGAGGGTGAGCGCGTCGCAACGGGATGAAGGCTTTCGGGTAAATCATTCGCTGTTGGTGGGCTCTGACCTTGGTTTTGACGGAAGTTCTGACGGTGGTTCAGATCTTGGCGCCGATCTTGATTCCAATATCGGGTGCGACATCACCGCCAGCCGTAATATCTTTCAAAACGGTCAAATCAAGATCAAGAGTTAGCGGCGAGGACGGCGCCGGCTGGCGGAGTTTATCGCCTGAGGCCATGACTCGTAGCATTCAGCCAGTCGATGCGGCGGAATCAGGCGACAGGAGGCATGCCTTGACCGGTCTGGTCGGGTTATTTTTCGCCTGGGCCCAAATCACATGAGACGGGTTTCTCTGGTGGGGTCCCCGTTTTTTCCAGACGCGATTTATTTCGCCATCGACTGCGGTACGTTGGGACTCTGGGGGTTGACATCAACGCTGTGCCGGCTCGGAACGACAACGAGGTCCATGTCTTCCATCGGGATTGCGCCAAGGAGTGGCTCATCGCCCATGATCAGTGCGCCCGTGAAACTTCTTCGATTTTTGAACTGAATTTGAATGGGGCCGCAATAGGGTACGGAAATTCGGCGCCCATCGGCGACGGTGACTTCTCGCCGCTCGAGCTCTTTGAGGTCCAACTGAATCGCGATGTGCTCCGGTAGGCAAAGGTGCACGGCCCCGGTGTCGACCAGACAGTTCACGTCAATGGGATGAAGGTCGGATCGAACCGGATTGGAAAATTGAAACGTGCTTCGGATGATGCCCATCCCATCGTCTCCTGAAGTAAGCCTGCGCATAGTTTCTTGCCCTAGATTCCTACCCTCGAATTCTGAGGCCTACGCGGGCCGGACTTCCGTTCAAAAGTCCAAGAATTCAAAAAGCCTCGAGCGCCGGTAATCGGATCCGAAACACCGTCCCGCCACCTTCGCGCGGTCCAAACGCGATTTCCCCGCCGTGTGCCCGGACCCGGGAGCGAGCCATGGCCAGGCCCAGACCGGTGCCATTGGCCTTGCTGGTAAAAAACGGCTCGAAAATGTGATCGGCGATGCCACCCGCGATGCCGGGGCCCTGGTCACTCACCGCGAACTCGAGGGTGCCACCCGTGTGCTGACTGCTGACTTCGACACTTTGTCCAGCCGCGGAGACGTCAATGGCGTTATCGATGCAGACCACGAGCGAGGCGATCAGCTGATTGGCTTCGCCAAGGGTGAAGGCGGCGGGGATGTCGCCGCGATAAATCAACGCGACGGATCGTTGCTCTGCGCGCGCCGTGGCGGTTTGCAGGCTTGCATGTACGAGTTCGCTCGCTGATACGGGCTTCTTTTCGAGGCGTCCTTTGCGAATCAGTTGCAGGGTGTCGCGTACCAGCTGTTCGGTGGCGTTCAGCCGATCGCAGACTTTAGCAACCAGCGAGGTTCGGGCCTCGGCGCTGAGGCGGTCGCTGCGTAGATTGCCGGCGTAGATGGTTGCGGCCGCTAGTGGAGTGCGCAATTGATGCGCCAGTTCCGCCGCCATGCGGCCCATCGCGGCCAGTTGTTCGTGCTTTTCGAGCTGTTCTCGGGCAGCGATGAGTTCGGTGACATCTTCCAGATAAACGGCGCGAATCGGGGCTGGGCCACCGGCAGCAGGGGTTACCCGATCGACGACCCGGCAGATCCGATGGCCGGCCATGGTGATCTGGTCGACGGGGGTTTGGGCCGGTTGGCGGAATTTCCAATGGTCCGGGATCCCGATCGGTTCACCAAAGGCTTCCGGGGCCCATGACTGGCCCCGTAAATGAAGTCCCAAAATGCGTTCGGCTTGGACATTATGGTCATCAATCCGACCGGCGGCATCAATGAGCAGAAGTCCGGTTGGCATGGAATCAACAATTGCGCCTAGCTTCCCTGAAGCGGCCGCTAATTCCTGACCGAGGTCTTCCACCCGCCGGGATAAGACGTTGTGAGAAGCCTGTAACTGCTCAGCGGCAACCACAAACGTTGCAAATGCATCGTGTAAAGCGGTCGCTGAGGGGATTTGTTTAGGGTCGTTCGTCGGCACTTGTTGCCAGAAGCCTCATTTATTAGCCACAATAACAGCAGGAGTCGATTTCACTTCGGATGGGATGGAATCATTTCGTCCGATAATCGACAAGTTGCTCCCTCTTAAGGTGCTTCGGCCCAAGCTCAACAGACGATGACGAATTCTGGTGCGGTAGTTGCCGTTGGGGCGAATGGCAATGGCGAGGACGCGGACTTAGATAAGAAGCCGCCTCCGAAAATGATGACCCCCCCTCTGTTCGAGGGGATCATGGGTTTGCGTCCGTCATGGGACGAGGCACGCACGCGCTATGGCCTGTTGGAGGCTTGGCAGCGATTGACCCTGTGGGGCATCGTGGTGGGCCTGATCGCGGCGTCGATTGTGCTGTTCATGTCGATGCCCAAGTCCGGCGACGACAAGGTGTTGTTTTCAAACCTCAACGACAAAGATGGCGCGGCCATCGTGGCGTCGTTGCAGCAGATGCAGATCCCTTATAAATATAGCGAGGGCGGTGGGGCGATTTTGGTCCCGGCCGGGATCGTTCACGACACCCGCCTCAAGCTCGCAGGCCAGGGATTGCCGAAGGGCGGATTTGTTGGTTTTGAGTTGCTCGAAAATCAAAAGCTCGGGACCAGCCAGTTCGTTGAGCAGATCAATTATCAGCGTGGCCTTGAGGGCGAATTGTCGCGGACCATTTCGGCGATTTCGGC
>CAILVZ010000309.1 GCA_903837825.1 Akkermansiaceae bacterium | reverse complement strand
GGATGCCTACGTTCCACTTCTATATAGGTACGACTGGAACAAGGAAGATAAAAAAAAAGAAAAGACGAAGGCCAGCGCTCTGGAGGTTCTAGCCCAGGAATCTGGAAGAGCAGCTGGCAAACGCAGGTAGCGACCCTGGGATTCGGAGGTTGCTGGCACCTGCCATGGTTGTGCGTAATGAATACAACTTGTTTATTGTGCGTGATTGAAGGATGTAGGACCGGATAAGAGCCCGCCGGGCCGGGTTCGCAGTCGCAGCCCCGGTTTTAGTGTTGCACCAATAAACCCGGAGCCCCCCTGCCGAGTATAGCACGAAATGAGCAAGCAGTGCCCAACACAAGTCACCAATAGTCGAAGAAGTCTCATGCCCCTGAACAGGTCAATCCGCCGCTTAAGTCACTTCAGCTCTCAGTCTTTGAGGGATATCTACCGCACACGCGCCGAGGGTCCTAGCTCGTGTCATTTACTTGGGCATTTTGAACACGGGGTGTACAGGCGGCCGCCGCCCGAGCAGACGACGAAAGGCCTCCACCGCCACCGCCGCGAAACAAGCCACCGAAGCAAGCCACCGAAGCCGCCACGACGCTGACTCGAGGCGCGGACACTGCGACGGACGCGGAGATCCTGCACCGCTGCGCCTGAGGCGCAATCCGCAGCGAATACTTGAAACGATTAGCAGCTCTCTTGGGTCTGCGATCTCGTTACACAGCGCGTTGGTTCTGCGATCTGTTTACGGTTCACTTCGGTCTGCGATCTAGTTACAGGGCGCTTCTGTTCAGAGTCACCGCGACTGCCGATATTGGAATCATGACGTATGCGAGGATTCCAGTAGCGATTGGTATGCCAAACCTTAGAACGTTCGAATTGCATTGTGCTTGGGGTGTCGATCCCAACACCGTCGATTGTAACACGAAGGAGATCGTTATCAGAAGGCGCGCTGTCAGAGGGTTTGTAAAAGACCACCGCCTTACGAAATGCAGTGTTGGTATTGAACAAGAGTTCCCACTTTTGGGAAGTTAAAGATATAGGACTGGAGTTTTTAGCGACAGAGTCTGCCTCGCAGAAAATGATCTTCAGCACCGCATCGGCCAAAGCCAGCTCGGTGCTCAAAAACTCGTTTCTCAAATAATCAAATGAGTAGGACTTTTTGTTGATGAATTTCAGACCGGTCAAGATAAGAGGATCTCGCGAGTAGCCAATGGCATGGTGCAGCACCTCTTCCCCAGAAAGTTCCCGAACCCCGAATCGCGATAACGTCTGCTCAAGTTTGGGGATCAAAACATCCCTCAAGCAGTCCTCACGGTAATGAACTGCCGTGAGATATACAAGTTCCCCATTTTGAGCCCGAGTGTTCGGAATAAGGTAACTTGTGCCATAGTACTTTTCATCATCCACAGACATTTCAGCGCGAAAATTTCGAGGGGAAGTTTTGTAAATGGGAAATATATGTGATATAAATATTTTAATTGTTTGGAAAAAGGTGAATACAGGTTTTTATATTCTTTCGGCAGATTCTTGTTTTATAAAATGTTTTAGTTAATTGACTCATTGCGAAATAAAAACGAGGACAAACAAAATCCGAGTCGGCATTGAAGATGCGAGAAATGCCGCAAATGCGATGGACTTTCAGTCGTTACCGGCGATTGTTTTGGGATTGTGGCCTCGATCCGTATTTTCGGCTGCAGTCGCTGCGGAAGAGACGCCGCGAGGAGAAGACAGCACGTCTTTATAGAAAAATAGGTCGGCCCACCAAATGGACCGTTCGCCAGGCAGCGACTGCGATCAACACTTGGGGCATTTCCTATGGACACTTCCCGGAACGAGACGAATATCGCGGCATTTACGAATCAAGGCCCAAGAGAGGATGGCCGGTTGCGTCTTCAAAAAGCGAGTTC
>CAILVZ010000308.1 GCA_903837825.1 Akkermansiaceae bacterium | reverse complement strand
GCTTTAACGTGTATCTGATAAATAATAAGAAGACTAGCGCCAATAACACTGTCTAGTTCGTATAGTAAAGACGAATGGTGCCATCTTCCAGAGGATGTTCTGTAGAGTCCAAAGACTATACACAACATGCCTATAATTCCGATTATGCATTGAAACAAATTATATATCAAACCAAAATTTTTCATTTTTTGGAGCACCCCTTACAAAAATTCGGATGGCGGTTAGGGCAACCATCGGCACAATTAGGAAAACAATCGGGGCCCATGGCGTGCCATTGCCAAAGCCAAATGCAACCCCTTGGTTGTGCACGCGTGTTAGATAGAAAAACCCACGGATGACCTCGATCATTGGATCGGTCGTCGAGAATTGACCCGGTAGCGGATCTGCGAAATGGGCGACCATCCAGAACTTCGTGGCTTGATCAAGGGCGTACAGGGGGAGGGTCAGCAAGAGCGCAAGATGCCTAAAGTTCATGGGCGGTTATTTTCTGTTAGAATTTTCGAGGCTGAATCCACCCGGACCATGTGTGCGAGAGATCTAGGCCAGTCAGTTTACCACATGATCGCAGCGCTCGCATAGTCCGCTTTCCTGCAAAGGCTCATGTTTGCGGCAGCGTGGGCAGAGATGGAGTTCGGTCTTGCGAGCAGTGGTCGTGAGCTCCTCGCCCACGGATGCGGTGAGCCCTGCGATGATGAAGAATTCGGTGGCAAACTCGCGGTCATTGAGCATTTCCAACAAAGCGGCATCGCTAGCGGGCAGAGTGATCGTGACATCGGCCTCGTTGTTGCGGCTGAATTCCTTCGCCTGGATGCGGTTTTCGATGGCGGTTTGGATGGCGTACTTGATTTCAAATAGCCGAGTCGCCTGCTGGGTGGCAGCCCCGGGTGCAAATGCTGGATTTGCCTCTGGAAAATCTTGTTCGTGGATGGTTCCAGTGGTGAAGCCTGCATGTTCCCATGCCTCGTCCGCGGTGAATGCAAGGATCGGCGCAAGGAGCTTGGCGATGCTCGTGAAAATCTCAAACATCGCCGCTTGCGAAGCGCGGCGGCGGCCCGAATCCAGCGCATCGCAGTACATTCGGTCCTTGGTTGCATCGATGTAGATGGCTGAAAGATCTGCTGTGCAGAATTGATTCAGCGAGTTGAAGACCTTACGGAACTCATAGGTCTCGTATGCCTTGCGGCACTCGGCAACGACCTCATGGAGACGTTCAAGAATCCAGCGGTCTATCAGGGTGTATTCAGGTTCTGCGGGCGCGGTCTGCGGGTCGAACCCATCCAGATTTCCTAACAGGATCCGTAAAGTGTTTCGGAGGCGGCGGTAGGGCTCGGCGACTTGCTTGAAGAGCTCTTCGCCGAAGGGCACTTCGTTTTGCCAGTCTACGGAGGAAACCCAGAGGCGAACGATGTCGGCACCATATTGATTGTAGAAGTGCGCGGCATCGATCGGTTTTCCAGCCTTCTCTGCCTCGGACTTTGAGAGCTTCTTCTTGTCCTTGTCCACCACGAAGCCGTGAGTCATCACGGTCTTGTAAGGGGCAGCGCCACGATAGCCGACGCTAAGCATCAATGAGCTTTGGAACCAGCCGCGATGTTGATCGGTCGCCTCGAGATAAAGATCCGCAGGGCAGTGGAGCTGAGGATGGGCATCGAGCACCGCTGCGTGGGAACAGCCGGAATCAATCCAGACATCGAGCGTGTCCCGGCATTTTTTCACTCCGGCAGGAAGGCCTAACAGATCGGCGAGCTCGGCATCGGATTTTTCAAACCAGATGTTCGTGCCCTCCTTTTCGACGAGGTCAGCGACCTTCGATGCGAGCTCGGCAGAGAGGATGGCATTGCCTTTTTCATCGAAGAAAACGGGGAGCGGGACACCCCAAGTGCGTTGGCGGGAGATACACCAGTCAGGACGTGATTCGACGGTGCCATAGATTCGGTTGCGGCCCCAAGCAGGGAGCCATTCGACTTGGTCAATCTGCTCAAGTGCCTGACTACGGAGTGTTTCTAATGAGATGAAAAACTGTTCGACCGCCCGGAAAATGATTGGGGTCTTTGACCGCCAACAATGCGGGTAGGAGTGTTTGTAGACTTCGCGACCTAACAGACTTTCGCTTTCGGTTAGAATTTCAATGATGCGGTCGTTTGACTTGAATACATGTAGGCCGATCAGTTCGTCGAGGCCGGCTTCGGCGGTGAATTTGCCGGCATCGTCGACTGGGGAAAGCACGGCGAGGCCATTCTGCTGGCCGGCAACGTAGTCGTCTGACCCGTGTCCTGGCGCGATGTGAACGGCACCCGTGCCGGTCTCGGTGGTGACGAAGTTTGCAAGGATCAGCTTGGATGTCCGGTCGAGGAATGGATGCTTGGCTTCAAGCCCGTCAAAGGCACGCCCCTTGATTTCATGAAGTGTCTCGGTGAGGACAAACCCAGTTTTGCTTGCGAAGGCTTCGACAAGTTCGCGGACAATCACAAAGGTTTCCTTGCGGTCTCCATTAGAAAATTTTCCGACGATGTAGGTGAATTCCGGATGCAATGCGATGCCGAGGTTGGCGGGAAGCGTCCACGGGGTGGTCGTCCAGATGACCATGCTGGCGATTCCAGCGAGTTCCCCGGTCACCAGTGGGAACTTGACGAAAATCGCTGGGCTTTCTTTGTCGGCATACTCGACCTCCGCCTCAGCCAGTGCGGTTTGGGCACCATAGGACCACTGGACTGGCTTCTTGGCTTGATAGATCGAACCATTTTTCACCAGCTTCGCAAAAACCCTTAGGATGCTCGCTTCGTAGCTTGGATTCATCGTGAGGTAAGGGCTGTTCCAATCTCCGAAGACGCCGAGGCGACGGAATGAGCCGCGTTGGATATCGATGAACTTGAGAGCAAAGTCCGTGCAGCGTCGGCGGATCTCGGCGGGCTCAAGGCCTGCAGCTTCTTTCACCACTTTGAACTCGATCGGTAGCCCGTGGCAGTCCCAACCGGGAACGAACGGCGCAGCGTAACCCGCCATGGTCTTTGATTTCACCACCAAATCTTTCAGGAGTTTGTTCAGCGCCGTACCCATGTGGACGTCGCCATTCGCAAAGGGCGGACCATCGTGGAGGATGAATTCTGGAGCGTTCTGCGAACGGCGGTGGGCAAGGATCCTTTCGTAGAGCCCCTCATTTTCCCATTTCGTAAGGCGAGTGGGTTCGTTTTGCACCAGATCTCCTCGCATCGGGAAAGTCGTTTGCGGCAGGGTGAGGGTGTCTTTGTAGTTCGGTGCTGAGCTCATGACGGGGCGCGGACGCTAGCAACCCTCTTCGACCGGGTCAATCACAGGGTCAATTCATGGAGATGCTCCAAGCGATCAGGCGATGGTTACGTTTGTTAGAGTGGCGTGAGGCAGCAAACGACTGCGTCGCCATGATTCGGTGAATGGCGTTATTCCGCCCCCGCGGCCTTGATCCCCCCACGACGAAGGCGTCCAATCTTCGATCCATGGCTTTTATGAGAGGCATTCCGCCCTATTCGAAGACCCCTGAAAGAGAAAAAGAGGCTCGAAACAGGCATGAGCCCATCAAGAATTGTCAAAAATAAGCTTAAAAACCAATGGATTGCGTCGATGTTTGAAAAAACTTCTAAAAACTTCACAAAATGGATTGACGGGGAGGGGGTGGGGCAACTAGCTTCGCGGGCCGCCACGACAGAGGGCGGCCGAGAGACAGAGCGTCGATCGCGGTGAGAACCACCCGATCGGCTTTTTAGTCCCCTCGAAACAAGCTCTTTGACAGTGTGGCTCAGCGGCAATCGTGCCAAGAATTGATGAAAGTCGATTTGAAGCGTCCTAAGCAGATAGATTTCGCTGAGAAGAGGAAAAAGATTAAATTGTGCGCTGCGCGTCGTTGAAGTCCTAGTGGCTTCAAGTCGAAAGACAACGATGCGTGGAAGTCGGCAGTCCGGTTTACCGGAGGGGCCGACACCCCGATTTAAAGTGAGTGAGGCTTGCCTCACTGATGAGTAAATCAATTTTTACGGAGAGTTTGATTCTGGCTCAGAACGAACGCTGGCGGCGTGTTTAAGACATGCAAGTCGCACGGGACTGATTGAGTAGTAATACAAGATCAGTTTAGTGGC
>CAILVZ010000307.1 GCA_903837825.1 Akkermansiaceae bacterium | reverse complement strand
TGATTAGATTGGTTAGGTTGGTTTCGTAGACCGCAGTTTCCTCACCGAGGTCGTTCCAGCCTTGATGCCAGCCAAGGCCAACCAGTTCATATCCGCTGTCATTGTAGGCGGGGAAGAAGGACTTGAGGTTGTCTAGCACCTGATGAACGCGTGCCACCATTCCGGTGTAGTAGGCACCCGTTGTCCCTCCTGAGCTCGGTGGGCGGAAATCCGCGATTAGAGATTTTCCTCCAAATGCATATTTGATCAGAAGCACCTGATCCGCGAGTTGGCTGCCCGCGACGAGGCCAAACCCATACTCAGGTCCGATCCTGCCTTGGGCTCCATAGTCGCCAAAGTCGGCATCGAGATTTCCTCTGCGGTTTTCTGCGGTGCTTTCCCCCCAGTAGGAAACCCAAACGTCGCTGCGGGTTTGCCAGCCGGGGTAGCCATTGACTGGGGTTGAGGGATCTGCAAGATAGCCGTACTTGTTAGGCTCGCGATTGATCATGTTCCGCAAGCTACCAAGTCCGCCGAACATACTAGTGCTGTTTGCGTTGCTCGGGTCTCTGCCGGTTTCGACCCTGCCTTTACCAACCATGTTCGACTGGCCTGCTAGAATGAAGACCTTAAGTTTGCCATTACCTGGTGGCGGATTGACGGTTTGGAACAAGGTGGAGGTGGTGCTACTTGGAGCATCATTGAGGTCGCCAGTGTAAGACGCGGTGAGGGCACGCCATCCAGCACCGAGCCCAGAGATGGTCATGGTGGCATTGCCTGATGGGTTCAATTCGGCTTTGGACACTTCAGCGGATCCGTCATAGAATGTGACGAATCCCGTCGGATTCACTCCAGTGACTCGTGCCGTAAATGTCACGCCTGTGCCGAAATCCGATGGATTTGATCCGGCCGTCCGGCTTAAAGTGGTAGTGGTCGATGAGCGTGTATCGATCACCGATTGATCGATAGTCGTCGAGCTTGGTGGGTTCAAGCCGCTTCCTAGATAAAGCGCGCTGAGGCGATGAGTGCCTCCTGTTAGGCGAACCGTTGTCATACTTGCTTGACCCGAGCTGTTCAGCGTGGCGGTGCCGATCGCTGTGAGGCCATCGTAAAACACCACGCTTCCACTCGGTGAGCTTCCAGATACTGTCGCGGTTAGAGTGGTGACGAGGCCGCTAGTCGAAATTGCGAGAGATGTTGTCGTGGGGGAGATGATTGGGCCGATCGTGATGGTGCCAACTCCGCTAAAGCGGGTGTCATCTTTGAAGGTTGCGATGGAACTGGATGATCCATAGGTCCCATTGGCTTGTGGCGTTCCTGCGTTGTAAGTGAGAGATGCGATTGACCGAGTGCCGATGAAATCCAATTGAGCTTTGGCTCCGGTGCTGATGTCGAGGCTGCCGTTGCCGAGGGCGTTGGATCGGCAAAAAGCGAGTGTTCCCGCTTGAATGCGGGTGGCACCTGAGTAGGAATTATTTCCAGAAAGCGTCCAAATTCCAGGGCCTGATTTCGTAATGCTGGTTGAGGTTTGGCCGGAATTGCCAAGCTGGCTGTCACCGATGTTGCCGGCGATTTCACTGCGACCTGGATTCGGACCTGTGAGTGAATTGGAGATCGTGTTGAGCGTGATCGTCTTGCGGTTGTCGGTCGCCGCTGTCCCTGGAATTGAGAAATCACCCGTGAACTTAAGCAATCCGCTTTCCCCCCGTGCAGTGGTTGCGCCAGCAGCGGTTCCCGATTGCGTAATTGTTAGACCACCAGTAGTGCCTGCCAGCTTGATCAACCGATCGGTCGTTTCACCTGGGCCAGTGTAGGTTATCGTCGTCGCTGCGGATCCTGATCCAAACGTCAGGGTGCCATTGGCGATGGAGCTTGGCGCGCCTAGGTCGCTCGTGGAGGTTCCGCCACTAACCCGATTCAGCGATGTGACCGCTAGGGAACCTGCTTGAATGGTGAGTGGTCCTGAAAAACGGTTGGATCCGCTAAGGGTGAGGGTGTTGTTCCCAGATTTGGTGAGGCCGCCTGGTCCGCTGATGTCACCACTAAACGTCATCGATTGCGTCGCATTCACCGTGCTGGTTGCGTTTAACGTGACGGGGCCGGTCCAGGTGTCGCCACTTGCGTTGCTGGCGATGAGCGTGCCGCCGTTCAGCGTGAGCGCGTTCGAGCCGGTGATTTTTTCCAGAAACAAGGTCGCGTTGTTTAGAGTGATGGGCCCCGTGCCTAAGGCTGCATTTGCTGCGGTGAACATCGTCACTTGGCCGCTGTTGATCACCGTGCCGCCTGCATAGGTGTTCGATGTGCCCGTAATTTTGAGTTCACCCGTACCATTTTTGGTTAGGCTGCCGGAGCCAGAAATGGCGCCTGCGATAGTCACTTGTCCAGAACCTGAACCGCCAAATTCAAGGTTGGAAGCAAGTACCAGCGGAGTGTTGATGGTAGCAGGACTTGCGCTGTTTTGGTTGAGCTGCGGCAAGCTTGAAAGATTGGTTAGGAATGATAGGCTATTGCCGCTCAACATGAGGGTCGAACCTCCGAGGTTGAGTTTGTTCAGCAGGAATCCGGTGCTGAGGTCATGGGTTGAGGTGAAATTTCCGGAAGTGTTGAGATTGATCGTGTAATCGCTCTGGCCATTGGAATTGGGAGTTATTCCTGTCGAAATTTCATTGCTCCATTTGGTGGCATCGCTCCAGTTTCCGGTAGCATTCCCTGACCACGTGAAGAGGATCGGGATCGTGCTGCGGGTGACCGTAACCGTGTAGTCACGAGAAACTTGGCTTGTGTCGGTGATGCGATAGGTTTGGGGTGTGGTAAAATTTCTTGAGGTTCCGGCTGACGGATTGCCGGTGGCACCAGCCGACACGGTATAAGTTGGTGCGAGGTTAGTTAGATCCGTCGCATAAGGAACCGTTACAGTGATGCTGTTGTTTGATATGGTTGCAGCGGGGAGGTTGGGGAAGTTGAACGTGAGGATGTAATTCGTGCCAACTGGGGCGCTAATGACGACAGTAGTTGCGGATGAGGTGCTGGGTTCATTGGCGGCGTCACCTGAATATTTGGCAGTGATGCTGTTCGATCCGATTGCGAGGCTGCTGGTTGTGAGGGTGGCTTTCGAATTGCTAACCGGGGAGGTGGCGAGGAGACTTGTTCCCGAGTAGAAATCTACCGTGCCGGTCGGACTGGTTCCTGTGATGTTCGCCGTGAAGGTGAGTGCCGTACCGAGGACCGATGGATTGGTACCTGTCGTGAGATTGAGGGCTGTGGATGTCTGTGTGCGGATGGGGCCGACCGTGACGGTGCCGGTCCCCGAGAAGTAGGCATCGGTTTTGTTCTCGGCAGGTGACGAAGTTGAGCCGTAGGTTCCGTTGGGTTTGGCAGTGCCGGCGCTGAACGTTAGAGCGGAGACTTGGCGAGTGCCGGTGTAGTTCAGTTGGAGCTTGGCCCCCGTGGTGATGTCTAGCGGCCCGGGGGCGAGGGATTCGGCTTTGGTGCAAATGAGGAGTCCCGCCGAGACTTTGGTGCCGCCGGTGCAGGTGTTGTTGCCTGAGAGAATCCAGGTGCCCACATCGCTTTTGGTGAGAGATGGGACATAAGTTCCGCTATTCGCGATCGACCCGCTTAGCGTGTTGTTACCCGTCGAGGTTCCAGACAATTCGAGTATGCGGGTGGCCGCAACTGGGACGATACTGCCCGCGAGCGTGAGGGTGCCATTATTGCTGATGATCTTGGCACCCCCATTATTGGTTTGCATGGAGATGTTACCGTTGATGGTGTTGTCGCCTGCGAGATTGCGAATTGCTCCCTCTTGTTCGCTGACGAGAAATGTGATTCCAGCACCTAGCGTGATGTTGCCGTTGCTTCCATCGAGCTCTAGCATTTTATCGGCTCCCGCAGCGGTGAGTGTGATTTGTTTGGTTGCATTGCCAAGTGCTGCCGCCTTGGTGATCCGGATGATTCCACTTGAGATGGTGATGCATCCCGTCAGGGTGTTTGAATTGGTTAGAATGAGGGTTCCAGTGCCTGCCTTTGTCAGTGTGCCGGTGAGCACCGCGCTGATGGTTGAGGTGTTCGTGACGGTGATGGTGGGTGTGGTTCCGGCAAGTGTGAGGATGTTTCCGGCAGATCCATTGTTGTCGAGAATCCAGTTGCCCGGCGTCGCGATGGAGGTGTCACCCAATTTGATTGCATTGATCGTGCGTGCGGAGTCGAGATGAACTGTTCGATCGGTGGGTATATCTAAGGTGCTGAAGTCCGCGGTCGAATTTGAGCTATCAGCGACAATACCGGCGGACCAGTTGCTTGTTCCACTCCAGTTTCCATCGGCGGCGGATGAGATCCATGTGCCATTTGCAGCAAGGCCCACAGATGGGATCAGTGCAATGGTCAGCGCAATGAGCCATGCCATGGATAATGATTCCGTTAGAATGGCATTGCGTCTCGTCATGGGAATGGGAAGTGGTCTTTTGCGAAGGGGTGTCGGATCAATTCGCAGTCGTGGTGTGCATCGTTCGGAGTTCCGGTTGTGAAGTCGCGGCGTTGAGTTTTTGGATCGCCGATTTGACTGACTGGATTTTTTGATTCCTGCAATCTTCGGGGAAATCCACTTCGGCCTCGAACGATGCGATGAGTTTTTCGAGATCGGGAATGATTCCCTTTGCGGCACTGCCATAGTTCAGCAGCAGATCCATGATTTCCCCGGTTCGACTTTCGCTGCCATGGCGGCTTTGCGTTTGGGCAAATTTTAGTCCCACGGGGATGCATTCTTTGAAATGATATTTGGCGAGTGCCTTCAGTCCCGCCATGCGGATTTCATTGGCAAACATCGTGTCGGCAGGGGCAGGTTGATCGATCGCTGTTAGAATGTCTGGGGCAAGCGCGTACACGTCGTCGACGGTGAGTTGATCCGAGAGGGTGTGAGCTAGCTGGCTTCTGGCCATGGCTCCAGCATTCTTTGATATCGCGCGAATTGCGGGGTAGAGCAGTTTTGGATCCGTCCCACTGATGGATTTTCTCAACAATCCTTGGAAGAGTGCGGCGGCGAGTTCGCCATGAGTGAGTTGAATGGGGTCATCCCAAACGATGGGCTGCTGTGGCTCGGCGGTGGCCGTCACCGCTTGGAGCATGTCGGATACCACCGGGGTCGCAGTGTCTCCCATGTTCTTGAGCGCGTTTGCGGCTTTGACGCGAAGCCAGCGGTCTTGGTGCGTCAGCAAGCGTACGAGCACGGGTAAGGCTTTAGCGTTGTTGATATAGCCGAGTGCCTCCGCGGCGCCTTGGCGCATGTGGGCATCGGGCCCTTCTGCCATCGCGATGAATTGGTCGACGTGTTCCTTCGCATCGGGACGGTTGCTCAGCTCCTCCGCTGCCCAATTTCTAGCGACAGGCGACCAATTTTGGAACGCACGGATGAGCTGATCGGTGGTCATTGATTTGCGGTCGAGGTCAAAGTGACCAGACGCAATGGCGTCCGAGACATCTTGGCGCGTGAGCCAGTTCGATGGATTTGAGTCGCGCCCGGTGATGCAGAGCTTCTTCAAGGGAAGTGAGTAGGTCAGAACATAGGTTGCGTTGGGGCTTAAACCTCCATAGCTACTGGCTCCATAGTAGGTATTGTCGTCGGTCTTGCCTGCGCCATATTGCTCGCCGCCGTCGTAGGTGAAGGAACCATCGCAGCGCCTTGCAAGATCAAGATGCCATGATGCCTTTTTGAAGAATGCCGAGGCAGCAGCAGGTCCTCCTGTGTTGGCACCGAGTGCGCCCCAAAGGTAACTGAATCCCTGGCCGGTGTGGCCGTATTCACGGTTTTGGTAAGAAGCCGTTACCATTTTTGCGAAGTATTGGGTTTCTTTGGCGCAGGTTCCTTGGAGAGCAAAGAACTCGGCTGCCATCGAGTTCTTTCCATTGTTTTCGTGGCTAGCCCAAGGCATGTGTTCGCCATAGGGGACGGCACCTTTATCGACAAAGTAGCCAAAGAACTTCGATGCTCGATCGATGGCCGGGTCGACTTCGGAATCTTTCACACCGCACTTCTTGCCCATGACGATCGCCATATTGCCGATGAGGCCGGCGGCGTTGACGGGTCCGTATGGCGGGATTGAGCC
>CAILVZ010000306.1 GCA_903837825.1 Akkermansiaceae bacterium | reverse complement strand
TTTTACTGCCTACAGTCGTCATCGGTTATTCAAGAAGGAGAAATTCAAAGCGGGGTGGCTAGCGAAACCAATGGGATGGCCTCACGGTGGGCGGCTTGTGACAAGGGTTTGGCAGCCGCGCAGGTGAGGATGTAATCGATGGGCAAAGCCGCGGCGAGGTCGATCTTGGCGATCGCCCTTTGGAGAGCACGAATTCCACCCACTGCGGGAATGGTGTGAATGATTTCATTTCCACCAAGCCACGATGGTCGCGATTGGCCTTCAGCGAGGACGACCTCATAGATCACATCGGCGTGAACCCATGATTCGGGGAGTTGCCATGACGATGGCGCTCCTGCTAGCCAGAGCAAGGCGCGGTGGGGCTTGCCTTGGTCGGGGGTTTCTGGGCCAAGCCAATCACGGATCGTGCGGCGTTTGTTGACCGAAACTTTCCAGCGCTCTTGGAACCAGAATACGTCGAGCGGGCTAGCACGCATTGCGACTTCCAGGGAGGCCATGCAATCTGCGGTGTTGAGTGGTGTCTTGACTGGGTGATAGCGGACGCTCCATTTGCCTGGCGCCTCAGTGATTACGGAAATGGACAGTACTTCGCTTTTGCTCCGACGGACCATGAGGCTCGGCAATGGGCTCGCGCGGGTGAGGCGGCCGAAAAACCTGACGAGTTCGCCCTGGCTACCGACGCGCTGATCGGCTAGGATTCCTACGAGGCCCCCATCTCTCAAAAACCCTGTAACGAGGTGAAGGCTATCGCGCTTGGAAAACAATTGGGTGCCGTCGGTCTTGCGTTGGGCGACCACCCGCGCATTCATGAGCGGATTGTTGAGTGGACGGTAAAAGGCCCCGATCGCGTGGCCCTGCGGAAACACCCGATTCATTCGACTGAGGATTTCCCAGTTGCCCATGTGAGGCGGCAAAAGCACCAAGCCTGGCGCACCTGATAGAGCTTTCTCTACCAGCTCCTGGTTCTCCACGGTGAGAATCTTGTCGATCTGTGCGCTGGAAAGTCTTGCGGTATGGGCCGTGGAAAACAAATTCGCAGCCGTGCGTCGGGTGGTCTCACGCGCCATGCGTTGAAGCTCCGCAAGATCGTGTTCCCCATGAAACGCGATTCGTAGGTTTCTCAAAATCACCCGCCGCCGCTTCGGCATGAAATGCCAAGCAACGCCACCGAGCGCTTCGCCGATCCGGAAAACCACCGACCCCGGCAAGAGGCCGGCCATCGATTCCACCGCCGTATAGACGAGGGCTTCGGCACGCCATTTCCAGCGGATCGGTTGGTTGATCGGAGACTCGGTGGCCACTGGGCGCTGTTTAAGGGTTCTGGGGGCTTGATGCAAGGCCGATGCTATCAGGAGCGGTCCCACGTGGTGGAAGCAATCGCGTTGGGGTCGCAATCCAGCTGCTTCTGCGGTCATCGCCGGCACGTGCCCCTTGCCCCACAATTTTTAGCCATTTCACCATAAAAATCTGTCTTGTTTTGAATCGGCAAAAAATCCAGTCTTGAGCGAATGCCAATAAATGTTTAGAAAACCTTGCTGGATAAGATCTGTTTCCCGACCAAATGACGGATTACCTCAAAAGAACAAGTGATGAAAAATACCCACCCACGCATGATCTCCAATTTCTGCACTAAAATCGCCAAGATTTTCCTCATGGTGCTCATTTTCGCAGCGGTCGATCCAGTTGAGGCCGCGAGTGGAAGTTGGAGAGCCCTAAAGCTCAACATCCCAAGTGATCGTCGAACCGCCACCGTGACGGTGCCTGAGGGCATGGCGAGCATTTACTTGCAGAAGTTCCAGTTACCCAGTGGTTGGAAAACGGTTACCACGCAAACCAACGTGTCTGGCGAATACACGTTCAATCTAAGTTCAAACAGCAAGAAGATCTCATGGCGAGTGCTTGGATGGTATGTCGGTGCCACCCCATCTCGTGCGAAATTTCCCACATCCTTTTATAAAGGAAAAAATAAGTTTGGTCCTGTGAATTCACCCATTGCGTCGAGTCTGGCCTCATCGCGAGGAGCCTACTTCGACGCCTTGCCGGCACTGGTCAGTGCGGCGGCTGCCGAAAATCCTGTTGCCGATGTCCCAAGCGTGGAACCGGTGGAGGCCGACATTTGGAAGGTCGATGGCAATACCGTGTATTTCTTCAACCAACTTCGTGGCCTGCAGATCCTCGACTTATCGACGCCTTCCGATCCACGACTCGCGGCATCCTTGAGACTTCCAGCGGTTGGAGAGGACCTGTACCTCATGCCGTCCAACCAAAGCGAGCGAACCGTGCTCCTGCTAACTGGCGATTCTAGCGGACTGCAGCCCACGACCCGAATCAACCAGGTGAAAGTCGGGGATGGTAAAGCTGAAATTGTTTTCTTCCAGGACGTGCCTGGGCGCTTGATGGATAGCCGCTTGGTGGGCGATCGCTTGATCCTAGCAACCAACGAGTGGAACATCCCTGTCCGCCTTACCGAATGGCTCATCTCCGGGGCTCAAGCGCCCCAGGCTGCTGGCGAAACCATCGTCGAGGGTACGAACCCACTGATTTCAGCCGGCTCAGACTGGCTTGCGGTTGCGACCCACCCGAATGACCAGTGGAACGTTTCAGATGTCTCGGTCTTCGCCATTCGATCAACAGGGCTCGTTCCCATGGCTCAAGCAGTCCGGACAGAGGGCTCGACTCAAGCAAAGCGGCACATTCTGTCGCCGTGATTAAGATTTCCCCACAAGGGACCCCAGTCATTCGCCCAGCCATCGACCTGCCAGGCGAACCCTTCGGCATCACAGAACTCGATG
>CAILVZ010000305.1 GCA_903837825.1 Akkermansiaceae bacterium | reverse complement strand
TTTTACTCCTATCTTGTCCATACTGGCAGCACGCAAACAGGATTCGAATACGACATTTGGGCCTGGCGCGATCGAAACTTCCACAACAACTACCCACCTCACGGTTGGTGCGCCGCACGCTTTAACGAATGCCTTCGCAACATGCTGGTACGGGAGGACATGGGGGCGCCTGTTCTACACCTGGCATCCGCGCTATCACCTGTGTGGCTGGAACCAGGCCGATCCGTGCGGGTGAAAAAAGCCCCTACCGATTTCGGATTGGTTTCTTATACCCTGACAACTACTGGTGAAGGAGCACATGTGATTTTTGAATCAGAATGGCGTAAACCTCCGGAAAATATGAAGTTCCATATTCCTTGGTTCTTGGACCTGGGTTCAGCCACGATCGACGGCAAATCCGTCGCTGCAACGAACCGGATGATTGACTTACCTGCTGATGCCCATGAACTCGACCTCAAATGGACTCGTAACTCGAACCCGCCGCTGAGCTATCAAAACGGCGTTGAAAATTACGTAGACCGCTATTGGAAAATTCAGCACGGCGAATCAATTCCCGGATTTGATAGCCGCTGGATATTCCCTGAATGATCCGACATCAAACCCCTCAATCCCGCTACCCACACTTCCTATCATGAAAATTACCCGCATCCTCGCTTACCGTGTCGAGCTTCCATTGCATGAAACAACCTATAAGTGGTCCGGTGGAAAATCGGTCACAGTTTTTGACAGTACCATCGTAGCGGTAGAGACGGATGCGGGAATCACCGGATACGGCGAGGTCTGTCCGCTTGGCCCGTTCTACCTGCCAGCGTATGCGGAAGGGGTGCGCGCTGGCTTGAAAGAACTGGGCCCTCAACTGATCGGCTGTGATCCCCGGGAGCTCGGCAAACTGAACAACCTGATGGATTCGGCACTGAAAGGTCATCCCTATGTGAAAAGCGGTATCGATATCGCCTGCTGGGACATTCTAGGAAAAGTCTGTGGGTTACCCGTATGCGCCCTCATGGGCGGACGCTATGGCGAAAGCATCCGACTCTACCGCGCCATTTCACAAGAGTCACCGGAGGAAATGGCTGCCAATGTCGCAAAATATCGAGAACAAGGCTACTCACGCTTCCAACTCAAGGTTGGTGGTGATCCCGATGTAGACATCGATCGCATCCATGCCGTAGCGGCTCAGATGAAAGCGGGCGAAAGGCTTGTCGCAGATGCAAACACCGGTTGGACCCAGCACGAAGCTGTGCGCGTAGTCCGCGCCGTCCGAAATCTGGACGTCTATATCGAACAACCCTGCCTGACCTATGAAGAATGCCTCGCAGTCCGCCGCAGCACCGATCACCCATTCGTTCTGGATGAGAACATTGACAGTCTGGATGTTCTACTACGTGCCAAAAGCGATCTCGCAATGGATCTGGTTAACCTCAAAATCAGCAAACTCGGAGGCCTTACAAAGACAAAGCAGGCCCGCGATCTCTGCATCAGCATGGGAATCGCGATGACTTTGGAAGACTCATGGGGAGGAGACATCACCACAGCTGCAATCGCACACCTTGCACATAGCACTCCTGAAAAATTCCGCTTCACCAGCACCGATTTCAATAGTTACGTCACCGTAAGTCACGCGGAACACGCTCCACAACGCGAGAACGGCTTCATGAAAGCAGGCACCGCCCCCGGATTGGGTATCGAACCAAGAATGAACGTGATGGGTAGACCTGTATTGGTCGTTGATTCCACTAACTAAAATGAATTCCTCACAAGCAGCAGCGGTCACCTATCTCGAAATGCGCTCTGCAGAGGAACTGTGTCCTAAACAAAACAGCGATCGTCTCTTCCAGATTCAAGAACGGCCGCCCGGCCGCTGGGATATCAACCGCTCCCTTTATCTAGACATTGGCAAATCCTGGCAATGGAATGACAAACGCCACTGGACTGACGACGAATGGAGAAGCTATGCTGAATCCAAAAACCTCCGAACATTCATCGCTTGCCGCGACGAAAAGATTGTGGGCTACTTCGAACTGCAAAAAGATGATGAGAACCAGATCGAAATCGCTTATTTTGGCCTCATCCCAGAATACTGCGGCCGAGGGCTCGGTGGCGCGATGCTGACTTCAGCTTTGCAGCTGGCGTGGCAAGCCAACCCGACGCGGGTATGGGTCCACACCTGTACGAACGACCACAACGCCGCCATTTCGAACTATCTCGCGAGAGGCTTTAAGATCTATAAGACTGAAAGCCATGCAACCTAACATACTCTGTCGGGTCATTCTGCAGCTTACATGGATGATTTTCCCCATCGCGTGGGCTGATCCAGCGGAATCACTCTCCGGAGTCGCCGCACTGGGTGAACTGAATTGCACCGCTTGTCACTCGCCGTCGGAAACACAAGTAACATGGCTAACACCCAAAGCAGCGCCAAAGCTCGATCACTTGGGTGAACGAATCAGTGCTGAATGGCTTCAAAGCTATCTTGCATCGCCACAGAGCGTCACTCCCGGAACAACGATGCCCGACTTGCTTCATGGGAATGCCGGGCAGGCCGAAGCGCTCACCCACTATTTGCTTTCCGGCGGACAAGCCGAGTTCCGTCGGACCATGCCAGACAAAGCAGCCGTTGCACGAGGGCAGAGTCTCTACCATCGCGTGGGCTGCGTGGCATGCCACGAACCGCAGGATGGATCGCCAATTCCACCAAACTCGGTTTCCTTGCCAATCATGGAGCAAAAATGGTCTTTCGGAGGATTGAAGAAATTTCTGATCGATCCTCAGTCAATTA
>CAILVZ010000304.1 GCA_903837825.1 Akkermansiaceae bacterium | reverse complement strand
GGCAAGATGTCAGCATGAATGTGCGACATCGAATAATAAAGGTAGAATGGATCATCGTGGTGTTTCGTGATGAAATCCACGAGATGGGCGTGCATGACATCAGGAAGGTATTCTTTGTCCTTGAGTGGAACCATTTGCAGATTCAGATCATACTCCTTCCCCTTGGGCTGGGTGTTCCAATAAACCCCACTGCCTTTAAACACCAAATAATCGTCAAATCCAAAATCCGCCGGAGTGAGTTGGAATTGACTCCATTTTCCAATGGCAGATGTGACGTATCCAGCGGTCTTCAGCATCGATGGTGTGAAAACCTCGTCCGTTGGTTTGATTTCGCCGACCGCATCCTGGTTGGTGCCACCAGTTCGAAAAAGGTAGCGGCCTGTCATGATGGTCGCGCGAGAAGGACCGCAAAGAGAGACCGTGTAAGCCTTCGAGAACCGCGTTCCCCCACTTGCGAGCGCATCGATATTTGGAGTCTTGTAGTGATCCGAACCCAAGCATCCGACATCACCAATCCCAACATCGTCGCCGAGGATGAAGATGATGTTTGGCTTTTTCGCAGTCGTAGGATCGGCAGCGGGTAGTGCAGTCGATGAAAGCCCTAACAGCGCAATGCCTAAAAAACGATGGATCTTCAATATCATTTGAATCGTGCTTCGTGAGAACCTATTTCGACTGAGCCTTCAAAAACTCATCACGGGTCAGAATCCCATCTTTATCAGCATCCATTTTGTCGAAGCGCTTCGCTCCAACTTCTGCATCAGACTGCTTCTTCAGATACTGCTCGCGGGTCACCTTGCCGGATTTTTCCTTATCGAGTTTGTCGAACCTCGCTCCACGGTCGTCGCTGGCTGGCTTTTTCGGGTCTGGCGACTCTTCACTATCCGCACCCGACTCCTCAGCAGGTGCGGCCGATACCTCCTTCTTCCCTCCCGCTTTTTTGCCAGGTGACTTGGCTTTATCCGCATGCTTACCGGTGCCATCACCGTGAGCAATCCGACCCGCAGTGACATTCAGTTTGTCCAACACTGCTTGGAGTCGCTTACGTGCGGCAATCGCATCGGGATTGGCTGAGTCAGTGGGAACGAGCGTCTCAACAAAGGGCGCGTCCTTCATGTCAAAGAGTTCGTTCGATTGGTTGAGCTTCCATGCGGACTCACGCGCATACCATTGCCGGCCCAATTCCACAAAGATCGAATCACGCGGGTGACCAGGCTCACCTTTGAGAACCGGTAAAAAGCTGGTTCCATCAAGCGTCACGCCCTCGGGCAATTTTCCTCCAACGATCTCGGTGAATGTCGGGAAAAAGTCAGAAAAGTCCGTAAGGTTTTGGGAAACCTTATCTGCAGCAATGGTCCCCGGCCAGCTGGCGATGCATGGCACCAAGCTTCCACCTTCTAACATCATTCCCTTGGCACCCGAAATGCGGCGACCATGAATCGTCGACCGGTCGCCTTCGCCTGGGTGCACGCCATTATCGCCCACGAAGAACACGATGGTGTTCTCACGCAGTTTCAAGCGATCCAACTCCGCCATCAATTTCCCGACCAACTTGTCCATGTACTTGATGTTATCCATGAACAGGTCCTTGCTGTCTGGCGCACTGTCTGGAGTAGGCAAAATGTCGGTGTGAACATGCGACATCGGATAGTAGAGGAAAAATGGTTCGTTTTGGTGACGCTTGATGAAGTCCACAGCAAAGTCGTGCATTTTCTCAGGGAGATATTCTCCATCTGCCAGTGGCACGCTCTTGCCATTGACCGTATAATTTTTCGCGCGGTCTTGGGTATTCCAGTAATCGCCACTGGCTTGGAATCGCAGGTATTCATCAAATCCCCAGTCGCTTGGCTCAAGTGGCACTTGGCTCCACTTGCCGACTTGACCCGTCACATATCCCGCGGGTTTCAGCACCTTCGGAATCATGATTTCGGTCGCCTCTGCCATGATTTTGGCACTGTCCTTGTCATTGCCTGTCATGCCGGTCCGAAATCCGTAGCGCCCTGTCATCAGCAATGCGCGGGATGGTCCGCAAACGGGCGCGCTGAAACACCGCTCAAAACGCATCCCCGATTTCGCTAAAGCATCAATATTTGGGGTCTTGAAGTTGTCCGACCCATAGGCGCTTACATTGCCGTTACCAAGATCATCCGCGAGAATGAAAATGATGTTAGGCTTGCGTGGCGTCGAGGTCTCCGCGGCCTTCAGATGGGCGAGCGGAACCGCAAACAGCACGGCGATCGTGATATAAAATGGTTTCATAAGATAGGTTATTCAGATTTGGATTTTTTGCCGCTTTGGTTCGTATATTCTTCACGAGTGAGGACGTCATCTTTGTTGCTGTCCATCTTATCAAATCGTGCGGTTGCGACTGCCGCATCAGATTGCGAGGCAATGTATTCAGAACGAGTCAGTTTCCCCACATGAGTCTTGTCGATCTTATCAAATTTCGCGCCGCGATCGGATGAGGCGGGTGGCACTGATCCAGTTTCTTCGGTTGGTGCCGCAGGGGCGGGCGAGATCAGTTTGTTCTTTTTATACTTCGGAGCAGACTTGTCGGCTGGTGGGATCACTGGTGGGAGGCTCTTCGAAATCCTTTCGATCACTGACTTGTTCTCGGGTTTGTCAGCGACATTCACCAATTCATTCGGGTCGTTCTTTTCGTCATAGAGTTCAGTCGCAGCGATCTTGGTGCCCTCCAACTCGCGCCAAAGAACGAGGCGCCAATGCTCATCGCGAAGGCTGTAGCCCATCACGTTTCCGCCACCCGTCTTGCCTGCTTTCCGCGGGTATTGGCTGATCGCGACCTTGCCTGACTTTACAGCGGGATCCTCAATGAGTGGTTTCAAGCTTGCACCATCGACGTCCGATGGTTTGGGCAATCCGCAAACGTCCGCAAGGGTCGGATAGATATCGATAAACTCGACTGGAGACTCGCACGTTTTCCCTGCAGATTTTTGCTTAGGCAAGCTGATGATCAGTGGCGCCCGGGCGTCGAGTTCATAATTGGTGTGCTTCGTCCAGAGTCCGTGATCTCCAAGTTCCCAGCCGTGATCTCCCCAAAGCACAATGACGGTGTTGTCTGATAGCCCTTCCTTTTCCAGCGCATCTAACACGCGACCAATCTGCGCATCCGTGTAACTGATGGCCGCATAGTAGCCATGGCGAAGGGTTTTCGCGAAATCTGCAGGAATCGGGTTCCCTTCCGGCACATTCGGATAGGCATGAATCTCACCATTGCTGTGTCCGGCAAACGCAGGAGCACCGACCGGAAGATGATCGGTCGGAGGGACAGGGATCTGATTTGGATCATAGAGATCCCAATACTTTTTGGGAGAAACAAACGGCAGGTGGGGTTTTAGAAATCCGACCGCAAGAAAAAATGGCTCGGACTTGGACTTGTATTCATGAAGGCGTCTCACCGCTTCGGCTGCAGTCGCACCATCAGGCAGTTGGTCATCAGGCTTGGCGCTCACTTCAAATGCTCCACCGCCTTTGGCTTGTTTCCCATTTTTTCTCAGCGGCTTGTCATTGTCTTCGGGCGAGCTTGCATTGGAATATTCCTCGGTGACAACGCTGTGAGTGGATTTGATCTGCTTGCGCCAGTCGACAGGATCCGTGTCAACCGCTGTTCCGTTGGGATACCAATTTGGCACACTCCACGAGCGACCATCTTCCAAACCACGGTGATAGATTTTATTCAGGCCCGCACAAAAATAGCCGTTGTTCTTAAAATATTGGGAAACGGTCACCACCTCTGGCAACGCAACACGGAAGTGGGTGTCCAAATCCCAAACGCGAGTGGCGTCGGGCCGCTTGCCTGTCATCAGCGAGGTCCGTGAGGGACCACAAACCGCCTGCTGGCAATAAGCGTGACTGAACACCAAACCCCGAGCGGCAAGCCGGTCAAAATTCGGTGTCTTGACGATCGTGTTGCCGTAGCAACCCAATTCGGGCCGAAGATCATCCACAGCAATGAAAAGGACATTGGGTCTCTTCTCTGCTGCATGCAATGATGCGATTGAGAAAAAGGTAGCGCTAAGAGTAGAAATCAGTTTCACAAGACAGGATGTTGGGGTTTTTGTTAGATGGTAAAGTCCATCACTCAAGGATGGCGGGACGGAGATGCATGAATTAAATTGAGCTCCGTTAGAAATCTGGCCATTTCCTCACAGGTTTTCCGATCGGCGGCCTTCCCAGCCTCACCGTATTTACTCGAGTTGTAAGAGTGCCCAAGGCCCTCGAAGGTGATCAGTTCACACCGGTTGCCATTGCCCACCAGCTTGTCACGGAATGCCACTGAATTCGCATAAGGAACGGTGGTATCCGCTGTGGCATGAAACACGAGTGTAGGCGGCATCTTGTTCGGCATTTGGTCAAGAACCGAACAGGCCAGAGCTCTGGACTCATTGCCATCAAATCGCTTAGGCCCACCGTAGCCACTTGCCTTGGTATCAGTCACTGGATTGAGTAAAACCAGTGCGATCGGCTGAAGTTGCGGGGCTGGGTCATCTTTTCCTGGACCTGCCGTCGTAACGGCCGTCCAAGCGGCAACGTGCCCGCCTGCAGAACCACCGAGAACGACAATCCGGTGGGGATCTATCCCCAATTCCACTGAATGCGCTTCCACCCAAGCAAGCGCCGAGCGACCATCCGAGACGCAATCTTCAGGGGTGCCATGCAAGCGGTCGCGCGTGCGATAATCGGGAGCGATGCCGACCATCCCCTGTTCTGCGGCCCACTTTGCCCAGCGGATGCTGCGCTCCGGCGTGCCATTGTTCCACCCGCCGCCGAAGAAGCTGACCAAGCACGCCTTGCTGCCACCTTTCTCCCAACCAGCTGGCTTCACAACATGGAGCCGAAGCTCAACCTCGTTCACCGTACGGAAGACAAAAGGCTCACTGCCAGGCAACGAGAGCGGTGTGATTTCAGGAGCTTTTTGCTTCGGGGGCTCACCCCCAAGCGCATTCATGGAAATCACACTCCACACCGACGCCACAACGAGCGACACATAACCTCTCGTACGACTCATGATTTTTTCAAATGTTGATAGCGGAGCAATGCTTCCAAAAAGTAATAATCCGCGTAGTTGATCGGCACATCGATTTCACTGTGCGCGGGATAATTCCCAACGCTATGCATAAGAATGAAATTTCCGTTCTCTCCAGGTTTCGCCAGATAGGCAGGAGACGAAAGAGACACTAATTGTTGCTGCGCCAGCTTCAGATAACTCTCCCCCGCTTCGCCGCCAACCATCCCGCTCAACTCAATCAGCGCGGATGACATCACTGCCGCAGCCGAAACATCGCGGGGCGCTGTGGGAATGCCTGGCGCATCGAAGTCCCAGTAAGGGATTTTATCGGCTGGGAGATGCGGATGATTGAGGATGAAATCTGCAACCTTGGTCGCTTGAGCCAAGTATGCAGGATTCTTTGTCTTTCGATACATCATGGTATACCCATAAACCGCCCAACCCTGCCCACGTGCCCATGCAGAATCATCCGCCGCACCTTGGTGGGTCTTCTTCGCGATGACCTCTCCATTGGTAGGATTGTAATCCACCACATGAAAGCTACTCGAGTCTGCACGAAAGTGGTTGTGCAGGGTCTTGTCTGCATGAGCGATCGCGATCGTGCGGTAGCGCTCCACACGCCCTTCACTAGCAGCGTCCATCAGAAATTCAAGATTCATCATGTTGTCAATGATGACAGGGTAGTTCCACCCCTTGTGATCCCATGAACGGAGCGCCCCAACCTGAGGATTGTAACGGCTCGCAAGCGACTCAGCTCCTTTAAGCATCACGTCGCGGAATGCTGGGTTCTTCGTAAGTCGATATCCATTTCCGTAGCTGCATCCGAGCATGAATCCCACATCATGGCTGCCACGGTAGTCTTTGATTGAATCCAGCCTCAGCGTGTAATCCGTCGCGGCACTTAGCCACCTTTGATCTTTTGAGAACTCGTAAAGGTACCAGAGCGACCCAGCGACAAATCCACTCGTCCAGTCTTTGGGTGCCACGGTCTTGACTTTGCCCTCTTCAAGGGTCCGAGGAATTTTCGAGTCCTCTTTGGTTCCCGCAAGCAGACGACCATATTGTGACTCTGCGAACTCAAACGTGGTGGGAATCGACTTGGCCAACCCATCCAAATTCTGAGGCTCTTGTGCCCCTGCTTGGGCCAAAGCGCCAAAGGCCAACATGACAACCGCAGCGCAATAGCCCGCAGCTCCCAGAGTCTGGGAAAAGCGGCAAACGAGAGATGTTGGGTTTTTGATCACGAACTGAATCTAGTAAACTTAAAGAGTGATTTTTGAAAAAGGCGCAAGTAACTAACGATTAGAAGCCAAGAGAAAACTCTTACATGGTGCCATTCCAAAACACATTGGATTTTCCACCGTTGGCATCGAACCGCACAATGTCCTGCATCCGAATGGTCCCAACAGATCCGTCGTAGTAAACGACAACAGCCTTGCCCCCATGGCGGAACGCCATTTTACCATCGGTCGTCTTCCCTTCCACCGCATCGGCACCCTTCCAAAGCAGGCGCCCATTGTATTTGGCCGCTCCGTCGGTTGCACTGATGAACGCTGAGGTACGGTTCGGGTTCTTAACACCCGTTACTGTGGTGTATTTTTCAGTGACTCCATTGGCGTCGGGCCCGATCGATGTCATCCACTCATGGTTCATCCCGTAACTGGCGGTGATCTTGTCATACCAGCGTTTTTTGGCCCGGACCACCGTTGGATCTAGTAGGCTCGCCTGGACTGTCGGCGCAGTCGTGGTGTCAAGGAGTTGCGTTTCATTACCAGTAAAATACACCAAAAAATTCGCGCTATCATACCAGCGAACAATCGCTCCTTTGTCGTCGGTGATCTGATAGGATGCGTAACGCCCGGCATGCTCGGCCGCATAGGCTGCATTTGCCGTTTGTAACTGTCTCATCGACCCAACCGCTGCGGCGATGTCCCCCGCATTGCGCATGCGAGTCATGACCGACATCGATAATGCAGCAAGAACCACTACGATGACGATGACCACTAGCAACTCGACAAGGGTGAAGCCGTTAGAAGTCCGAGACGTTTGTTTTTTCATGGATAAATACGCGAAGTGCATGGGCTCGATACGACCCAAAGGCACGCAATCTTACGACCAAGATCATCAACGAAAAACGAATATTCACCAGTCGGATGAAGAGTGGACAGGCAATATATGACCTCACTCGAGAGGCCGTGAAGCACACGCTTGTAGCGTCGAGACCCGCGCGAAAAACTCAATCCAGTTGACGCCACTTGAATCAAAAATGCCCTCCCCAGCCTAACAGACCAGAGAGGGCATGATTTTGATTCAGACCAGAACGCTTCAGTTCGTTGGCACAACCGCTTTCAGGCGGACAAACTTTTTGGTGGCACTGCTTTTGGGAATGGTTACGACCACGTCATCGTCGGCACTGCCATTTTCGGTCACCGTGTAAGTCGCGCTGTTCGGACCGCTACCGCTGGTGGCACCGATCGTAATATCGTCAGCGGTGTTCCAAGTGGCCAAATCAACACTCACTTGCACCTTAACCACCGCGAGTTGGGTTTCCGAAGCATCCGTGCGCTTGAAGCTCAGCGTGAGCGACGAGGAACCATTCGTGATCTGCGGCGCTTTGGTTGCCACATCATTGGCACTTGGATTACCACCGAGGACAAACTCTAAGGCATTGTTCATGCCATCATTGTCTGGGTCTGCGGTGGTAAGCGCATTGTTGCCAGTGAGAGAATAGGTCACCGTCGACCATGTGCCATAAGCACTAAGGACTGGCGTGGATGTAAGCACCAGCGAGTTTCCAGACTTGGAAATCGAATATCCCGAGACGCTCGACTCCAACACGGGCGTACCCGAGATGCCACCTGAAGCGGTGACCAATGTGTAACTATTTGCAGTGGGAGTACCCAAGATTCGGATCTTCGAACCGGAGTCTAGAGTGAGGCTACCCGAAGTGGTTGCGACCGCATCGCCTGCCGTGAACTCAGCAACTGCACCGCTGGCAATCGTGATCGACGACGCATGGGTACTGTTTCCGCCCAGCACAAGCGTGCCAGCATTGATCACGGTTGGGCCACTGTAAGTGTTGTTGGCAGTTTGATCCACAGGTGTTACTGGCGTGGTGTCTGGAATGAGTCCCAAGATCAATTTGCCTGCTCCACTCTTGATGATACCACCAGTGCCGCTTGCATTACCAAGAGCAGCCCCAGTCGAATCCGCAATATCGAGGGTGGTGTTACCTGTCAAGTTTCCTGCCCTGAATACCATCTTCACTCCGGAATTCGCAGCCGCACTCTTAACGATCGTGAGCTTCTTACCATCCACCGTTACGAGAGAGCCCACGCTCGAGAAATTGTTCGCCGATGTCGCTCCTGGATTAGCATCCAAGGTGATAGTTGCATTGGACGTCGGATAGAGCGTGCCCGCAATATCAAGTGCGGAATAAATGCCAGCTGATCCAACCTGTTTGCCGAGGGTAAGGTTGCCGCCGCTCAACGTGATATTTCCACTTCCAGCACCAGAGTTTGCACTCACATTGATGAATACCGTACCAGTCTGGACATTGAAGCCTCCCGCAAACGTCGCGCCACCACCCCGCAACCAAAGAGTTCCTTGGCCAGTCTTGGTGATCAAACTTGAAGTGCTATTGCTTCCCGTGAGAGTATACGTGCTGAGTGTCTTGTTTGCGGCCACATTGATCGTTACCGCCCCGTTGATTTGGGTCTCACTACCCGTGACTCGATAGAATGCAGTGCCAGAATTGGTCGCATTGCCATCTGGATAGGTGGACATCCGCGAGAGATCCGAATCGACATTGGCATTAAGGGTGCCTCCTGCAAGGGCAACGGTTCCAACCCCCAGAGGAGATTGGTTAGGGAAAAGCTGAACTTTCGGGTCTAACGTATAGCCACTTCCTGCAGTGATGAGATTCACCGCGGTGACCGCGCCGCCACTGATTGTCGCATTTGCAGTAGCCGCAACAACAGTGCCCTCTCCAGTTTGTTTGGCGATGGTCACCGTAGGAGCAGCCGTGTAGCCGGCTCCGCCATCCTCCACCACGAAGCTCGTCACACTTCCGCCCGACATCACTGCCTTAACCTTGGCAAGGCGCGATGGAGTTGCCGAGCCTGAAATGGTAAGATTACCCGCACTGAGGACCGTTCCTGCAGCGCTACCGCCATAGGTATTCGCTCCAGTCAAAACTAGAGTCCCAGCACCCGTTTTGGTGATGGAAGAAGCCGTACTCGTTGCGCCCAGCGTTGCATCAATCGTCAGGGTGGAACCCGAAGCAATGTTCAAATTACCACTCGTCGCAACCTCAACAGTTGCTGGACTGGCGGGATCATTCGCATTCACGGATGAAAACGTTAAGCTCGAATTGTTGGTGAGATAGACGAGATCATTGGACACCCCAGAGACCGAGTTGGTGAAGTTGCTGGAAGCTGGGTTGGTGGATCCCATCTTGAAGTTCGTGACATTGCCACCGGTCACGTTGCCACTTGTTTTTACCGAAGAAAGCGTGTAACTGCTGCCATTGCTAACATTCCAACTCTTGACGAACAAACTGCCGGAGGTAGTGGTCAAGCTGGTCACGGATGACGCGAGGGCGACGTCCATATAACTACCAACGCTGGTGCTAGAATTCGGTGCAACAAGGATCGACCAATTTGTGTCTGTATTTAAGCTAGCATTCGATCCGCTGAACGTGTTAAGGGGAACGCCGACGGTGATGGTCAAGCTGGCTGCTGAGCCCGTGCCAGAAGCATTGGTCGCAGTCAAACCGATGGTTGAAGACCCCGTCGTGGTAGGGGTTCCGGAGATGAGGCCGGTCGAGGTATTCAGACTGAGGCCGGCGGGGAGAGTACCCGAGGTCTGAGTGTAAGAGGTGGCAACCGCATCCGTGGAAATCTGGTAGCTGAAGGGAACATTCGTGTAGGCAGTCGCCGTCGTACTGCTAGTGATAGTAGGTGCCACGCCAACAACGGGAGCCGTATCTGCCGCATATAAATCATCAATCGTGAAATCCGCTTTTTGGGTGCTTGAAACGATGAAAGCCATCTTACCAACTGCCGTTGTTACTGGAGTCGTTGCGTTCACGGTGCTAGGAAATGTTCCCGTCACCACGAACGTGCCATTCTGGAAAATCGCAAAGGTTCCTGTGGCTAACGAGGTGACAGCCGAGGTGTCGGGCCGCGTATAGTTGATCGCACTGCCCGACTGGTTGTACCAAATTTGAATGGGAACCTGAGCTGTCGAGGAGATTGATGCGGTTGCTTGGGAGGCTGCATTTGCACAAGAGACAACCAAATTTGAAGCAGATGACTGTTTGAACCTAAGCTCAAGCCAAGTGTTAGTAGAGGTTCCCAAGGAGGAAGCATCGGCTGGCCCAAGCCTAAAGTTCATGTAGTTGGTAGTAAGTACGCTTGCATTGGCATTTTGCGTGATCTTAAACGCAATGTAGCCAGAAGTTCTGGGGGTTGAAAAGGCTGAATCCGACAAAGTCCAGCGAGTTTCGGATCCGGGCGTACTAGCAGTATACTGAATTTGGAGCGCTCCGCCGCTTGGCGAAACCCCTTTCGCAAAGCCATCACCATTCTTGCTTAGAGGAAGTGTGAGCGTCATATTCGCCCCAGCAGCCAGCGAACTGAAATCTTCATTCACCCAAATGGCGGCCTGCACCGAATTCACGAGCGAGCCCAGTGCCATGATCGCCAATGCTAACCAAGAAGCTGGCCGCACCACTTGAATCAACCGGTGCTGAAGCGAAGCCTGGAGAGAGAGCCTTTTTCCGCTTCGCTGGGCGGTGTGGGGCACGGAGTCGGATTTGATTTCGGTTTTCATGGATTCAATGGGGACGTGGGTGGAGCTGGATTTTGGGTCTGGATTTTGAGAGACAAGGAAAAGTCGACGGGTCGTATGATCCCCGATATTCGGCGGATTTTTGACCTAGCTGGATGGGTTTAGGATTTTTTTATGGGTTCGAGAACTCGAGAAATGGGATCACAAGAAACTCAACATGGTGATTATTCGCTAATTTGCAGATTTTTAAAGTCGGATGAAGTGATGACACGATGGGTCGGCATCGGCAAGGGTGGCTCCATGAGCCCCAAATCAAATGAGAAGGTGAGCATCCTCAGATTTTGATCCGTTTGAGCACCTCGACCTTCACCATGGCAATGCCGCGCTTGAGAAATCCAAGGCGTTCGGCGGCTCCAGAGGTGACATCAATGATGCGCCCCCTCACGAACGGGCCGCGGTCAGTGATTGTCACCACCTCGGATTTGCCATTGGATTCATTGGTCACGCGCACTTGGGTTCCCAGTGGCAGGGTCTTATGAGCGGCAGTCGCGGAGTGGTTGCTGAGGCTTGCACCACTGGCCGTCCGGCCACCAGCGTTGGTCTTCACCGAGTACCACGAGGCCTTCCCGCGCTGGACCGATTCCACGGCGTAGTTGGGTTCCTGCCCGCGAGTTGGATGCGTAGGATTTCCCAAGCCAGTTGCAGAGCAGCTGGGAAACAGGATGACACCGGCGAGTGCCAGGGCCACGGACTTGGATTTCCGGGTCATGTTCATCGGTAGAATCCCTCGCGGGGTGCTTTTTATAAATGACTCGTAATAAGCCGACAAGAGAAAAATTCCTAACAAAATCACGCCCAAAATCCCTGCAACTATCAGCGCCTGCCGCGATGTCTTACGGATTTCCAAACCAATTTTCGGCCCCACGGACGAGTCTTTAGCCCATGGGATTTGGTTGGCTGGGATCGTAAAAGATCCGAATGTCGGCCTTTTCGTTTCCGAGGAATTGTTGAGCACGCTTAAGCGCGGCGCGAGTGGAGAGGTTTGGATTGCGCGGATTACCCATGAAAAGATTGCTCTCACCTGTGCTACGATCGCAACCCTCTTGCAGGGTCACGAGGATGCCAGATTTTTTTAACACCCGGTACACCTCCCGGCTTGCGCCTGAAATGATCAGGTGGAGCCCCCGGCCTCGCATGAAGAGGATCAACTCCTCCAACGCCATCACACTGGTCGCATCCAGATTGCGCGCATTTTTGAGCCGCAGGATGATCACGCGGATCTCCGAGTCAGAAACCGTTCGCTGAATTTGTGTCCGGAACAACTCGGCCGCTCCAAAGAATAGGTCGCCCTCCACATGAACGATCGAGATCGATGGGATCGGCCGCTGACGTTTCTCGCCCATTTCCCGAAGTTCGCCGGCCTCGCTGAATTCGTATTCGGTGAGAAATGGTCGGCTCGCTTTGCGCAAAAACAGCATGATTGAAATCGCGACGCCGATGAAAATTGCGACGTAAAGCGGGGCCAACAAGGTCGCGAAGAAGGTGATCGCAAGTACTGCAGCATCATCCGTGGTCGAGCGCAGGCAAATCCGGATGTGCCTTGTGTTAAAAAGCGAGAGCGACAAGGCGATGACCAGGGCCGCCAAGGCTGCCTTCGGCACAAAGTCGATCAGCGGGAATCCCCAACCCACGGACGCAGCGATCAGAACCGCTGCAACCAGCGTATAGATCCCCGAAAAAACCGAAGCAAAACGCGTCCGCGCGCCAGAGTCATGGTTCAACATTGAGCGCGTCATCGAACCCGAGGCAGGCATTCCTCCCGCAAAAGCGCTGGCTAGGTTGGCCATGCCCACGGCGAGCATGTCTTGATTCACGTCAGAGCGATCGCCCGTCTTCGAGGCGAGGGTTTTCGCCATCAAGGAATTTTCGAGAGATGCAAGAAATGCGATGGCGAAAGCGATCCCCAAGAGTGCCGAAATGTCCGTGAACACATCCGCCCGGAGGAGATGCGGTACCCGAAGCATCAAATCCCCGAATCCAAAGGTCGCAAAAGTTTGCCCACCCTTGAAGGGGCCGACCCCAGATCGGATCATTGGGCCAAAGATCGCAGAGGAAATCAACAAAGCCACCGCAAAGGCTGGCCACGAAGGGCGCCAGCGCCGGAAGGCCGCATAGATCAACAAGGTTGCCACGCCAATCCCTAACGAAACCCAGTCGGTGTGAGTTACCGCCAGCAAAATCCCCCACAGCAGCCCCAGAAAGGTGGATGCAGCCTCATCACTCAAGTGCGCTGAAAGCCCAAGCACGACTTTCAGTTGGTTCGCCACAATCAAGACGGCAGCCCCCGAAATGTACCCCACCAACACGCTGCGTGAAACGTATTGCAACAAGTCCGCCACTCGGAACCAAGCACCCGCAGTCGCGATCAACCCGATCATCAAAACCAACAGCGGGATCAATTCATCCCAGTGCCCAACTAGGTCAGGATTCACCGAAAAAAAGCTAAAGAGCATGAAGGCGGTGGCATTGGTAGGCCCGAGCACGGTGTGCCTTGAACCTGCAAACCATGGGGCCACCAAGGAAGCAATCGCCGAGCACATGATCCCGTAAACCACCGGTAAACCCGCGATCGCCGCGAATGCCATGCCCTGCGCGAGCGCAAGACTCGTCACATTCGCAGCGGCCCAAGCGTCAGACCGAAATTTCGTCGAATTGTAGCTCCTGATGTCCCGCGTGATCGGTGCTAAAGCCACACGCTCCATCGCAAAAAACGCCCGAATGGTCCGAGACGCATGATGGATGGTGCGCAAAAGTCTCATGAATTCCTCATGGGTTATTTGAAACGAGCCCTCCAGAAAAGCAGCGCACCTAACAGAACGCAACCGATGTTTGGCGCCCAAAGCATCGAGGTGACGGCGAAGCTCGTCTTAAACTGACCAGCCAACGTGCTGACGAGGAAATATCCGGCACCGATCAACAAGCTAATCATCAATCCCGATGAGGTTTCCCTACGCCGCTTCTGCAAACCGAGGGGCACCGCCACAAACGCAAAGGCAATGCACGCCATGGAAAACGAATACCGCTTGGTGATTTCTGATTGGTAGCGGACTTTGTTCGATTCGCTCATCTCAGCACTCTCTTCGATCTCGCGGCGAATCTGGGCGTTGTCCATCGAGCCCAAGCCAAGCTTTCGGCTGCGTGGATTTTTCATATCAATTACCAACGGCTCAGCTTTGCCTGCAAAGACCATTTCCACTTTACCCTCTGGATCACGAGTCTCGAAATACGCATCCTCAAGCTTGAGCCGGAGCTGGCTCTTATCAGAATCAACCCGCAACGCCGCCTTGGCCGCGTGAATGTAGGTGCGATCCTGGTTTTTCGCTCCAGCCTTGGGCAGAACGTAAAAATGAAAGCCATTGACCCACTCGCCGCTCCGTCCCTCAATCAGTAATTTTTGGAGCGTGTCTTCGTTGCCACTGAAGTCGGCTTGCACCACCCCAGGCTTTAGAAGTGACGCAGGATCCCTCACGGCTTGCTCGTAGATCAACTGCCGCGATGATGCAGTGGCATAGGGCACCACATTGAGATTCAGCCACAGACTCGCCAAACTCAGCGCCGCACCAATCGCAAAAACCGGCGCAGAAATCCGTACTAAGCTCAACCCCGCAACCCGGAACCCCGTGATTTCTTGGTCGGTTGATAACCGACCGAACACGAGCAACACTGCCGATAAGAACCCCCATGGAATCGTGTACATCAAGGAAAGCGGCAACACGCTGATCACAAACCGCAGAACCAACTCAAGCGGAGCTTTCTGCTCCACAAGCATCGGCTTGATCTGCTTGAAAAGATTTCCAAGCAACAACACAAGCCCAAGAACCAACACAGCATACAGCGTGCCGAGAAGCACCTGTTTCCCGATGTAGCGGTCCAATATGCGCATGACGTCGGCGCATCCTGATGATCCCCCTCGCTTCTGTCGAGACAAGAGACGATGGCAAAATCAGTCCACCCACCTCAAACACCCCCTCCCCCCTGACAGGTCATCAAAAATCGAAGAGCTCCTGCGGCCCCTTTTTTGAAGAGGTCACTGGTTCAACCCCCTCGCGCAAGCCGGCCGCCGAAAACCGAACCCACCGCCCCACGATTGCGTCCATCGAAGCATCAGCCGACCGCCCACGCGCCTGCCGGTGCGGAAGTTCTTGGTGCGTCAAGAGATGGATCAGACCACCACGCATGAAATGCATCCTCCACCCCAATTCATCCTCCCCAACCGAGGGCAATGCTTTGGCAAATGCTCGTTTAAAACGATCGTTCTCATAAACCAACTGCGCCTCAATTTCCTTAGGTAAACCATCAGCCTGCTGCGCAAAAATCCGCCCAACGAGCTTGTAAAATGGTGACTCGGACAACCCAGACTTGCGGGCTTGCCCGACGATTGGCTTCGCGATGGCATCAATGATTTCCTCCACAGGCACTGCCTTGCCAGACCATTTTCGCTCAAGCCCATCCAGCCTCGCCAGCCGCTCTTCATGGATTGGCACCACAACCCTAGCCATTACCCAAGACATCAACGCTTCGCGACTGCCGAAGTGATAATTGACCGCAGCGACATTGGTCTTGGCCACGTCCGTGATGTCACGAATCGATACCGCATCCATTCCCCGCTCGGCAAACAAACGCTCTGCAGCGTCGAGCAATTTTCGCTTCGGTCCGGATTCTGGCAGGGTCATCTCGCGCATGGGGCGCAAAACCAATTCAAGCGCAATCACCTGTCAAACGAACGATTCAATCGATGCACTAAAAAGGTGGGTGATCCTTAAAATCAAGGGTTTTCGAGCACCTCCCACTCCGACCGCATGCGCGATCACATTTTGGTGAAGTTAAACAATCCGCAGCCAAGCTCGGGAGAAACTCAAACCAAGCCCACGGCTTGCCGGACACGCCGCAAGACCTTGCTCGCCTCCTCACGGGCCCGCAAGGCACCCGTTGCAAGCACCTGATCAACGTATCCCGGATCTGCCAAAATTTCCGCACGACGCTCGCGCATCGGACCGAAAAAGTCCCAGTACGCATCCGCAAGTCGCTTCTTGAAATCACCATAGCCCACCCCACCTCGCTCGTGATCCGCAACCATCACCGCGTAGTCCGCCTCACTGGCGAAAAGCTTGTAGAGCGCGAGAATCGTCGACCCATCGGTCGCTTTGGGCTCTTCCACTGGGGTCGAGTCAGTGGGAATTTTCATGATGAGCTTCTTGAGCGGCTTTTCATCACCGAAAATGGGCAGGGTGTTCTGGTAGCTCTTGCTCATTTTACGACCATCGAGCCCCAAGACGATGGCGGTGTCCTCACGAATGATGGGCTCCGGCAATACGACGGTCCCCTCGCCATAAACTTCATTGAACTTCACCGCGAGATCACGGGTCACTTCTAGGTGTTGTTTCTGATCCTTCCCAACGGGAACTTGGTTTGAATCGTAAAGCAAAATGTCTGCCGCCATGAGTACCGGATACGCGAAGAGAGCATGGTTTGCAGCAATCCCTTGCGCGGTCTTGTCCTTGTACGAGTGACACTTGGCCAACAGGCTCATCGGACACACCGTCGAGAGCAGCCACGCAAGTTCATTGACTTCTGGCACAGCACTCTGCCGGAAAAACACCGCACGTGAGGGATCCAACCCGCATGCGAGAAAGTCGATGGCCAACTCGCGAACATGGTCGCGTAAGGCCACTGGATCATGCGAAGAAGTCATCGCATGGTAGTCGGCGATGAAGTAAAAGGCTTCACCCGCATCTTGGAGGCGGACCGCAGGCTCCATCGCGCCGAAAAAATTTCCGACATGGAGTTTACCGCTCGGTTGGAGACCCGTGAGAATTCGCATGCCGCAGAGCATGGATTCCCAGCAGGGATTCGGTCAAGTGGCGATCAGCCCAATGTCGGCGACGGTTCAAAACCGGATTTGTCGCCTGTTCAAAACCGGACAGTCCGTTAGAGGCCGTAAGTCCCTAGAATTGGGGGCCAGAGGTCCTTTGGAGTGTGGTCC
>CAILVZ010000303.1 GCA_903837825.1 Akkermansiaceae bacterium | reverse complement strand
GCCTCATCTTTCATGGAAGAATAGAACCTCCGGCAGGCGAACCTGCCGGGGGTTCTGTTGTAAATAGGAGGGCAGCATAGGGCGTTGCCCCCATTGTTCACCGAGCGTCCTGATCATAAAGGAAGGTTCGCATTATGACCAAACCACCGCCAGTCCGACCGCGAGCTCGTAAAAGCAGCGCCAAAGAAATTCTAAGGGATGTTCCCCTGCCTCCTTCAGAGCAGCCCGATCCATCCTATAAAAGACTTTTTGAGACATCGCAGGATGGAATTTTTGTATTGGACTTCAATACCCACCGGATCGTTGAGGCGAATCCTGGCATCTGCCTCCTGACCGGCTTATCCAGACCGCGCCTGATCGGAGCGGATCCGGAAAGCATTGCTCCATTGCGAGCTCTTTTCCGAAATGGAGGATCATTTTTCGAAGAGATTCAAGCGGACCCTGTTTTTCGTAGGGAAAACCTCAGTGTCGAAAACCGGGATGGTTTGCACATTCAGGTCGAGGCCGTTTGCAACCTCTTCCACTCGGATGGGGGGAAATTCATTCAATGCAACCTGCGCGATGTCACCCAGAATCGCTTGGCGGAGGATCAGGCGCGGCGTTTGAACGAGACACTGGAACAGCGTGTGGCTGTGAGAACATGTGAATTGGAAAGCGCAAATCGCGAGCTGGAGGCCTTCACATATTCCGTTTCCCATGACCTCCGCGCTCCGCTTCGACATATCATGGGGTTCGTCGAAATTCTTGAAAAAGAGGCCGCCGAAAACCTCACCGAAGCGCACCATCGTCATCTTTCCACGATCCGTGGAGCTGCGCGGCGTATGGGGGAGCTGATCGATGACCTGCTTGCGTTTTCCCGCATTGCGCGTTCTGAAATGCAAAAGGTGACCGTGGACATGCTCACGCTCGTCATGGAGGCGCTTGACGATCTTCGCGAAGAAACGAAGGGCCGGATCATCAGTTGGAACATTCGCGACCTTCCCATGGTGAGAGTCGATCGCTCGCTCATGCGGCAGGCTCTTGTGAATCTTCTCTCCAACGCGATCAAATTCACTTCCAAGCGCAGCCGGGCTGTCATTGAAATTGGCACGGAGCCGGGGCGTGAGGATGAGGATACGATTTACATCCGCGATAATGGGGTGGGCTTCAATCCCCGTTATGCACAAAAAATTTTCGGAGTCTTTGAGCGTTTGAATAATGCCGATGAATTCGAAGGAACGGGCATCGGCCTTGCCAACGTGCAGCGCATCATTCGCCGTCACGGTGGAAGAGTGTGGGCGCTCGGCAAGGTGGATTGCGGCGCGACATTTTATTTTACCCTCCCCCGCAGCACTCAAAAATGACATGTGAGCCCGCACACATACTGCTTGCTGAGGATGACCCCGCCGATGTCGAACTGGCACTTTCAGCGATGGAGTCATTCGCATCCACGCGGCGCATCGCTGTTGTGAATAATGGGGAAGACGCCCTGGATTACTTGTATTGCCGACGGAGTTGGCGTGGGCGCGGCGCCGGCCAGCCCGCGTTGGTTCTGCTGGATCTCAAGATGCCTGGCATCGGTGGGCTCGAGGTCCTGCGCTCGATTAAAAGTGATGCCCGAATGCGCTGCATACCGGTTGTGGTTTTCACTTCCTCGGGTGAGCGGCGGGATGTCGCGCTTTGCTATGAAAACGGGGCAAATGCGTATGTCGTGAAGCCCGTTGAATTCCCTTCTTTTGCCCAAACCCTTCAGGCGATTGGTCACTTTTGGACCGGCTTGAATGTTCCCCCGACGCGCTCTG
>CAILVZ010000302.1 GCA_903837825.1 Akkermansiaceae bacterium | reverse complement strand
GCCCAAGACGACGCTTGCGCTTACTGTTCTTGCCTTGCAACAAGTGGCGAGCCCCTTGTTTCCGACGAAGAATTTTCCCTGTCCCAGTGACTTTGAAACGCTTGGCAACGGCTTTCCGTGTTTTTGCTTTTCCTCCGACTCTTGGCATGGGACGGGCAACCTAAGGATCAGGCCCGTATTGGCAAGGCAAAAATGGTATTTTTCGCCCAAAAGCGCGAAGAAGTCGAATTCTGACGATTTCCAACTCCGCACTCGCCACCCTGCCAACGTCCCGCTTTGATCCGGCTGCCGATGGCTTCCTCATTTTCTTTTGAATCGCTCAATCAAGCCCAGCGCGAAGCCGTCGGGGCCTTAGACGGGCCGGTGATGCTTCTCGCAGGGGCTGGCACTGGCAAAACTAGGACGGTCACCTGCAGGATCGCGCACATGCTTGAGAAGCGCATCCCCGCCTCGGAGATCCTCGCGGTGACCTTCACCAACAAAGCCGCCAGTGAAATGCGCGAGCGGATCGCTGGCATGGTTTCCAAGAAATCAGCGGAGGAAATGACCGTTTGCACCTTCCATTCGCTTTGCGTCCGCATCCTCCGAGGTGGCATTGAAAAACTTGGCTACAAGAAGAACTTTTCGATCTGTTCCCACTCCGACCAAGTCGGGCTGATGAAACAGCTCCTCGTGCGCAAGGGTGGTTCATCCGAAAAAGTGAAGCCTGAGGAGGTTCTTTCCGCGATCTCTAAGGCAAAAAACAAGGGGGTGGACCCGGCGGATTTGGAAGACGAATACTTTGCCACCCTTGCGGTCGCCTACCAGAACGAGCTGCGTGCGCAAAATGCAGTGGACTTCGATGACCTTCTGCTCCTCGCTGAGCAAATCCTGCGAGAGCATGCCGATGTCCGCGACGTGTTCCGCCAACGCTTCACCCGCGTCACGGTCGACGAGTTTCAGGACACCAACGCACTCCAGATGCAGTTGCTCCAACAACTCGTCGGCCCGCCTTACTACAACGTTTGCGTGGTCGGAGATGACGACCAGTCGATCTACGGATGGCGCGGCGCGGAAGTCGCCAACATCCTGCAGTTCGAGAAATTTTTCCCGAACCCCAAGGTGATCCGCCTTGAGGAAAATTATCGTTCGACCCATGCCGTGTTGCACACCGCCAACAGCTTGATCAAGCACAACGCCGGACGACGTGAGAAAATCCTGCGATCGACCCGTAAAGCTGGCGATCCTGTCCGCATTGTGGCGATGCCTGGAGACGAGGAGGAAGCCGAGTTCATCGCCGAAGAGATCATGGCGGACAAAGGGGCTGTCGGCCGTGAGTGGGAAGACTTCGCGATCCTGTTCCGCACGAACAGCCAGAGCCGCAAGCTGGAGTTGGCGATGCGTGAGCGTAAGATTCCCTACCGGATGGTCGGGGCTCAAAGTTTCTATGACCGCCGAGAAGTCAGGGACGTGTTAGGCTATGCGCAGTTGCTGGCATCACCCGATGCGGATGTTCCACTGCTCCGCGTGCTCAATGCGCCCAATCGAGGCATCGGGCAATCGACCGCCGTCCTTGCGACTGACTGGAGCCGCGAGCATCAACAATCGGTCTGGCAGGCGCTCTGTGATCCAAATTTCACCGATCAATTGGGCCCCAAGGCGACTAACGCGGTTCAGGAGTTTGTCGCTACGATCGCCGGTGCCAAGAACCGCATCGAGATCGCCAAGGAGAACCCTGCCGATGTTCTCGATTCGCTCATCAAACAGATCGAGTACCTCCCATGGGTCGAGCGGGCCTGCAAGACCGACAGCGAACGCCAGCAACGCGGCGAAGGGATTGCCAGCGTAATTGATAGCCTGCGCAAGCACACCGAGAAGGGCAAAGGACTGCAGTCGTTTCTCGATCACAGCGCACTGGCATCGGAGCGTGAGGATGACGATCTTGAAAAAAAACACGGCGTCACGCTCATCACTCTGCACGCCTCGAAAGGGCTCGAGTTTCCCATCGTTTTCCTCGTGGGCCTTGAGGAAGGATTTCTCCCCCATACCCGCAGCATCGCAGAGGGCACCAAAGATGAGGAGCGCCGACTGCTCTACGTCGGTATCACCCGGGCCCAAGACAACCTCACCATGACCTACTGCGCCACCCGCATCAAGTGGGGCCAAGAAACCGGTTGTCAGCCCAGCTCATTCATCGGCGAACTCGATGACGAGTTTCTCGATCATACCACCTACGACGATATTCTTGGTGCAGCCCCAAGCACCGACGAACTCGCGGATTTCTTCGGTGGGCTAAAGAATCTGTTAGATGATAACGATTAGGAGTAGCATGTACCGCAAGGCGCATCATCTGATCGTCAAAACGGCTCATCTTCACTCCAGGGATCTGGCTCACCGACCTGCCACTCTTCGACAAGTTCAGGGGGAAAATCCTCAAGAAATCTTGAAGGCCGACAAATGATATCGCCACTGTAAGACTTGGGATTCATCATCGGAAAAGTCAGGTAAAGATCATCCTTCGCGCGGGTGATTGCCACATAGAACAAGCGGCGCTCTTCTTCAAGAAGCGGCACGTCATCGGCCTCAAGAATCCGTCCGTTCGGAAACTGTCCATCCACTAACCAAATCAAGAAAACCACCTTCCATTCAAGCCCTTTCGCTTGGTGGATCGATGATAGCGTAACCTTCTCATCGTCGCGCTCGTTCTTGTCGCCAGACGGATCCCCATCCACCGAACTCATCAGCGAGAGTTGTGCAAGAAACTCCGAAATGTCGTCGAAGGTCCCACCATACTGCGAGAGTTGCTCGATGTCGCTGCGGCGATTCTCGAAGTTATCAAAGCTCGCCTGCAAGTAGTCATCGTAGATCCCCTCGAGGATGCTGAAAATCATGTCGGATGGCCGAGCAAAATTCCCATCAGGGGTAAGCTCATCCAACACGTAGCAGAGTTGTTCCCAGTGCTTGATCGCCTTCTTCGGCACCTTGAATTTTAGTAACACCTCAGACCATTTCGGTGGGACTTCATCCTTGGTAGCCCACCCGCTATTCAGCCATTCGGACCACAATTTTTGCGCAGCAATCGGGCCGCAGCCAGGCAAGAGATTCACCATCCGCAAGAAGCTCACCTCGTCTCGTCGGTTCACCACGAAGCGCATGAATGCCGAAATGTCTTTAATGTGCGCTTGCTCGAAAAACCGCAGCCCACTGGTAATCCCAAATGGAATTCCACGCACGGTCAGCTCCATCTGAATCTCGAGGCTTTGGAAATGCGCCCGATACAGCACTGCCATCTGCTCTAATGGAATCCCCTCATCCCTCAACTCCAGCATCCGCTGCGCGACAAATGATGCTTGGCCGCGCGGGTCTGGAAGGGCGACGAGCGCCGGCTTCACCCCAGTGGACTCGCGGGATGATCGCAGGTCCTTCTCAAAACGCCCAGTGTTCGCGCGAATCGCCGCATTCGAGAGATGGAGAATTTCTGGCACGCTCCGGTAATTGGTCTCGATGGTGAAGACTTTCGCGCCCGGATAACGCACTGGAAATCCAAGGATGTGCGCCATGTCTGCACCCCGCCAAGAGTAGATGGATTGTGCATCGTCGCCGACGGCCATGAGGCTGTTCGTCGTCCCAACGAGCAGATCAATCATCTGCCCCTGCACCGCGTTGGTGTCCTGATACTCATCAACAAGAATGTGACGAAACTTTTGCTGATAGAGTTCTAACACATCTGGGCGCTCGTCAAACAATCGAACGGTCATGACCAAGAGATCATCGAAGTCCATCGAGTTGGTCGCGAGCTTTTTGGCGATGTATCCCATGCGGACCAACTCGATT
>CAILVZ010000301.1 GCA_903837825.1 Akkermansiaceae bacterium | reverse complement strand
CGTTCCTGTCGCGAATACAGATTGGCAAGAAAGTGGAGATTGCGCCGCAATGCGCATTCTACAGTTACAATCACATGACAGACTTCGGCACGACAATCATGGATCAACCCTTATCGAGTAAGGGCGACATTGTGGTTAGGGATGGTGCTTGGATAGGTCATGGGGTAACTGTCTTGAGTGGTGTGACGATTGGAGAAGGTGCGGCGATCGGTGCAGGATCGGTCGTGACCAATGATGTACCAGATTACGCCATAGCAGCAGGTGTTCCTGCAGTTGTAGTCAAGATCAGGGGAAAATCCGAGTTGTTACAATGAGCAACAACCTGTGTCTGACCTGATACGTTAAATAATAAAATGAAAGTCGTAATATTTGCTGGAGGTTTTGGGTCCCGCATCAGCGAGGAGAGCCTCGTTAAGCCAAAACCAATGATTGAAATCGGAGGAATGCCAATTTTATGGCATATCATGAAGATTTATTCATCGCATGGACTAAATGACTTTGTGATTTGTTGTGGATATAAAGGTTACATGATTAAGGACTTTTTTGCAAATTATCACCGCTATCGTGCCGATCTCACATACGACCTTGAGCGCAATCAGGCAATTGTGCATCGTTCAGAGTCGGAGCCATGGAGAGTTACCTGCGTGGAGACTGGCGAGACCACCATGACTGGTGGTAGACTCAAGCGGGCTGCAGCTTACATAGGTGATGAGGAATTCTGTCTTACTTATGGTGATGGTGTTGCGGATATCGATATCACGGAAAGTATCAAGTTTCATAAGTTGCATGGTAAGTTGGCTACATTAACCGCTGTGCAGTCCCCTGGAAGGTTCGGTGCCTTCTCATTACAATCGGGAAGCGCTCACATCGGCGCATTTGCCGAGAAGCCAAAGGGTGATGGGGCATGGATTAATGGCGGTTTCTTCGTTCTTGATCCAGGCGTTCTCAAGTATATTGAAGGTGATGATACCAGTTGGGAGCGTGAGCCGTTGGAAATGTTGGCGAAGGGAGGGGAACTCATGGCGTTTCGACATGAAGGCTTTTGGCAGTCCATGGACACTCTGAGGGATAAGTTTTACCTTGAGGACCTTATCGCTAAGGGAACAGAACCGTGGAATGTATGGAGGCAATGTGGCGGGCATTGTGATTCATAAGTAGGAACATAGCTTGTAATTATATATAATTCTATTTTTGCGTTAAGATGTTATGATCTCCAACCTAAAACAATGCTAAGTTTTCAGCTAATATAACTTACTTTTATCTTATGACAACAACTGTAACTCCGCCAAAATGTCGATCTTGCAAACAAGACTTAAGTCATGTGATGTGTGACCTCGGAACCTCCCCCTTCGCGAATTCATTTGTAAGCTTTGATGAACCACTCGCCGTTGAAAAATTCTTTCCACTTAAGGTTCGTGTGTGCGACGGATGTTTTTTATCCCAGTTGGAAGAGTTTGAGGCGCCCCATGCGATTTTTGGAGATTATGCGTATTTTAGTAGCTATTCATCCTCATGGGTCGAGCATGCTCGCCAATATTGCACGATGATGAAAGAGCGGTTTGGCTTTGGACCGACGACGCAGGTTGTCGAGATTGCAAGTAATGATGGGTATTTGCTCCAACATTTTAAAGAGATGGGAATTAAGGTATTCGGTGTGGAGCCGGCTGAGAATATAGCGAAGATTGCGTGGGAGACTAAGGGAATTCCTAGTATGTTGCGGTTCTTTGGCGTCGATGCCGCAATTGACCTTGTTGAATCGGGGCGGGCTGCCGATTTGCTAATGGGAAATAATGTCCTCGCGCACGTTCCTGATATCAATGATTTTGTTGCTGGGCTTACGATTGCGCTAAAGCCACTTGGAGTGATTACTTTTGAGTTTCCGCATCTTCAACGTCTTATCGAGCACAATCAATTTGACACAATCTATCATGAACATTTCTCCTACTTGTCGTTGTTGACAGTGCAGCATATTTTCAGGCGTCATCGCTTAGAAATCTTCGATGTTGAAGAGATTTCGACCCATGGTGGCTCCCTGCGCATCTTTGCTTGTCATCAAGATGCGTTTGGTGGTGCGTTTGATCCATCTGATCGTGTTGCCGAGGTTTTAGAAAATGAAAAGAGTTTTGGTATGGAAGATATGCAAACGTATGTTGAGTTCAACAAAAGAGTTCAAGAGACGAAAGCTAAGGTCATTGAATTCATCAGCCACGCCAAGGAGTCGGGAAAAAGAATTGTTTGCTATGGCGCAGCTGCCAAGGGTGTCACGATGATCAATTCTTGCGGGATCACCGCAGATGATATCGACTATGTGGTTGATAAGAGCCCCCATAAGCAAAATCATTATATGCCTGGCTCGCGAATCCCGATATTCGGCCTAGAGAAGATCTTTGAGACACGTCCTGACTACGTTTTGATTTTGCCGTGGAATCTGAAAAATGAAATAGTCTCGGAAATGGAGGGCGTCAGGGAGTGGGGTGGAAAGTTTGTTGTCCCGATTCCTGAACTAACAGTTCTGGAATAGTAATATATCGCAACCGTATATGGTTCCAAGGGAGAAGCTCGGAATGGTTGATTTGATTAAAGTTGGTAAACAAATGCATGCGCTTGCATGCGAGTTGCACCCTATTTGTCGAAGCATCACTGGAGATGGGGTTCGAGAGACATTGAAAAGGATTGCTCAAGAGGTTCCGATTGAAGTCCATGAGGTTCCAAGTGGCACCCAGGTTCACGACTGGGTTGTCCCTGACGAGTGGAATATTAGGGATGCATGGATTAAGGGGCCTGATGGCCAGAAGGTAGTTGATTTTAGCGAATGCAACCTACATGTTGTTGGGTACAGTTTGCCGATATCGGCTAAGATGCCGCTTTGTGATCTGCTGCATCATTTGCACAGCATTCCAGACCAGATGGACTGGATTCCTTATCGCACCGGGTACTATTGTCGTTCTTGGGGGTTTTGTATTGCCCAGCGGAAGATGGACCAACTGCAGGAGGGGATTTACGAGGTCTTCATTGATTCTGAGCTTACCGCTGGGTCCTTGAGCTATGGTGAACTAATCATTCCCGGCCAGACAAGCGATGAGTTCCTGATTTCGTGTCATGTCTGCCACCCATCAATGGCAAACGATAATCTCTCGGGCATCGTAGTCGCTGTTGCACTTGCCCGTTACCTGATGTTAGAGCCACGGCGGCTAACAGTTCGGTTTGTGTTTATCCCTGGAACCATTGGGTCGATTGCGTGGTTGGCATTAAACGGGGAGGTAATCCCACGGATTATGCACGGTCTCGTACTGACTTGTGTTGGCGATATTGGTGACCCGACGTACAAGCGATCTCGAAGAGGGAATGCCGAGATTGATCGCGTGATGGAATACATTATGCGCCAGGCTGGGGTTAATGATCGGGTTTTGGATTTTGTTCCATACGGTTACGATGAGCGGCAGTACTGTTCGGCTGGGTTTAATTTGCCTGTAGGGGTCCTCTCCCGGTCAGTCCACGGAACATTTCCTGAATACCATACAAGTGCTGATGACCTGACGTTCATCAAGCCAGAGTGCCTTGCTGACTCATTGAGCAAGGCGCTATCAGCCATTGAAATGGTCGAGTCCAATGGGATCTACCAAAACCTAAAGCCAATGGGTGAGCCAATGCTTGGACGGGTCGGGCTCTATGATAAGCGCGGAGGAGGCCGAACCGAAAAATTCACTGAGCTAGCGATGCTTTGGGTCCTCAATTTGTCGGATGGTACATCTGATCTATTGTCGATTGCGGAGCGTTCAGGAATTGACTTTTGTGACATCGTAGATGCCTCATTAGCCCTTGAGGCTGCAGGATTACTACAGCGCATGGGCGTAACTTGTAATTAGATTTGTTTCTGGACCTCGGCCCACGAGCCTGAATCTTGCGATCTCAAGAGCGCCGACATCGCATACTGGGCAGCTAGGCCATCGTGAAATGATGCATCGATTTCAGGATCAAGCTTTCCGCGGATGCAACTATCCACGTAGCTATGCATCATTCGCCTTAGTGCGTTTGGCTTGCCTTCGGATGCTTCTGGTGGAAGCCGAAGTTCGGTCCAATCTGGGGAGGATGGCGTGGATTTCATGATAAAATCAATTCCTCCACGGCTGAGGGAGGCTTTGAGGGCACCCTCGTTGCCTACAATTTCAAGGTAGCCGAGGGGGGCGAATGATGGAGTGATGCGGCTGATAAAGAATTGTCCATGGACGCCATTTGCGTGCTTCATCCATGCTCCAACAAGGTCATCGGGGGCTTGGGATCCTGGCTGGGACATCTGACGATCAGGATTACAAATTGGAAGGGACAGCGTGTGTCCGATCACCGAGCTGATTGGACCTAGGACGTGCCTGCTGATGTCAAAGAGGTGCGACCCAAGATTGAGGAGCATCCCGGGGTCCTTGGAGCGTTGGCTTTGCCTAGGTTGGGTACACTCGGTCTGGGTCATTCCATCCCAACGATCATATTGGATTCTTGCAAGAAATGGCGTCCCAATCTCACCATTCGCAATCCGGCGGTAAAGCTCTCGAATTCCGTAATTGTAGCGGAAAGTAAATGCAGTAAAATGAACTCTATCTGATTGGATTGCTGCGTTCACCATCATCTCAGCTTGCTCGACTGATACCGCAAGTGGCTTCTCACATAAGACATGCTTGCCGTTTCTCAGTGCTGCGATGGCATGGTCCGCATGGTTTGGGTTTGCGCTAGCGATCGTTACCGCATCGATGTCGTCTCGTTCGCAAAGATCTAGATAGCTGTTCATCGCCGATGGGATCTCAAATTTTTCTGCGATTGACGTTGCTGCTGCGCCGCAGACCGCAACGATCGTAGCATTTGGGTGAGAATGAAGGCACGGAATGTGGCATTCTTGTGCAAACCTTCCGGTCCCGATGACTCCAACGCGGATGGTGGGGGAATACCTATTCATGTGATATGATGTTTTGATATACAGCGGCGCCGAATCAACCGGCTTTGCGTCTTGATCTACCGTAAATAATCTATCCGATGGATGTAATCAATATGTTTAGTAAAATTAATTACTTCAGGAAATATGAAATATTGTTAGACTTTCATGATTTTTAAAGAAATACAGGTATCTGGGGCGTACGTTGTCGAGTTAGAGCGCAACGTAGATTCCCGCGGTTGTTTCTCACGGGCCTATTGCAATGCGGAGTTTGCCCAAGCAGGAATTCCTTTCCATGCAGTTCAGGCAAATCTATCCTTGAACTTATTGAAGGGGACGCTGCGTGGAATGCATTACCAGGGGCGTCGCACAGGGGAGTCGAAATTGGTTCGCTGTATTAGGGGTTCGGTTTGGGATGTGATCGTCGATATGCGCCCCGAGTCTCCGACTTATCTGCGGCATTTCGGAGTTGAGTTGAGTGCTACAAATGGGCTTGCGTTGTATGTTCCTGAGCTTGTTGCGCATGGAACACTGGCACTTACAAACGATACAGAGATCTTGTACCTAATGGGTGGACACCATGACCCTGATCAATCGTTTGGTTTGCGGTATGACGATCCAGATATTGGGATCAATTGGCCTGCTGAGGCTACTGTGATTAGTCAACGGGACCTTGAATGGCCATCGATGAGATCTATCCATGGCAAGTAGGGTGATATCAGAAATCTCCAGAGGTCTTCGGCGCACATTTTCACGTCCTAAAGAGCCGAAAAAGCACGTGGCGGTGGTGGTTCCATGGTCGAACCGAGAGATTTTCACGTCGGACGAGAAAGTCTCCTTACGTCATTTGTTTCACTACCTTCAAGGACATGAGAAGTATTTGCTCGTGCCCAGCGGTTCTAGAATCGTGGTTCCTGGATTCCAGGCTGTTCAAGTACCGAGACGATATTTTGGTTCAGCATCTAACCATGATCGATTGCTATATAAAGCGTGGTTTTATAAAAAGTTTTCACGCTTTGAATTTATTTTGTTTTACCACCTTGATAGTCTTGTTATTTCGCATGATATCTTAAAATGGTGTTCGCTTGATTTTGACTATATCGGGGCTCCATGGATCAAGTGTGATGATAGTCCATGGGTTGATGTACCGAGAGTTGGTAATGGCGGCCTCAGCATGTTGCGGGTTGATCGGGCGATTTCGGTGCTTGCCAATCGCGCGCGTCTGGATCCTCACAGCATTATTTTCCAGTGGTTTGGAGAGTTTTGTCCATCGTGGTTTGTGCATATTTTTAGGGTTTTCCGCTGTCGGGTTAGAGTGGTGGACCGTCTTCTAGATGAGTGGGAGCAGAGCCAGTGCCCCACAAATTATGGCCGAGGAAACGATCACTTTTGGTCCGATAGGGCAGTCAACTATTTGCATGAGTTTCGTGTAGCAACCCTTGAGGAGGGGCTACAGTTCGGCTTTGAGGTATCGCCCCGAACGTGCTTTGAAATGGCAGGAAGAAAGATGCCGTTCGGTTGTCATGCCTGGGGTAAATATGATCGTGAGTTCTGGCGACCATTCTTGCTCACCGACGGGAAGCCTAACTAAAAATTTATATTAAAAAGTAGAGAGTCTTGCGGTTTTCATGAAAGTTTCGATCTGCCTGCCCACATTCAATAGTGTTCGATTTCTCTCGGATAGGCTGGATAGCATTATCGGACAGAGTTATGCAGATTGGGAGTTAATCGTGGTCGATAGCGGCTCAATTGATGGCACTGTGCAGACGGTTGATGAGCTTATTGCTCGGGATGATCGTGTTCGGCTGATTCAGACGCCTCGGGATGGAATCTACCCAAATTTTAATAGAGGGATCGCCCATGCAAATGGAGAGCTTGTCCATATTGCAACAAGTGATGACACCATGGCGCGAGATTTCCTAGAAAAGATGGTGCGCGCCTTGGAAGCAAATTGTGATTGTGATATTGCACACTGTCCGATGCTTGTATTTAACGTGGACGGTGTTGATGGTATCAATTGGTGGCACCAGCAATCGATGTTCGCGAGGAGCTCTGGCAGCCTTATCAATGAGAGGCACAAGCGGATTGCCCCCCTCGATGGGGTACTGTGTCTCTTGGGTGATAATGTCTATTCGTCAGTGACACAGATGTTGGTGCGAAAGACATTATTCGAGAAGGTCGGATGCTATGAGTCAAGTTGGGGGTCCTTAGGGGATTTCCATTGGAATTTGAGAGCGGGACTTGTCGCTAACACGATTCATGTGCCAGATACATGGGGTGGTTGGAGAATGCACCCAGAGCAAGCTACGGCGTCAGTTCAAATTGGGTCGAGGGGGCATCAATTGTTGATCAATCAGATGATTACTGATGTGCTTGATCGCCTCGATCTATTTCTTGAAAAGAGAGACCAGGTTGAGATTTGCGGGAAGTATGTGCCGCAAGCGCGCGAGCTGCGGGATTATAGGGGTGAATATGAGGGCTACAGCACAGTGTTGCAACGGAGGGCTTTCATGATTCGGCAACTTGTTGATGGCAGGATGGTTGCGTGGAGACATTTGCGCGCACTTTTGGGGGGAGGTCGTCATTGGTTAAGAGATTCGCCCCAGTTGGCGGCGTCATGGTTTGATGATGATGTTTTGGTTCCCCTCGGGTTGGTCTAGCATGGCATTTTAGCAGGTTGTTTCATGCAGTGAGATTTTTGGAGTCCAGCTTATACGTCGCAATGTGTGTCATTGGGTGCATCGTGGGGATCTGTCACCGATGAAGATTTTATTCCTTACCTCTCATTCGCCGGTTGGCCCCGACCATGGTGCCCGCTTGCGTGCGAGAAATCTGATGTTGCAGCTTGGCCAGTTTGGTGAGGTTCATCTAGTCCTTGCAGGACTCTATGAGGATTATGTGGATCACTCGAATGCTGCATCCGATTCATTTCGTCCGATTCGGGTTTTTGATTTTGAGCCCTGGCCAATCACGAGTTTTACCGATCGAATCAGATACGAAATAGGTTCAGATTATTTGAATACCCATCGTGCTAGGGCTCGCTCTGAGGATAGAGCTGAGCTACGAGCTTTGGTCGATGATTATGACATGGTTTGGGTTCATGGATTGCGTGTGGCCAATGGGTTTGATTTATGGAATTGGCCAAGGACGATTCTCGATATCGATGATATTCCAAGTGAGGTTGCTAGAAATGAATTAGCAAATTCCGCAGGGATTGTGGCGACGTTGCGGGCGGTCCGCCAACACTGGATGTGGCGACGTCATGAGGGCCGGATTTTTGAGCGATTTAGTGCGCTCGCGGTTTGTAGTGTTGAGGATCGGCAGCGATTTATCGGCGCTGAAAATGTTTTTGTGGTATCTAACGGATTTGATGTGCCTGTTGAGGTTCCGTTGCGAAGGCGGTTTTTGCCACTGCGTATCGGGTTCGTGGGCTCGCTTGAATACGCTCCGAACGCAGGTGGCATGCGGTGGTTTCTGGGTGAGGTTTGGCCGAGGCTCCTCGAATCCTTCCCAGAGTTGACCTTACGAATTGCGGGAAAGCATAGTGATCGCAGAGAGTGGTCGGATTGCAAGAATGTCGATGGACTTGGTTGGGTTTCTGACTTGGATTCTGAGATTGCGTCGTGGGCATTGACGATTGTTCCTATCTTCGAGGGGGGGGGCACCCGTATCAAGGTTAGCACCGCATTCAGTCGAAAGTGCCCGGTGGTATCCACTGCGTTAGGGGTGTACGGATACGATGTGACGGATGGAAACGAGATGTTGATCTCGGACTCCGCGGATGGCTTTGGAAAAGCGTGTCTGAGGATTTTGGAGGACCACGCCTTGGGGGATGCGCTCGCTGATCACGCGTGGGATCGATTTTTACGCAATTGGACATGGGCATCCAATTCATCACGACTTGCTGACTTGGTGAAGGTGGTTGCCGCAAAATCAGTTCGTTCTGTAGCTGAGTGAGATGGATTGTTCGATCATCATTTGCACCCGTGGGCGGGTTGAGAGGCTGCAAAAGACTCTGCGTGTCTTT
>CAILVZ010000300.1 GCA_903837825.1 Akkermansiaceae bacterium | reverse complement strand
CATGATACTTAAGAAATGAGTTAAAAAGCATTTTAAGAAGAGTGTTTGTTATCAAGTTAAGTAGTAGGAAATCTATTATGTTCAACAACTTGTCACTGGTAATTCGACCATCACTCTCTTTCTATGAGAGGTCGCTTTTTTAGCTTTACACTTTTTACCCTTCAATAGCGCTGAAGATTCACAGGCATCCAAGAGCGCCGCAAAGTGCTGTTATATGAGCCTCCATGTCAACTCATGCGGCGGTTTTTGAGCCAAAATCCCACTCCCGAAAACCGCGTTTATGCCCCTCGTGCTTTACACTTGCTTTACATCAACTTTACACGGGCTTGACGTCATCGCGACGATGCATTCCCGAATTCTCCCGACGATCTCCTGCGTGAGGTGGATATCGGCGAGGCGGAAGATGCGCCAACCGCAGAGGGTGGCTTCGTTGTATTTTTCCATGTCGGCAATGAAGCCTGTGGCGCGGTTGTGGCGGCCTTGGAGCCAGATTCCGCCTTCAATCTCGATGAGTGTGCGCGAGGGGAGGTGGGCGAAATCCGCGCGCCATTTGCGTTTCGGGTGGAATTGGAACTCGCTGACGAGTTCGGGGCCGTTAATGGTGTGCCAGAGGAGCTCGAAGCGGCGCTCGAGCCTGGAAGCCTTGCCTCGGTAACGGAGTCGATGGCGCGTGATGGTCACGCACTCGCTCGGTGAGTCAACTTAGGTTTTGGTTTACTCGCCGATGTCGTGAGTGCGGGGTCGCTTGGGAAGACGGAGAGCCACACCTCGCGGCGGATTTTGGCGAGCGGGCCGAGTTTGCTCAAGAGGCGGTTGGCACGGCCGACTTTGTGCCCGTGGTAGGTGTGGGCACCCTGTTTCATGTTATCGAGTGCGGCTGCGAAGGTATTCTTCGAGATCGGCCTTGGTAGTTGGTTTTGATTTCAGAGGAGTTTGGGTTGTCTTGGGTCGTCGATGGTCGTCTCGATTTCGTCGGTGATGGATTGCGAAATGCGCGAGGTGACCTTGAGCTTGGTCGGGCTGTAGGAGCGATCGAATGTGACCTTGAAGGCGATGGAGAACTTGCCGTCCTCGTCGGCGGAATCCTCTGCATCGGCGTGGTGGGCGGCGAGGAGTTCTGTGATCGCAGAGAGAGCAGCGGATTGTTCGGGATTGGCGGGATGCTGGGTGAGTTCGAGTGTGGCGTTCATTGTTTGAATTGAAGTTGGGTTTTGAGGGTCTCGATGATTGAGGTGACGGGTTGGAAATCGCGGAGGATGGCCGAAACTTGCTGGGTGGATCGGGTGGTGAGCCAATCGGCGCCGCCGATTGTGTTCCACCAAGCGCTGAGGCGGTTGATCGAAGGGATGTGGGTGAGCACGCCTTGTTCTGCTTGTGGGGCGGCGAGGCGTTCGGCTGGGACGACTTCGCCTCGCACGATCGAGACGCGGAGGCGGCGGGAGGTGAGGCGGTCGTCGGGGGATGCGGCGCGCTCGAGCCACTCGCGTTGCTCGCTTGGGCGCAGGCGTGCGACGGCCTTGTGGTGTTCCCAGGAGAGGTGTTCGTTTCGTTGTTCCGT
>CAILVZ010000299.1 GCA_903837825.1 Akkermansiaceae bacterium | reverse complement strand
GTGCTCGTCCGCGCCGACGCGCAGGAGCCCCCGCCGAACATTGTCATCCTCCTCGCGGATGACCTCGGCATCAACGACCTCGGGTGCTTCGGCCGCAAGGACCAGAATACGCCGAACCTCGATAAGCTGGCCCGTGAAGGCACCCGCTTCACCCAGGCCTACGCTGCGGCTTCCGTCTGCTCGCCTTCGCGAGCAAGCCTCCTCACTGGCCAAAGTCCGGCCCGCCTGAAGATTACGACTTTCCTCACAGGCCGTACCGACCGCGCCTCCCACCGCGTGCTTGCCGCATCGTTAAACTACAATCTCCCGAGCGGCGTCCAGACGATCGCTCAGCTGCTTAAGCCCAAGGGCTACGCCTCCGCGATGGTAGGCAAGTGGCACCTTGGAGGTAAGGGGCATGAGCCGACGGATCATGGGTTCGATGAATATTTCGAGGGCAAGGCCAACCCTGGCGCCGAATCGCCGCAGGGCGGCAAAGGCGAACTCAGTCATGCCGACTACGCCGTCAACTTCATCGAGCGGAACAAGGCTAAGCCATTCTTACTCTATCTCGCCTTCGACAACCCGCACATTCCACTCGCTGCGTCGGCCAAGCGCATTGAGGCCAATGCAAAATCCTTCAATCCCACTTACGCCGCGCTCGTAGAATCGCTCGACGTAGCCTGCGGCCGCGTGCTGAAGGCTCTGGAAGACAACGGTCTTTCAAAGAACACCTTCGTCGTCTTCGCTTCCGACAACGGCGGCTTGCATATCTCCGAGCTGAAGGAAAGCCCGCCCACCTACAACGCACCGTTCCGCGCTGGAAAAGGTTACCTCTACGAAGGCGGTATCCGCACTCCGCTGCTAATCCGCTATCCCGGGCGCCTCGCTTCCAGAGTGATCAGCGTACCGGTGGTTCTCGGCGACCTCTGCCCGACGATCTGCGCGCTGGCCAAAGTGCCCGCACCCACACCTCTCGATTTCCAAGAGCTCTCACCCTTGCTCTTTGACAGCAAGCCTCCGGCTAACGCCAAGCCGCGTGCGCTTTTCTGGCATCAGCCGCACTACATGAACCAAGGCGGCAAGCCCGCGGGCGTGGTTCGCGAAGGCGACTGGAAACTCATCGAGCAATATGAGGACGGCAGTCTTGAGCTCTATCACATCGACAAGGACCCGAGCGAGACCACTGACTTCGCCGCGGCCGAGCCTGTCCGCGTCGCAGCCATGCGCGGCATGCTGGAAGGCTGGCGCCGCAGTGTTGGCGCCGAGTTGGTGGCGGCCAATCCCAACTTCAGCCGTGCCCTCTGGGAAAACTGCTTCGTCAAAACCGATGCCTCGCGGCTTAAGGCACTGCCGACCTCGGAGGCCATGCGGCCGATGCTCAGCGATTGGCGCAAAGCAATGGACGACGCCATGCTCGACGGTCCGAACGCACTGATTTTCCTCGAGGCGCGCGACGCCATGGTTAAAGCCACGGAGATGCATTATGAGGACCTACCCGAGAAGGATACCCTCGGATTCTGGGTCAACGCCGAAGACACCGCCTCATGGACCTTCCAAGCACCGAAGGCTGGAACGTATCGCGCGACTGTGCTGCAGGGCTGCGGCAAGGGCAACGGCGGCTCTGTGGTGGCTGTCGAGACAACGCAAAGCTCGTGCGAATTCACCGTCGAAGAGACCGGTCACTTCCAGCGGTTCATCCCTCGCGAGATCGGCAAGTTGAAGCTCGTTGCAGGCGAGAACACGCTCACCGTGCGCCCAGTCAAAATGGCGAGGTCTGCGGTCATGGACCTGCGCCGCGTGATCCTTGAACGCATCGAGTAAGTGTTGAGAGTCTTGTGAACATGGTGCACTCGAATGGTTGGAAATGCGAAACTGCGATCACAATGGCTGATTGGAAGGCCCAATCTAACGGATCGACCTTATTCTCTGTTAGGGTGAGCTCACTTTCGCTTGATGCGGCTGTGCCTGTTTAGGCAGGTGCGCCGATGGCACCAGGGATCGGGCCTGGGCCTTCTGGGCGATCTTCCTCCACGGCTTTGGCGACGGGCTTTTTCTTTAGCTCGTCTGGCACTGGTGGTGGCTTGGGCGCTGACGGTGGGTCGCGCATCTCACCAGTGTCGATCAGGTCGCGGAGATGGTTTGCATCAAGTGTTTCGTATTCTAACAGCGCCTTGGCGATGAGCTCCACTTTATCGCGGTTTTCGGTGAGGATTTGGGTGGCAGTAGCGTAAGCTTCGTCGATGAAGCGTTTGATTTCCTCGTCGATGGCTTGGGCGGTGTGGCCGCTGTAGTTCGCGCGTCGGCCGCCCATGTCGCCACGCCCGAGGAAGACAGGGCCGTCGCCCTCGCCGTATTCCACCATGCCGAGTTTATCACTCATGCCCCATTCGCAGACCATGTGGCGGGCGAGTGAAGTTGCTTGGCGAATGTCGCCGGAGGCTCCGTTCGAGACATCGTCGCTGTGGAAGCCCTCAGCAATGCGGCCGCCCATGGTGACGATGAGGTTTGCGAGAGCCTCTTTTTTCTGGGTCGAATATTTGTCCCCGTCGGGCAGATACATCGTCGCTCCGAGATACGGGCCACGGGGGATGATGGTGACCTTGTGGAGAGGGTTGGTGTGGGGGATGACCATGTTGAGGTAAGCGTGACCAGCTTCGTGCCAAGCGGTGCCGATTTTTTCCTCTTCAGACATTGCGAGGCTACGGCGTTCGCGACCCCAGCGGACCTTGTCACGAGCCTCTTCCATTTCATCGAGCGTGACGGCGGTGAGTCCGCGTCGTGCGGCGAGCAAGGCTGACTCATTGATGAGGTTCGCGAGTTCTGCACCGGAAAATCCTGGGGTTCCACGGGCGATCTTCGAGAGGTCCACGCCGGCGGCCAGTTTGATTTTTTTCACATGAACGCGGAGGATTTCTTCGCGGCCATTGACGTCGGGTAGGGAGATCGTGACTTGTCGGTCGAAGCGGCCTGGGCGTAGCAGCGCGGGGTCGAGCACATCGGGGCGGTTGGTCGCGGCGATGATGATCACGCCTTCTTGCGTGTCGAATCCGTCCATTTCCACGAGGAGTTGGTTGAGCGTTTGTTCGCGCTCATCGTGGCCGCCGCCCATGCCGTGTCCGCGGTGGCGTCCGACAGCGTCGATTTCATCGATAAAAATGAGGCAAGGTGCGTGTTTGCGGCCTTGTTCAAACATGTCGCGAACTCGAGAGGCGCCGACTCCTACAAACATTTCGACGAAGTCCGAGCCCGAGATGGAGAAAAACGGCACATCCGCTTCGCCGGCGATCGCGCGAGCGAGCAAGGTCTTGCCCGTGCCGGGTGAGCCGACCATCAGCACGCCCTTCGGGATCGAGCCGCCAAGTTTCTGGAACTTACGGGGGTCCTTAAGGAAATCGACAATTTCGAACAACTCCTCTTTTGCCTCTTGGATGCCGGCGACATCCTTAAAGGTCACCTTGTTGCGATCCATCGTGAGGAGTCGGGCTTTGCTTTTTCCGAAGGACATCGCACCACGGCCGGCCGATTTCATTTGTTGGCGGAATAGGAAGAAGAGAATCCCAATCACGAGGAGGAAAGGGAGGAAGGTAAAGAGTGCGTTGCTGAGGTAATCTTTGCTGCGCTCGTAAGTCGCCTTGTCCTTGAGTAGCTTGCTGAGGTCTTCGCTTTGAATCGCAGCGGAGACGGGCACGCTGAAGGCGATGGCTGCGGCGGGTTTACCTTGAGCATCGAGAATCGGGGTCGGAGGGGTAGCGGTGAATCGCGAGCCGACGATCACGGCGTCGCCCGATCCCGCAGCGGTCAGTACGCGTAGTGGGTTCGTGGTATCCTCGAGGTCGACCATTTTCAGGGCGACGAGCTTGCGGAGGTCGGCGAGCAACAGCGTCTCCGAGTCATCTTCGAGCGGCAGTGAGGACGATGCATCGGCTTGCTGGACGCGGATTTGGTTGCCGAGCAGATCGTTGATTTCGTCTCGCTGGAGGGCGAAATTCACCCGAACTCGGAAATTCTTTTTCGGGGCGGAGGTGTTAGGGGTGGGGAGCTCGGGGGTGATCCAGCCGGTGATGGTGGCATCGTAGGAAGTGTCCGTGGTGATCACCTTGAGCGGGAGCTTCGGGTCGTTGATGACCACGCGGCCTTGATCCCAGAGTTGCCGGAACTGCGAATAAGTGACCGACTTGACCGCCTTGTTGGTGATTTGGCTAAAGAATGCCACCCCAAGGATCAGCGAAGCGACTCCCAACAGAAAAAGTAGCTTCCAGTTGAAGCCGTTGGCGTCGCCCGGATTGCGTTTTGGGGTATTCGAGGGTGGTGTTGCGTTCGGTGAGTCGGACATGGTTCGAGTAAAAAAGTCCCAGTGGAGTCATCGGCAAGCGGTGGAATTTCGCTGCGTTGTCAGGCCTAGGGGCAACGGACGATAACCCAAGAGGGTAAAAAGCAAACCCCTTTTTTGCGAGAGTCTTGCGGGTGGGGCTGGGATATGCGATGACAGCGCGAGTGGACCCCATTCCGACACCCAGAGACCCATCCCAATGGCCCCAACGGCGGTTGCGGGTGTTGGGCTGGTTGCGCGCCATTCCCGGGGTGGGGCGCCTGCGTGCCTTGCGGCCGGGAACGGATGCACACGTCGGCGTGTTGGTCGATGCTTTTGCGGCGTTTGCGACGGCTGACGACAACCTGAGCTCGTTGGAGGCGGACCTCATCCTCGACATGTTGCGGAGTGCATTCCCTGAAGTCGATCATGGCTGGTTGGCGAGGCGGATGGAACGGGCGGTGCGGAATCCGCATCCGCTGCAGGCGTTGGCTGTTGAGTTGAAGGATAGCTTTGACGATGTCGGGAAATTGGCCTTGGGCTTGCAGTTGTTTACCTTGGTGGATGCGGCGGGGCGCTCCGAACGCAACCGGACCAGCTTCGAGGTCTTCATGCGTCGCTTGGGGCGCCCGGATTATGGCTCGGCCATTTTGCGAGAAATGAGGGGGGATTCTGAGGAACCTGCGGGTGCTGAAGAATTGCCATTTGAACGGTTGGTTTTCGGTAAGGATGATGCCGATGTCATCCTGCCGCCAGCTGCGAGTGATTACGAATTTCGAGTTTACCGGGCGGGGGATTTGATTTTGGTTAGAAATACGGGGAATTCGGCGTTGTGGATTCGTGGCAGATCGGTAGAGACCGGTTCGTTTTTGCGAATGCGTGAGCGTCAACCTTTGGTGGTGCCGGGATGGACGTTGAGCCACGAGGATTTGATGTTCTTCCTGGATGTCAAACGCACCGGTAACCGACCGGCGATTTATCTCGAGTCGGGATCGAATGGGATCATCGCCGAAAGGACACGCGGGCGGTTGAGCGGATTGCGCGTGAGCTTCGGGCTCCATGCGGTGGTCGATGCATTGCGTGACACCGAGTTGCATGCGGGGAGTCGAGGACCGTTGAAAAAAGGAGACTCGGTGATTTGTCGCAATCACGAACGGCTTGGCGATGTCTCTGGCTTCAGTCTTTCGATCAATGAACTTCGCCGCAAGGCAACGCAGTCAGGCAGGCGCTTCCGTTTGGCGGGCGATCGCCAAGAATACCTCGTTTCCAATGATGCATCGGCCTTGTCGCCGGGGGATTTGTTGTTAGGTCCCAAGCTGGCGCCCAAGGCGGTGTTGTTCATTCGATACGATGCCGAGCGTGCGGAGGGTGAACTGGAGATTCGTGAAAGCCACGGGACCATTCTCGTGGATGGGGTGGTGGTCCGGCAATCGGCGACCTTGCACGATGGATCGTTAATTCGGTTGTCGGGCAGTCAGTCGGTGCGTTGCCGATTTGGCGAGGGTTTTCTGGATGAAGAGCGGACCTTGATCGAGTCGCTTCACGTGCAAGATTTGATTCACGACTTCGGTCCGGATGCGCGGGCCTTGGATCATGTGAGTTTCGAAGTGAAGCGCGGCGAGATGCTTTGCATCATTGGTCCGAGTGGCAGTGGTAAAAGCACTTTGCTCACGGTTCTATCAGGTCAGCGCGAACCGACTCGCGGTAAAGTGAGGTTGAACGGGATTCATCTTTACGATCGACGGGAGCAACTTGTGCCATTCATCGCGCACATGCCGCAGGAAGAGGCATTGAATCCTCAACTCACGGTTCGCGAGCACCTGCGCCACGCGGTGACCATTCGGCGGCCGACGCTGTCATTGGCGGAGCACGAGCGGCGGGTGGATAGCATGTTGGCGGAGCTTGGACTGCAGTCGATCGCGCGGCGGCGGGTGGGGGCGCCTGGGGAAAAGACACTCTCGGGTGGTGAACGTAGCCGACTCAATCTCGGGGTGGATCTCGGCAGTCGTGCGGAGGTTTTCTTGTTTGATGAGCCGATCTCTGGGCTCTCGTCGAAAGATTCCGAGCACGTTGCAGAAACGTTGCGTTCGTTGGCGCGTGAGAAAATCGTGATTGCGACGCTGCATCGCCCGGGAGCCCCGGTGTTGCGATTGTTTGATAAGGTGCTCTTGCTCGATAGTGGCGGGCGACTGGCGTTCTTTGGCACACCCGCGGGGATGGTTGGATATTTCCGCGATGCCTGTGAAGAGTTGGCGATTTCCCATCCAGCGGTCATGGCCAAATCTCCGTTGGGGGCCGACTTCGTTTTTGATGTGTTAGAGACACCATTGAGTGCCATCGGCGGTGGATCGAACACCGGAGCCGCGCGGCGATTTCCGCCTTCGTTCTGGCAAGAGCGTTTCGAGAGCGTGGATCTCATGCAGTCGCTGCAGACCGTGAGTGGGCCGACGGCGATCGAGGAGGATGGAGGGGGCAGTGGCCACTTGCCGGTTCCGCCGAAACCCACTCGACGCCTGCGGGCGGTGGTCGCCGTCTTTGGTACGCATTTCTTGCGCTCGCTGGTGTCCAAGCTGAGAAATCGGGGCACGTTTTACAGCTCGTGTTTGGAGGCTCCGCTGTTGGCGGCACTCATCGCGATCACCCTGCGGTCTTCGGCGGAAGGACCCTATCAGTTTTCCACAGCGCTTCACATTCCTGCGTACTTATTCCTGAGTGCGACGGTGG
>CAILVZ010000298.1 GCA_903837825.1 Akkermansiaceae bacterium | reverse complement strand
GGCAGGAGCAATCCGAGATAAGCTGCAACTCCCATCTCCATGCTTTGCGTCTTTTTACGAGCAAACTTATGCTTAAACGGGCCTTTTGGGCCCAACGTAATTAACGCGTAAATTTTAGATGCGCTTAAAGTACCATATTTGTAGGACAGCCGGACTGGAGCATTTGAGAAATTTTGCTGTTTCACTTTTTTTTTGAGAAAAAAAATAAATCAAAAAAGTGTCGTTCTTCTTGATTTTTTTTGAGATAAATAAATGGAGGAGCCATCCCGCGCACGGGGCATATAAAAGTACTGTCGTGCGGCGTGGGCCGGTCGCGCCGCATTTCTTAAGGCGCGAGGAATATAAAGCGATTTTATTGGAGATCGTAATCTAGAGTAGCACAGAAAAACGGTACAACTCGCCAGCTGAAAAACTGGTAGAGCAGCAACCGTTCTACCAACTGCCATAACTGCGGCAAGACAGCGAAATCTGCGCCGTTCGCGCAAATGAGCCTCCAAGACGGTGTACCGCCCGACATATGCGGCCAAGGTGTATACGAACCCACCCACGCTGCTTCCCGATGATTATGTTCGAAAACCGCGTGCGACTGAGCCAAACTGTCCCACTCCACCAGGAAGCCTTCTCCAGACCCTTGCTTGGGGACACGCGAATTCGATGGTTAAAGATCACCTTACTCTTATGGCGACGATGTCCGACCACAGGCAGACATTGTATGAACTGCCGACGACTCACGGCCGTCTTACGGTTGCTGATGCAATCGTGCTCCACCGCCACCAGGGACTAACAAAAGCCTGTTGCTATGTTAGCGCTGTGGATCCGTGGCGTTTTCCTGCAGACGTCGATGGGCACGAGGTGCAATCATATTTAAATGTCAAACGCTACGTTCAACAGACCGTGGACCAGTTCACTCATACGGCAAGAAAATTGTCGATCTACAGCGATGCGAGCGTTTCAGCATTCTTACTTTCACCGCTCCTGGTAAGAAAGGACCAAAGACCTCCCCTCGTCCGAAAATCGGCCGCCGAGAAAAGTGCTCCGCTGTGTACTACCTTCCCCACCGCCACGGCAGCTCTTGGTGGAGCAAAAGATGCTGCTCATCTAACGAGCCTCTCTCCTCCCGTGGTTCGTCCGGCATTAGGTACCGCAAGCCTGCTACGCTATTTCATCATTGGTCTCGCGCATATTTCTACTTGGCGCGTTTTTGCTAAAGACCCCCCCCCCCACGCACACACTCACCACCACCAATGCTCAAATCACACAGCGATTTCACCAGCGCACTCAGATTCCGAAGAGCGACGCCTCGGTGACGACGGGCTGCATTACACTCGGGCGGAGTTCGACGCTTTCTATTCGGAAGATCTCGAGGCTTCGGCCGACTACTGGCTCGCGGCTATTGTTGTTGGCGCGCCACCACTTATGTCATCCCCGTCCACCCCGCCCACTCCGCGCTTTCCGTTTGGCTCTGTCGTACGAATTCTTCCCGATTCACGCCCTGGTGTCCGCCCCGAACTTGCTGGCGGCGTCCTCGCGGCTAGCCTCGCAGAATACTCCGAGGACGGGGACTTCTGTTTCGTCTCTCCGATTGGCGGTAGAAAAGTTCTTCGTAAAGTTCCCGCCCATCTAATTGTCCTTGCGTCTATTGATGCCCACGGTGGGTTTAGAACTCAAGGCCGCGGTGGAAGCGGTGCTCGGACAATTGCTCGGGCTGTGGGGTGTGCAAAACAGAGCGCTGCAGAGGCGGATAAAAAAATCAAGGACGCGAACTTGATTGCGGCCGTTGAAGTGGATCGGGCTCGGGAACGTGTGGCGAAGGTACGGGCCGATGCCTCCGTGGCTGCTTGGAGCGCCGAAAAGCAGCGGAAGAACGAAGTTGGGTCAGCACAAGCTGATGCTGCCAGGGATGTGAAGCGAGCCGAAAAGCTTGAGAAAAGGGCACTCGATGGGAAAGCCTTGACCGAAGCGCGTCTCAAGGAAAACGCGTTGGCCGCACAAGAAAAAGCCGAAGAACGCGCTCGCGTTCTCGAAGAAGCGCACGCGAAAGCAGCCTCAAAAGCAGCAGGGAAGTTAAAGAAGGCACAGGCCGAGGCAGCCGCGAACAAAGCCGAGTTGCAGTCAATCTTCGCCGGAGGCCAAGATGGCCTTCGGTTATCCCGAAAAGGCAAAGCGCAAGCTAACGCGCTCTTCGCTGATGCTGCTACCAAAATCGGACGGCTCGAGCGGCAGGCAGAGCATGGGCAGACCAGGAGGGCCAAAGCCGAAGCAGCGACTTCCGAAGCTCTTGCAGACGCGGTGTGTCCTCATCTTTCCAACCCTTTTAAATTGAGATGCTGAAAGTGACCTAATTTTTTTACATCGCAGGAGAGGCACCGCAAGCTGAAGAACGCAGCCAACGCCGAAAAACGACAGGCGAAAAAGGACAATGCGAAGGCGAAGAAGAAGTCTCAGAGGGAAGCTGACCCCTCGAAGTGCTTTGCCTCTAGGCTACCTCAGCCGCTTCAGGAGCGCATGCACCGAGCCGAGGCTGACGTGCTTGCGGCCGATCAGGAACGGGAGGTGGTAGCGATGGAGAACGAGGAGCTCAAGGAGACCATCGCACACCTGCGTTCAAAGTTGGGCGGGAAAGAAAGAGCTGCGTTCGACGAGCTTGTGCGCGAACACGAGAAGCCTGGAATATCACCGTCCCTTATCGCCTATTTAGGCAAGGCCGGCGAGGAGTACTCCCAGGAGATCGTTGAGCTGGGTTTGCGCCTAATGTCCGCGTGCCTGTCGGGAGAGCAGGCTGTAAGTGTGATTCGAGCATTCGTCACCCTGCTGCATCCAGAGCAGATCGAAGGGCGTGATTACCGCATTCCGTCGGCGAAGCGCTTCAACGAGTGGCGCCGCTACCTGGAACCTATCTGCCACTTCGTCGCTGTGTCTACGATTGAGCTCGCCTTGAGAACCCACAACTCGAACGACGCCACCACCAAGAAGCACAAACACATCCTCATGGCAGTGTATCGCTGCGAGCTCCCTGGAGGCATCATCGTTGATGTGGTGAGCCATTTGAAAACTATTATTTCCGACTTCCTTATCATAATGAAATTTTAACTTCTGCTGCAGCCGACAAAGTTCATGGTGATTGTGTCCGGCGACGCTGAGACTGAGGCCGCGACCATCGTCAAAGAAGCGCTGCATTCCAAAGTTGCCGGGGGCGCGCACGCGAGCCACGCAAACTGTGTCAGCTCGAGCACCGACAACGCTGCTCGGAAGACGAGCGCCGAGCTTAAAAGGCTTAAGGGCCTCGAGCTCGACGAGGTGAAGCGGCTAATCGAAGCTCACGCCGCTGTCCCCGCAAATATGGCGCACGCCGTCAAGTACTGGCAATCGCTTACCCCAGCTCAGCGGGAAGATGCATACGAGATGCATGGCCTCGGTTGCACTGGCCACAGTGTCAACCTCACAACCGACGATTCCCACAAGCACTCCGAGACAAAAGCCATGGCGGATAACATGGTTCGCGATCGCGCAGCTCGATTACTGCAGCGTCTTTTTCTCTCCAAGTGTCCGCCCGTGGCAAAACCAACCGCGCCTCGCACGTTTCGAATTGTGTTCAAAGGCTATGTCAGTGAGGATGGAAAGCCGGCGTTCGCGTCTGGTTGGCTAGCTGGATCCAAGGCCCGGACCGGCATGAGCCTCTTACCCGCAGGTAAGCACCTCAACGGCGGCGAAATGCCTTCGGCGTCAGAAACGCTGTATCAAACTTCGAAGTTGCTTTCTTCCGAAGGAGAGCACGCTGATTATTATTTGAGCGAGGCGCGATCCTATGCCCTGTTCGCGAGTGAACGCGGCATCAAGAACGTGCCGCTGCTGTCGTTTAAAGGGAGCCGTCAGAACTATACCGTGCAGCAACCCACGCGTGTTCTTCGCAACGTTTCTGGATTTTTGCAGTACTTTGGCGAGACTCGAGTCGAGTCGGACCCAAACCAGCTTGTTGATGGCGTCTGGGATGGACTTCGAGATCGCTACGTCCTAGGCGCTTTTCATGCTCGCTCGTTCGTCGATGCGGGCTTCACTAGCCCTCTCATCTTCTTTACTCACAGTGACCAGGTGCCCCGTTGTTGAACTCAGTCCGCACGAAAAGCTTTGCGGGACTTACTAAGTTGCTTTCTGTTCGCAGGTTACGCGCCCAATGATCGCTCGAGTAATGCTCGGCGCTAGGGCCTGGATCGAAGAGCTTGGCCGGCTCGACAGCATCGGCTCAAAAACTGCACCTGACTTACAGTTCATGGCGAACAAAATTCTTGAGCAGCTACCTGAGCTCCAAGCCTGGTAAAATTGAAGTGTTTAGTTCGCCACGGTATATACTGTATATATATATTATTGACTTCCCCCTTACCCCTTCCCACCTCCCCTCTTTTTACCTCCATTACGCAGCTATGACCTTTGGTGGACGGAAATGGGGCCCGAGCTTACTTCCACGTACGCAATTGCAACTGATCGGTCCTTCTGGCCGCTCGCCTCGGCCCACCTCGTTGCTGCATCCCCATACATGCTCGCCACGCACGACCGCAACCTCGACATCGATTGTAGGGACATCGCCGTGCTTAGATATGCGCCAACCACCACTGATTCAGTCGAGACGCAATTTGCGATTTACGACCATGTTTTGAGGCTCGGCGCTGGCGTCGGGGCAACGGCGGGCGTAGCTCAGTCAATCTCTATGAAAGCAATGGCGACGCCCGGTGAGTTGCAATCCAGAGCTGTAGCTGCAGTGAACAAGAAACGAAAGCGAGGGCTGGGCGGCGATTCGACAGCCGAAGAGCAGGTCACCAAAAAGATTGCCGCATGGCACACATTGAATTTTTTTTCATTGTCGAAGGAGAGGCGATGGGCCATTATCTGCAGTGTGCGCATTGCCTACAAGGAAACGGCCAAGGCGGAACTCATGCTGCTTCGAAAGATGGATGAGGCGAAGGCTGCGCGCCTAAAGGCGTCACGGGAGGAAGAAATCACGAAGCACGCCAACAGATCGCTGAAGTATTTTAAGCTTGCGGCGGTGATCGTCGTCGCATCAATCGCTGCGCTCGCCTCTTTAGTTGCTCTCCACGCCGGAAGCCCCAAGAAACTGGTGGCGGACTTATGCCAGCAAATCCGACTTCGGAAGCACGTGTTCGGTGTTCCCGCATCTGAACTTCCCTGCATCGGCGCCAAGCCGGGCGCAACAGATTTTTCCGAGGCAGAGCGCCTCCGCAAAGCGTTTGAACTTATCGTCGCAAAGCCCCTTCCTGCCAAGCCCCCTCCTCCAACCCCGTATCCTGTGCGAGCGGCTGCTGCGGCGCCCTCCGAACTTGCGACCCAACTTGATATGTCGCACATGAGTGACGTTTCTCGTGCCTGGCGGGAGCTGATCGCAGTGCTCGACGGCGGCGCCATTTTCAAAGCGCCGAAAAGGAAGAGGAAAAAATCCGCAGTCCCAGCTGGTCCTTCCCGGCAAAAGAAGGCGAAGGCTAAGGCACCAACACCTGCCGAGCTTGCGCTCCAAGGAGAGGATTTCGAGGAAGACGGTATTGATTGGAGGGTTCTTTCGGTGCGATGGCACGAAGGTATGGGGAAGGTTGTCGTGTGGTATTACGACATCGAGGAAGCAGATGCGACTGGCGTGACCGAGAAGCACATGGACGATGCCATTGAATCAGGTGATTCTTATGACTGTCTGGAGTTTTCTAGCGTCCCCGAGATCAAAGACTGGCTGAAAGTGGCTGGAAAGACGAGCTGATTCATGCGCTCGATTCGCGGCTTTGCTGTCCTCTTTCTGCTGGATGAAATGCCCAAAGTGCTTTTTGACTTCGCTGATCCATGTCACTTGCTGAGAAAAAAAGTTCAAAATATTGAAAAGTATCCGAGATTGGTCGAGTCCGGGCTAGGTGTCGCGCACGCGTTTGCCCGAAATGCACACCCGGGTCGACCCGACGAAAAAAAAACGCCGAAGGGCGACCTTTTAGTAGCTAAATCGGCCAAGTAATAAAGATATATCATGATTTACCGTACAAACTAGAAAATTATTTTACAAAATGCTGAAACTAAGTACCCTTCTGGCCGATTTTGGTAATTTTTTTGCTGGATTTGCCCTTTCATACACGAAAAAGATGACTAGAAACCTCTAAAAGCACTCTGGGGTCGTTTTTAAAAAATGACTTTTTTGAGTTCGGCCGCCCTACAATAATGTGGAAGGATGATTTAAATAGAAGAGCTAGAGGCGCACCGGATGAGCTT
>CAILVZ010000297.1 GCA_903837825.1 Akkermansiaceae bacterium | reverse complement strand
GCCAGAGACGGTCGTCAAGACTCATCGCCCATTCCAAAATCGCCTGGGTCTCTGACTCGCCCCCATCGTGTGCCCTGTAAGCCACCACCGTCATCAGTCCGCCTTCCTCCAGCAAACCAAGGCTCTGGCCCATGGCGCTCAGGGTGGTGACCAAACCCGTGGAAACTGGCCGTTCGGAATTGGGTCTGTAACCCAGGTTGAACATGATCACGCGAACCCTGTCCATCCAATCCGCCGTCGCCAACTGCTCCAGACGGGCGTGGTCCGCCAGAACCAGCTTGATGTGGTCGCCGAAAGTCCCCTCTTCCAAGAGCTTTAAACGCGTGTTTTCCAAACCTTCTGGCTGAATATCAAGCGCCAGAACACTGCCGGTCGGGCCCACCAACCTCGCCATAAGTGCTGTGTCATGACCATTCCCAGCCGTGGCATCAATCGCCAGATCTCCCGGGCGAAGCCAGAGCGATACCAGCGAGTGCGCCATTTCGGTCAATCGCGGCAAGCTCGGCATGTTTTCAATGAGCCTTTTTTTCTCAATGGTCTTACGGTCAAAGTTAGCCTGAATATATCAGCTTTGGGCTCCAGATTCATCGTTCAAATCGAAAATCGTCTAAACACTCGAATCGTTGATAGCTGGATCCAAGTCGCTCAGTGCACAAACTTCTAAATCGACGCACTTTTCAAATCCGGCTGGACAAATTCGCTGGAATTGGTTCTAGTCCGTTCATAGCGTCTCACACCGATTTTTCGGCGGTGAGATGGCGAAAATAGGCGATTTCGGCGAATCAATTGGCTTGGGGAAAGGATAGCTCCATGCGCGGCGTCAATGGGTCTTTTTTGAGCGGCTTGTACCGGATCCAACAACTCAGGATCGCTCTCACCGCTACACTCGGAATCTTATTCTGCCTTCAGGCAAACGCTCAACAGGTCAAAGGTCGCACCCCTGGAGAACCCAGTCGTCGATGGCTGGCCGGTGCCGCAGCTGTCGAAATCACCCCCCCAGCCGACTCAAAAGCCTGGCTGGCTGGCTATGCAGCTCGCAAAGAACCATCAGCCGGTGTCGAGCAGCCCATTTATGCCAAGGCTCTGGTCATCACCCAGCCCGGTGGTGAACCCCTGGCCCTGGTCACCCTCGACCTCATCGGTGTGCGCCGACCCATCACCCGACGTGTCGCCGACCGTATCGAAAGCCGCTACGGCATACCCCGAAAAAGCTTGATTCTGTTCAATTCCCACACCCACAGCGCTCCTGTCCCGAACGACAGTACCGATAAATGGGAAATCTACGGAATCGACGGCAACACCGTCACGCCCAACGTGGAATTCACCACGGAACTTGAAAACAAGATTGTCGAAGTGGTCGGCAAAGCCATGATGGCTCGCAAGCCTGCCAAACTCGAACATGCCGAAGGCAAAGCCGGGTTCGCTGTGAATCGTCGCGAAGCCACCAAAGACGGCTTCAAAATCGGTGTCAATCCCGATGGCCCCACAGATCACTCCGTTCCCATCCTCAAGGTAACCGAACTTCAGTCAAACAAACCACTTG
>CAILVZ010000296.1 GCA_903837825.1 Akkermansiaceae bacterium | reverse complement strand
TGGCATCACAGAAGGAGAAAGTTCATCAGCTAGAAAATAAGCTTGCTCACAATCAAGACGATCATCTTCGTTCTGAAAATGAGGCGCTGCGAAAGATTCGTGACGAGCAGAAGGCTCAACTGGACGAACTTAACCTGGAACACGCAGAGGCAACAGGACAGCTTCATAGACTGCGATTGGGTGTTAGTGACAAGCAAAACCTTGAGAAGGAAAAGCGCGCTCTAGAGAAAAATAATCAGATTCTGACGTCACGTCTTAACGATTTGGGCAAGACGGTTGATGATCTGACACAGGCCCAGCAAGCCGAAAAGCCGTTTCCTCAACTCTCAGGGATGGATGATGCGGATAAGACCGAAGACGCCCCTTCCCTTGTAGAGGTTCCAGAACTTAAGAAGTTCGCCACTGAGCTTCAGCATCGAATTGCTAATGCGGAAGACGATGTGCCATTGTTCTTCCGCCTAGAAGATATCCAATTGCTGCTAGCTGGCCTTGCAATGAGCCAATTGCACATTTTCCAGGGCATAAGTGGGACGGGTAAAACAAGCTTGGCAAAGGCATTTGCAAAAGCTGTTGGCGGCCATTGCACAGACATCGCAGTCCAGGCGGGTTGGCGTGACAGAGATGATCTACTAGGACATTACAACGCATTCGAAAAACGTTTCTATGAAAAGGAATGCCTGCAAGGCCTCTACCGATCACAGATGACGGCTTATCAGGATCGATGCAACATCATTTTGCTTGATGAAATGAATCTTTCTCGTCCAGAGCAATACTTCGCCGAATTTCTATCCGCCCTTGAGAAGAACGATCCGCGAGACCGTCTTATCAGTTTGTCAGAGACACGATTGCCAAATGCCCCAGATAAATTGGTAGAAGGCCGAAAGATCCGAGTTCCTAGCAATGTTTGGTTTGTAGGAACGGCAAACCATGATGAGACAACTAACGAATTCGCCGATAAAACCTACGATCGCGCGCACGTGATGACTCTTCCTAGGCACGAGTCAAGCTTCAAGGTTGATAAGAAATCCCGTACAACATTTTCACATCAGTCACTCGCAAAGCGATTCGATTTGGCGATATCGGCTCATGCAGATGAGGTCAACGAATTACTTACCGAACTGACAACTGGCACACTCTCCGAGGTTCTCCAACAACATTTTGATTTAGGGTGGGGTAACCGATTCGAGCGACAAGCCCTTCGATTTATTCCAGTATTTATGGCTGCCGGAGGCAAGAGGGAAGACGCCTTGGATCATCTTCTCGCAAGCCGAGTGTTTAGACGTGGGAAAGTTACTGGTCGTTACGACGCGACCATAGAAGATCTGAACGCAGTTGAAAATGCACTGAAGGACCTATGGAAGCCTTGGAGGTCAAGTCCAAAAACATGCTTGGCACTGATAGCCGACGATCGGCGTCGTAAGGAAAACGGCGCATGAAATTCATAGATCGGCTGACTGGATCGACGGTCTCCGAACTTCCTGACAAGACTTTGCCGGGTCGCTTCAGCGTCCTCGAACCGACTCGGCACAACGAACATACCAACCTTGCTCCCGGTGATCTTCTACTAGACGATGGCTGCGGTTACATTAGGACTGAATCCGGGAATCATGATTTTATCGATGCCAAGGTCAGCGATATAGATGAAGCGGAAGCGGACCTAGCCTCAGAAGCTATAGTCGCTATTTATGGAAAACTTAAGGCGGCTGGAGATAAAAAAGTCTCTCCAATGCTCCCTGCCGAGATGGCTGCTCAGTGTGAGCTAATTGACATCGAAAGAGACCTGTCTGATGTGTTGCGATCGGGTCATCTGCACTCGATTTCCGATCGTCCAAGGCAGGATTTACGCTATGAAGAAGTGATCGCGCCCGTTGCTAGGGCGCGGCGACTGGCCACCTCTGCGCTAAGCCATCTTTCTTCACACTCTGACTGTTGGCAACAACGCACCTTAAGTGG
>CAILVZ010000295.1 GCA_903837825.1 Akkermansiaceae bacterium | reverse complement strand
GTCCTCATCAGCCGCCATGTACCAAAGTGATCGAGCGGCACTTTCTTGGTACCAGAAGTTGGATAGCTCAAATCCAATTGCAGCGGCAGTGGCGCCTCAGAGCGCCACACATTCAAGTTCAAATGTAGCAGTTCCTGATATCAGTCTGCTCAAGCTTCATTGGAAAGGTGGGAGAGTGGTGCGGCGAAAGGACTCGCCAACCCAGTGGGCATCGATATGTTTGTGCGTCATGGACGAGAACATAGTCATGGTTTCGCTGGTATGGGATACGGGCAGTCTGTTTCTCAGTTCCTTGCAAGTCGAGCGGTTGTCGACAGTGCCAATGCTTGGAACAAGGCAGCTCGTAAGGTCCCCGGGTCACGCCTGCGTGCTAGACGGCGTGAGCTGAGGTCAGTTCCCGCGGTTTCGCGGTATCTTGGCTTTCAAGCGTTTAAATCGTTAGCTGAAGCAAATTCGTTTGTGTTGACCGAGGATGTCTACTCGGCCATCGACAGCGGCACCACAGTTTCAATTTCTTCGGATGGTGTGCTTCTTTTGGACGGTTTCAATCCCGTTAAGGCCGTTAAGATCGTTGGATTTAATGGTAGTGTGTCAAGTTCGCTGGGAAGCGGCGATCTTGTTGGGTTCGCATATTCTCGCGATGAGCGGCGAGTTCCACTCCGCGTACGGCAAGTTCATTCGGTAAAAGGGGCACCGAACGACCTGTTGTCCGTGAGTGCATTGTTGCAGCAAGGGTACAGTTTTCACTTCACTAAGGAAAAGTCGTGGATTCTTACTCCCGAGATGGAAACGCTCGATCTCATCGAGAAGGGAGGGTTGTTCTGGCTGAAGTGGCAGAAAGCCATGGACCTCTCGACTCAGCACGCGGATTATGAGAAGTATTGTGCTGAAGCAGCGAAGTCTGCTGAAATTCCATTGGCCGAGGGCGGTGGTGCGGCAGTGGCGTCAGGTGAACCTGACGATGCCGAACGCGTTGAATCTGAATCATTTTTAAATTCATTTTCAGCGCAAGGTCTGCAAGTGGGCGATCAATTGGATGATAAAGCGTGCTGCGCTCCGTCTTGCCATCGTTGTGGCGGGGCTAATTCGAGCAAGGTTCCTCTTAAACTTGTTCATCAGCGTCTGGGGCACTTCAATATGGAGATGCTTGAGAAGATGTCCGACGCGCGCGCTATTGATGTCACTTTGTCAGACCGAAGTAAGTGTGAGTGTGCGATTTGCATGGCAAATAAGTTGGCCCGCGGCAGTGTGCCGCGAGAGCGGGAATCGAGTGGTCCTGCGCCGAAACCGTTTGAGCGTGTCTGTACTGATGTTAAAGGCAAGGTAACGCCCGATTTTTGGGGCAATGTTTTCATGGTTACTTTCACTTGTGAGCTCACTCGGTGGTCAATGGTTTATTTTTGCAAGCAAAAGTCTCAGGTTAAAGACCGATTCAAGGAGTACCTCGAATGGGTCAAGCGTCTTGGTTATGCGGTAAAGCGTCTCCAGTCCGATGGGGGCGGCGAGTATGCGGCTAACGAGAATGCTCAAGTCTTGTCCGATTTTCAGAAAATATGTTCGGACAACGGCATTGATCACCATCTTACCGCACCACATACACCTGCTCAAAATGGAGTAAGTGAGCGCCTGAATCGTACATTGGTGGAACACGCGGCTTGTATCATGCATGCTGCTGGTCTTGCTCGCGAGTTCTGGTCATTGGCTGTTAAACATATTGTTTGGTGCAGAAATCGTTTGTGGCACCGATCGTTGAGCGGTCCAAATGGAAGCGGTTTGAGTCCTTTCCAGGCTCTGTTCAATCGCCCTCCGGTTGTGAGTAATGCAAGAGTGTGGGGATGCGATGCTTATCGCCTCGATCACTATCGCGTGCCGGGGAGTTTTGAGCCGAAAGGCAAGAAATCCATTTTTGTGGGACTGTCACCGAATCGGAAAGGTTGG
>CAILVZ010000294.1 GCA_903837825.1 Akkermansiaceae bacterium | reverse complement strand
CGCGATCACGCCAATGAAATTTCGGGTCGCGATTCGACCGTCGGCACGTCGGATGCCGAGGAATGTTTTGGTCACTTTGGCTGCTTGGGTCGGTTCAAAACCGGAACCGAAAGCGTAGTCCCGGTCAAAATCGCGCACCTCCAGATTGTGGGTGTGCACATGCTGGCCGCAGGCGATTGACGTGGTCGCAAACCCAATGATCTGTGCATAACGACGTACGGATTCGCCCGCGGCGATGTCGCGGCTCGCCACCTTGTGCCCAGCCGGAATGATTTCCTGGCATCGCAATCCCGATCCGTCACTGGCCGCGCAGTCGAGCAAGGTTTGCGCCGCCAGTTCACGGCAGGCAATCACCACGTCATCGATCGGATTCAGACGCAAAAAGGCAGGTCCGAGAGCCGGTGCTGAAAAGGCCTGGGGGACGGAGCGGGGTGGGGCGATAGTCGCTGAAACAGTCGTTGTCATCGTCGTTGCCGTCGTTGTGGTCATCGTTGCCAAAATAGGTGGGCCTAGAGAAACTGGCGCGGAAGCCAGAGACTGATTTGTGGGAAATAAGTGACCAGCGCGAGGCTGAGCAACAGGGGTACCAGCCATGGCAGGATGGCCATCGTGGTGCGTTCGATGGAGAGCTTGGCCACCCGGGCTAGAACAAACAGAACAAGACCCATGGGTGGATGTAGCAATCCGATCATGAGGTTGAGAACCATCACGAGTCCAAAGTGAACCGGGTCGATTCCCAGGGTCTTTACAATCGGTAGCAGAATCGGGACGAGAATCGTGATCGCTGCAGTGGGTTCGAGAAAGCACCCCACAAAGAGCATGAGCAAATTAGCCAAGAGCAAAAAGGTCATCGGGTCGTTGGTGAATGCAAGAACCCATGTCGCGATGGCCTCCGTTGTCTTGGTGGCTGTCAGCATCCAGCCGAAGATCGATGCGGCCGCCACAATGAGCAGGACCGTCGAACTGGTCTCGATGGTTTCCATCGTGATCCGGATGATCTGACGCATGGATAAGGTCCGGTACCAGAAGACGCCAAGGGCAAGCGCCCAGACACAGGCGGCGATCGCGCCTTCCGTGGCCGTGAAGACGCCCGTGGTCATCCCGCCAATCAGAAGCACCGGGGTCAACATCGGAAGCACGGCATCGAAGCGGAAGTACCAATCCGCGAGAAACAGGAGTGCCAGAGCGACTGCGAACGTCAGCTGCAGATTGAGGTCGAGTTGGGCGAGTTGCCAGAGGGCGAGCGGAAAGCCGATCACGATGGCGAGTTCTAACAGCGCACGCGCCATGCGTCGAGCATCGAACTTAACGTCACCGCCCCAACCCTTACGATAAGCAAACCAGGCTACGGTGGCCATCATCAGCAGCGACATCACGATGCCCGGCAAGATCCCGGCGAGAAACAGGGCGCCAATCGACACATTGGCAAACATCGCGTAGATCACGAAGGGGAGCGAGGGCGGGATGATGGGCCCCAAAGTGGCCGATGCAGCGGTAACGCCGACGGCGAATTCAGCCGAGTACCCGTGAT
>CAILVZ010000293.1 GCA_903837825.1 Akkermansiaceae bacterium | reverse complement strand
TCATATTTTTTAATGAGTTCGTTGATCGTAGCCTTATGTTTGGGCAAGCTTTCCGAAAATTCAGCGATGGCTTTCGGATTATTCTCTCCCTCCATCTGCTCCAGATGAAGCATCGTGGCACTGATTTCCTTATCGATCGTGGTTAGCAACACGATACTCGGTATCGAATTTTCGCCCAGATTGAGGATTTCTTTAGAGAGTCCGGTGATCCGATACAAGGCATAGGATCCCATTAGGGTCGCAATTAGCACGATAACGGTGAAGCCGGTAATGATGCGGCGGGATATAGTCCAGTTTTTCATATTGTTTCGATGGTATAATATGGTTTTGCTTGTCGTTTCTTAAAAAATAATTTCGTTATAGCAGAGATTCAGCCCAGAACTTCGCTCTGAAGATTTGCCGCTCCATCAGCCAGCGGACGGGTCGCGGAAAAGTCATCCGTGAAAATTTTATTGATGTCCAAGAGTGTCTTCACTCCATCTTGGCCTGTGGTTACGCCGAGGATGTATTGGGTCTCTTGGGAACCTCCAAAATCAGGTGCGGGCTCAATGCTTTCATCGTTGAGCTGGATCACCTCTTCCACTGCATCGACCATCGCACCAATCAGATTCTTTCGTCCGTCTTCTGTCGTGAGCTGAACGACAATGATGCATGCTCGGTCGCCGAAATCTGCCTTGGAAAGGTCGAACTTCGCCCGAAGGTCAAGCACGGCGATCACGGTGCCTCGCAGATTGATCACCCCTTTAATATGGGTGGGCATTTTAGGTACCGGGGTGATCGGACAGAGGCGAATGATTTCCCGAACATTCAGAACCGGCAGACCGTAGGTCTCCTGACCCAGCCTAAAAGTCAGATAGCGCCCGGTTTTGCTTTTGGTTTCAGCGATTGATTGTGGTGTCGTACTCATCAGTAGGTGTTGAAATTTGTTTCTATAAGGCTGCGTCGGAGTGTCAGAGTTTCACGATGGTGTCGACATCCAGGATGAGACCGACTGCGCCATCTCCAAGGACAGCCGCTCCCGCAAGAAGATTCTGGTGCTGGAAGGTGTCGCCAAGGCTCTTGATCACCACTTCTTGCTTGCCGATCAATTCATCCACGAGAATCGCTCGCATTGCATCACCTGATTCGACGACAACGATAATGCCTTCTTCGGGTGTGTTGGCTTTGGGAATCGTGCCAAGGAACTGGCCGAGACGGAGCAAGGGAGTCAACTTCCCGCGGACCATTACCAACTCGCCACGTTCTTGGACGGTACTTACCATTCCAGGGGCCGGCCGAAAGGACTCGCGAACGGATATCGTCGGCACGATGTAACGCTCTCCGCCAACTCCCACCATCAAGCCGTCGATAATCGCCAGAGTGAGAGGCAATAGAATGTTGAAGGTGGAGCCAGCTCCCAGTGCTGATTGAATTTCGATTTTGCCGCGCAGGCTCTCGATATTCCGGCGCACGACGTCCATGCCAACACCGCGCCCAGAGAGATCGGTAACAGCTGCAGCTGTGGAAAATCCGGGCATGAATATCAGATCAAAGATTTCGGCCTCAGTGAGCTCCGCATTTTGAGCCACCAATCCACGCTCAATGCCTTTGGCGAGAATCTTCGCAGCATCGAGCCCTTTACCGTCGTCCTGAATCCGAATCAAAATCCCCCCGCGCTGGTGAGATGCGCTGAGTCGAACGGTGCCAAGTGAGGGTTTGCCCATCGCGGCTCGATCGCTAGGCGACTCTAGACCATGATCGACGGCGTTGCGGATCATGTGGACCAGTGGGTCTCCCAGTTTATCGACGATATTCCGATCAAGCTCGGTTTCTTCCCCCTCGAGGATGAGTTGCACTTCCTTTTGTTGAGAAACGCCAATGTCGCGAACGAGGCGCGTCATTTTTTGGAAGACCCCGCGAATGGGTACCATGCGCAGCGACATCGCGTTGCGCTGAAGCTCTGTGGTCGTTCGGCTTAGCTGGCGGAGGCTCCGGGCCAAAGTGCGGCTGTCGAGATTCTGGACATCGGGATCTTGAATCACCATCGACTGCGCGATGAAGAGCTCACCCACCAAGTCAACAAGCGCATCGAGTTTCCAAGTCTCGAGTTTAATAAAGCCAGAACTCGACTCCACCGCCGCAGCACGCTTGTTAGCAACCGGTTTAGCAACCACCTCTGCTACGGGTGATTTTTCCACCTCAATCAACTGCGCAATTGGCTCAACTGCCAGTGCCTCTATAACCTCGGGAACCACCGTTTCAATCACAGGTTGCTGCGCAATTTCTACCTTGGCAACTACGACAACAGGGTCTGGCTTTGGAGGACTCGGTGCCGAAACGGGCACTTCACCGTTCAGAACGGCTTTAACCCGCAGGATCAGTTGGCTGGTTGGAACCGTGATCGGTTCACCTGCGTGAACCCCTTTGAGCTGAGCTCCAATCTCGTTGGTATAATTTTTAAGTGCGTCTGCACCGGCGAGGATTAAATCAATGACATGCGAGGTAATGTGCAGCTTTGACTGGCGGGCGGCATCAAGCAGAGACTCAAGATCGTGAGCCAAATCTTGGAGCGCATGAAGATGCAAAAAGCCAGCCCCGCCCTTGAAGGTGTGGAAAGCGCGAAAAATCGAATTGATCGTCCCTGAGTCCTTGGGATTTTCCTCTAGGATGAGGACTCCCTGTTCAATTTCTTGAAGTAACTCGACCGACTCCCCGTGGAACTCATAAAGCAGCTCCGCGTCATCCTTGAGATTGAGGACAATCGCTCTTTCATGGAATTCTGAGGCTTCCTCCGATCCTGGCAAAGCGACCTCAGCAGGTTCAGGTTCCAGCAATTCTGATGGCGCAACCACCGCTGCAACTTCACTGTTCCAAGTCGATGGAATCACAGGTATCGCTTCGGCCCTCTCCCATGACGCAAGTGCCTCCCCCATCCAACCGTGCCACTCATTGAAGTTGAGAATCGACTCCTCCGAAAACTGCCCTGTTTGATCAAAGATACGGTCCAACCAAACTCGAGCGATTGCAACCCCACCTAACAACTCTGCCGGAATCTCCGACTCGTTGGCATCCTCAAAATCCATGAGAAGACTGTTGATCGGCAGTAGCCCAACGTCAGAACCCGCACCCACAAAAGCCAGCTCAACACCGATCTGACTGTGCAGTTCAACAAATTGGACAAGATATTTTGATTCGTTAGAAGAAGTGAACATCGCCGAGGGATGATTCTTCACTAGACGCCTACTAGATCGCAACGAACCCAATGTGACAAAACTGTCACATTGGGTTCGCAACATGTCCCAGACAAAGGATCTGATGGTGAAATTTTACCTCAAAGCCAAAGTGGACGCCTATCGCCCTGATCGACGTAATATTTTTCATCGGGCCCGCCACTTACGCCCGCCCACGGGCAAGCGGTAAACCATCACCGCTTCCGGCGGATCAGCATCACGCCACTGGCAAGCACCATCAGGACCACCGAGGTGGGTTCAGGCACTGCACCAGCGACGCGGAAACCGAAGTTGTTGCTCTCGAGCGTGGGGAAGAAGTTGTAGGTGAATGGGGAGCGCAAGTTGGAGACGTTGGAGACGTTGGAGACGTTGGAGACGTTGGAGTCCCAAGCACCTCCGCGAAGCCTGCGCCACGAGC
>CAILVZ010000292.1 GCA_903837825.1 Akkermansiaceae bacterium | reverse complement strand
TTGAAAAAATCCGGATTTACGACGTGAGAGTCGAATGCCCGCCGCATTATGATACCTTCGCCGATTTTCACTATTCCTACCATTACGGCGATTGCCATATTCCGCATATCGAGCAGAGCGAACCGCTGCATACGCTTTGCAAACATTTTATCGAATGTATCACTTCAGACTGTTCCCTCATCACTCCCGGCGAGGAGGGCCTTGCTGTGGTAAGGGTTCTGGAAGCCTGCGAAATTTCGCTTAAATCAAACGGGCAACCTGTCTATCCAATTGGAAATCGAAGCATTGATACGGGGTGCAAAACACAGATGGAATCAAATTCCATCAGATAATTTCTTTGAATGATGAAGAAAGAAGATCCGCAATATTTGAGGATTGCTGCCGACGTAAAACTCGGAAAGAACGTGATATTGCATGGCTTTTGCAATCTATACGGTTGCGAGGTGGGCGATGACACCAGGATCGGCTGCTTTGTGGAGATTCAAAAAGGCGCGAAGGTTGGAGCCCGCTGCAAGATTTCAAGTCACACTTTTATTTGCGAGGGAGTCACCCTCGAGGACGAGGTGTTCGTCGGTCATGGAGTTACTTTCACGAATGATCTCTGGCCAAAATCTGTCACTAGCGACGGGAGTCCGAAAAGTGATGGTGACTGGAAATGCCAGTCCACGCTGGTGAAACGCGGTGCCTCGATCGGTTCGGGAGCGACGCTTCTGGGTGGAATCACCATTGGAGAACATGCAATGATCGGAGCGGGCAGCGTGGTGGTCCGAGATGTCTCACCGCATGCGACCGTCATTGGTAACCCGGCGCGGCCATCGGAAAAATCATCCAGAAACAGACAGTGAAAGTTCCATTCATCGATCTGAAAGCGCAGCACCTGCCGATCAGCGACGAACTTCGTCGCGTGGTCAGCGAGGTGGTGGAATCGGCCGATTTCTCGGGTGGTTCGTTTGTGCAAAAATTCGAGGAACAATTCGCCGCCTATTGCGGGACAAAACATGCAGTGGGGGTGGGATCTGGAACCGACGCGCTTTGGCTTACCATGAAAGCGATGGGTATCGGTCCCGGAGATGAGGTGATTACCGTTCCCATGACGTTCTTCGCAACCGCTGAGGCAATCACGATGACAGGTGCCAGACCCGTGTTTGTCGATGTGGATCGCGAAAGTTTTACCTTGGATCCCGAACATTTGGAAAAGGCGATCACACCCCGCACACGCGCGATCATGCCGGTCCACTTGTTCGGTCAAACGGCGTCGATGGATGCAATCAATGAGATCGCGCATCGGAATGGTATTCCAGTCATTGAGGATGCTTCGCAAGCTCACGGCGCCACCTATAAGGGCAAAAAGGCCGGCTCTCTGGCGCACGCGGGTTGTTTCAGTTTTTATCCAGCCAAAAATCTGGGAGCAATGGGCGAAGCGGGTGCCATTGTCACCGACAATGGCGACCTTGCTGAAATGCTTCGTTGCCTGCGCAACCACGGACAGGATTCAAAGAATCATCATCCGGTGATCGGTTGGAACAGCAGAATGGATGGAATCCAGGCAGCTGTCCTCCAACTCAAACTCCGTCGACTTGACTCAAACAATGAATTGCGCCGCCGCCATGCGATGGCTTATTCCGCGGCTCTAGATTCTTTCGATGGAATTGTGCCTCCATGCGAGTGTGTGGACGCGGCCCATGTCTACCATATCTATGCGATTCAGGCCATTGACCGGGAGCGGCTGATCAAAACACTCACCGAACAGGGCATTGGTCACGGCATCCACTATCCTGTCCCGGTGCATTTGCAGCCAGCCTATCGTAAGCTCCTCGGGCATCAACCGGGCGATTTTCCCGTCTCTGAACAAAGCGCGAAGCGATTCATCTCTCTTCCAATGTTTCCTGAGCTGAACGAAATGCAGATTGCTGCAGTGATTGATACCGTTCGAAATGCGGTTAATTCCCGCCGGGCCGCTTGATCGTTCGCACCGCTTTCCAAGACTCCTTTTCTGAATTTCATTCAGCCAACCTATCATCATTTCGGTCTCTGATGCAAAAATCCCCCAAACCAACTTCTCAGGAATCGTTCGGTGTGCAGGACATCCTGTATATCCTGTTCAAACACAAATGGAAGATTCTGTTCTTCTCGATTTTGGGTTTCATTGCTTCAGCATATGTCTTCGTCAATCGTGAGGTGCTCTACCAATCGCAGTCGAACATCCTCGTCAGCTATGTCCTGAATCCCGGCACGGTCGAAAACTACCAGGGCCCACCGGGAGGACCGGGTGATCAGGTGATCACCACCGAGGTTGAGATCATCACCAGTGAGGACCTCGCGCGGAAGGTTGCCGAAGCTGTCGGAATTGAAAAGGTTTTGCCAGTAGGCTCGGAGGGCGCCACTGTTGTGGATGCTGCAGGTATGATCCTTGCACATACGGAGGTCGTTGTGTCTCCCGGTAGCAATGTCATTCATATCAGTTACAGCAGCCCCAAGCCCGAATATGCGGTCCTTATTCTCGAGGAGTTGGTCAAGCAGTATTCAATCAAGCATTTGGAGTTACATCGGGATGCATTGACCTACGACGACGTCTCCAAACAGGTGGAGGAGGTTCGTCTTAGATTGAAGCAAACCGAGAGCGAACTCGACAAACTGCGCACGGAATCTGGGATCAGCACACTGGCCGGCGCCACAGCGGCTCTCGAAAATCAAAGAGCAAGAACCAAAGAGGATCTAATGGCGGCGAAAGCTGAATTGGCTGAAAAAACCGCCCGTATCGAAGCTCTTGAGAAGTCACCTCTCTATCGGGGTGAAACCGATCCCGGCGGAGTCAAGCCAGATCCCAAGGAAGCGGTTCAAACAAGCAAAGTCCCGATGCCCGTGATCAGTGAATACAAGGCGATTCTCGATTTGCTTGCGGTGCTTCAAAAACGAGAACTCGAACTCCGGGTGAAATTCAAATCAGGAAACCGTCTCGTGGCGGCGACCCAGGAACAGATCAACGAAGCGGATTCCCGGCGCAAAGCCTTGGTCGACAAGTACCCGGATTTGTTGGCGCAAGCCGCGCTGATTGATAAGGATGCGAAGACTCCCGAAATGGATCTCTTCTCGGAAAAGGCAAATCTTGCTTCGGTGCAGGCAAGAGCAAATGCCTACATGAAACATCTCGAGGAAATTGACGAGCAATACAAGGAACAGTATTTGATAGGCTCTCAGATCGAGGTTTTGGAGCGGCACCGACAGATGGAGGATGCGGAATACCGGTCCGTGGAGATCAAGCTCAAGGACGCCATACTGGTCGGCAAACTCGATCCCACCCGGATGCCGAATCTCAGGGTGGTTCAGACGCCTTCAACTCCAAGGCCGACCTATGACAAGCTGACCAAGAAGATTGTCGGAGGACTTGCGGCAGCAGGCGTAGGAATCGGTGTGGTGCTCGCATTTCTGATCGAACTTCTCTTTGACCGAAGAATCAAGAGGCCGACTGAAATCCATGCCCGCCTGCAATTGCCGTTGTTGCTTTCCATACCCTACATCAAACGTAGGGAGCGTGGTGGCCTAATGCTGACTCATGAATCGAATATTCCCCGTATCGGGACAACTGACTCATCCAATGAATCGATTGTTCCCAGGGAAATGACAGCGGATACGGCGATTCGTAAGGCGAATCATTTCATCCTGCCCTATTCCGAAACTATCCGTGATCGCATTATCTTCAATTTTGAAGTCAACAACGTTACGCACAAGCCAAAGATGATGGCGGTTGCTGGCCTATCGGAAGGTGCCGGTGCCTCCACCATCGCCGCAGGCCTTGCGAAATCTTTCTCCGAAATCAGCGGGGCGAAGGTATTGTTGGTGGATCTCAGCTCCTATCATCCGGAAGACAGTCCGATCTTTGGCGAGGTCCCGCGGCATACGCTGACCGGAGCCCTTCAACTGGCAAAGGGGCCGCAGTTCAAAAGAAGTGACCAGAATCTCTACTATGCGAGTGCCACTGCCAGGCGTGATGAGACCGGGCTCACGACATTCTCACCGATACACTTGTATGAAATGATGCCGCATCTCCAAGCGAGCGATTACGACTATATCATCTTTGACATGCCGCCAATCGATCAAACCAGTAGAACCCTCACCATGGCGGGATTGATGGACAAGGTTCTCCTGGTTTTGGATGCGGAGAACACCAGCAGGGATGCCTTGAAATGGGGCTATTCGGAGCTCGTTAAAGGTAAGGCTGACGTTTCGTGCATCTTCAACAAGACGCGCTCTCATGCGCCCGGCTGGTTGATCGGCCAAGGTTAGAATATCGGTGGAAATCGATCAACGTCACTCACTGAAATCTTGAAGTCTGAATCGATGGGGCAGCATGCGAAGCAGCCGGAGTCGCGCGCGATGGCTAGCGGATCGCACGGCATGCTCGCGCGCGCCTATTTCCGGGTGAAGCCTTATATTCCCAGGAGCATCCGATGGATCATGCGGCGCAGCCGGATTCCGGGCATCATGAGGCAAAGCGCCAATGTTTGGCCGATCAATGAAGCTGCTGGAAGCAAGCCACCCGGTTGGAAAGGGTGGCCTGACGGGAAAAAGTTCGCATTGGTTTTCACGCACGATGTCGAATCAAGCGATGGAGTCTGCAATGTGCGACCTCTCGCGGAACTCGAATCGAGTTATGGGTTC
>CAILVZ010000291.1 GCA_903837825.1 Akkermansiaceae bacterium | reverse complement strand
CCAACACCGCCTTGCTCAATGCCGCCGGCTACCTGTGTGACCTCTACTTGATTCTCGGTAACGAGGCCTACGATGATGCCCCGAACCCGACTCTTCGACTGGATAGCAGCCAGACTTCGGCGACCGCCGGTTCCTCTCGCTTTTCCTTTGAGGGTCAACTGCCCAGCCTCATGTCTGAAACCTTGGCGCTTCTGCGCGGTCGGGATGACAATTCCCTGCCCTCCGTGCAAATTGCTCCTGTGTATAACCGTCTCTACTGGAATTACACAGGTGGCATTCGATCCGGTGAGTCGATCTATGCCTTGAACTACGACATCAAGGAAAAAACGGGTGGTCCATCTGTTGATGGTTCCATAAATGCCGCAGACGCCCTCTACATGTTCCCGCAAGGACATGGCGATGCCTATGGACACTATCTCACTGCGGTCAAAGGCTATTACAAGCTTCTCACAAACCCGAACTTCACTTGGAATCCCAGCGCTGAATCTGTCACCGTTCTCGGACAAACCGTGCAGATCGACTACAAAGACGAGCGCAAGTTTGCCTTGGCAGCCTCTTCCTTAGCTCGTTGCGCTGTAGATATTTTAGACTTCACAGCCAAGCAAAACAAGGATGCGGAACAACTCGGCTGGAGCACGATGGGGGACAATAAGACGAGTTCGAACAACCGGACACGCTACTGGGGTTCCGACGAGTGGGCCTCACGAGCCTATCAGGGGGCTTATTTCAACTGGATATCCGCCAATGCCATGCTCCCCGCGACCAGCACTAATTCGGGCGTCGAAAAAATCGATCGCACCACCGTTGCTGAGCTCTCCGACATCGCGTCCAGTGCCGCAAAACTCTTCATGCTCTCTGGGGGGCTCCAAGCGCACATCAATACCATCGGCGTCGCCAAAGATGGCATGACATTCGATATTTCTCCGACGCAGCTGGCTGCAGGGAAGGATAATTTTGAGCAAATCTACGAGCGGGCTTTGCAAGCCTGCTTGAACGCTAAAAATGCCTTCGACCAAGCCGGTCGCATGGATACCCTGCTGCGCCAGCAAAATGAGAGCTTGGATAGCTATCAGGCAGCCGTTTCCGATCAAGAATCGGCATACGAATACGAACTCATCGGCCTCTATGGAACCGCTTACGCCGGGGACATCGGTGCAGGCAAACTCTACAAGCAAGGCTACACAGGCCCGGATCTCTACCACTCAAATTTCATCAATCTCCCTTCCACCTTGGTGGATACGAGTGAATCCCGAAGCGTGGAATATCGTGAGCCGATCAACATCGATCCATTCAATGACTGGTCGATGGAAAGTATCTACAACCGCGTAAGCCTTCCTGTGGAATATGTTTCCAAGACTTTCAAAGTAGATAAGTTTTCTTTGGCGGCATTTGCGGACTCGAGCATGGGTCAGCGCTCCCAGCCAGGAAAAATCCAATCCGCCTTGCTGGAAGTCTATGAGGCTCAAGTCAGTCTGCGCGAAGCGACTAATACTTTCCTCGTCAAGAAAAGCAAAATGGACCGAGGCTATCAGCGATATAGCGAACTTCTCGATGCCTATAATGCCGCTGTGGCAGATGCTGATAAAT
>CAILVZ010000290.1 GCA_903837825.1 Akkermansiaceae bacterium | reverse complement strand
ATAGGCACTAAAGGAAAAGTAGCCTGTGGTTGGGGTGGCAGTCATCCAAGATTACTTCCACTTAGTTTAAATAAGGATATTAATATTCCTAAAAAATACGCAAGAGTCAAGGGCGATATGGATGGACATTGGTGTGATTTGGTTTGGGATTCGGATTTGGGATTTTTGGTTTGTTTTTGTTTGGAGCAGCGCCGCAAAGAGATCGGTTGCGGCGTTGGAGACTGTTTTTATAGGCTTTTTGCTGCGCTGAACGGTTTAAAATTAACTCCTGAAGCTGCCAAGCGCCAGTTGTTTTTTCTGCCGATTCATACGTTGCATGGACAACAGAGCATAGAGAGCGGGGGTACCGCAAGGAAAATTTTCGGAATTCGCAATCTTTTTCAAAGCGGTCTTGGTGGGGTTTAGAGGCAGATCCTGCGGAAAAGGACGTCGAGCGGGAGCTGCATTCCGATGTAAAAGTCGCCGAACTCGCCGTAGCGTGCGGTCACCTCGTCGAAGCGCATTTCGTGCACGATCGCCTTGATGTCGATGCTGTCCTTGGCGAGGAGGGTGACCCCCCATTCGAATTCATCCAGGCCGGTGGAGCCGGTGATGAGTTGGAGGATGCGGCCCGAGTAGGTGCGGCCGACTCGCGCGTGGCCCGCCATCAGCTTGCGGCGGGATTCAAAATCGAGCGAATACCAGTTGTCTGAGCCGTTGCGGCGCTTCGACATTGGGTAGAAGCAGATCAGTGGCCAGTCGGGCAGGACGGGGTAGAGTCGGTGCTTGAGATAGTGCGCCATGCGGTCGTCGAACTCCTTCACGCCTGCCTCAAATTCCGGAGTTCCTGGCGCAAGGCCTTTTTCCCCGACGAGGGTTTCGGCGATGTATTGCTCCTGGGTGGTGGTGTATTCGGATCCCTCGGTCTGGGAGAGATACGAATAGGCGGGGCTGAGGATTTCCGGGCCGAGCGAGAGGCTCAGTTGTTTCTCATAGGCATTCGCAACCTGGAGATCTGGGGTGAGCAGCATGAAGCCGAGGTCGGCCTTGGGCGTCGCGATGGAAAAAATCAGCAGGTGCGTGTCGGGCGTTGAGCGGATTTCTTGGACTAACTCCGTGAGGCGCGTTTTCGCTTGGCGCTGCTCTTCGTCGCTGAAGAGCGCCCACTGGGCGTGGTCCACGTGATAGAACAGGTGCATGACGTGCCAGCCTTCTCTGGGCACGAGTGGGGTCACTTCGGAGGTGGGCATGAGGATTGGGCTTCAGCGTTGGGCGGTGGAGATCGCCAGTTTGAAGAGCTTCTTGAAATCGGAGTTCGGCGCATTTTCGGTGGGCGCCTCGGCCACCTCGACCGTCCATGGTTTTCCTTGTTCCGCGCGGTAGCCGGAGAACATCCCCACATCGGTGAAGCCCGCGGTGGCGGTAATTTCTAGTGGGATGTTAGAGTTGGTCGTGCGGGTAATCGCATCGCCGATGAGAACGCCATCGCTGTCACGGAAGAACACTCTAACGGCGGCTGCATTCCCCTCAGTGGAAAGCTTGATGACAGGGATCATCTTGGTGCCGGGTCGAACCGTCTCCGCCATGGCACCCGAGAGGATCGGGGGGCGCCAGTAGGTTTCGGCCGAGCGGATGGTCGCGTATTGGCCTTTGATCGGAAAATCATTTTGATCCGTGACCGAGCTCTTGGGAGCGAGGCGGCTGAGTCGGCCGTAGAAAAAAGTGCCACCTCCGCCGAGGATCAGCAGGGCTAACGCCACGAGGCCGATGCGCTCGAGTCGACTCAAGCCAAGTTGTGGGCGCAGGTCTAACGGCGCGGTGCCATCCCGCGCACGGGGTGAGAATTCATCATCCTCGGCGGCCTTGATTCGTTGGGCCGGCGGGGCATCGGGCTGCGCGGCTTCGGTCGAGGTAACTTTCGCCGCTGGGGAGGCCACGGAGTCGGCAGGTACAGGGGCGGCGCTGAATGGCATCGGCGCGTCATCGAGATCGGCAACAGGTGCTGGGGCGGCGCTGGGCGGCAGCGGCGCGTCATCGAGATCCGCAAAATGGTCGGGCAGCTTCGAAGCTGGAGCGAGAGGCCTAGTGGGTTGCAGCTTCGTGCGGAGCGTGGTGGCCTCCGGCTGGGTTGGAACTTCGCTTCCTGCAGGTTCCGTTCGAGGGATCGCGGTGGGGCCGGTCTCCGCCTCTGAGGGTTGCCCGCGTCGCCTATAGTCACGAGGCACCGGAATCACCACCTGGTGCGCCCTCGGCGCCGGTTCAGTGGATTCACCCTCCCCCGCATCCAAGTCATCAAGCGCCCAAAGGTCGAGCTCGGTGGTTTCTCGGGTGAAGTTCCCCATGATTGGGCGGTGCCGTGGCGGGATAGACGAATCGCCAGAGGATGGAGGTGGTGTGGAGGTCATGGATTGGTGGTGAGATTTTTATAATTTGAACTGCCCCACTTGACCAGCGCGAAAGCGAGGCCTGAACGTCTCGCGGAGCGCTGCAGCGAGTCCTCTCGGATGGGAAAATCGATTTCCTGAAAAATCCAGTTGCATCTGATCTCCGACGAAGTCATCCAAGGGCCTGTAACTCCCTTGATTTCTTATGGCAGACCGCGAAGACAAAAATGTAGAAAACGTGCCAGGCAAGTTCTATGTGGACAGCCAGTGCATTGATTGCGACCTGTGCCGGGAAACCGCACCGAACAACTTCACCCGCGCCGAGGACGAGGGCTACTCCTACGTATTCAAGCAACCGGAAACCGACGAAGAACTGGAGCAAAGCCGCGAGGCGATGGAAGGCTGCCCCGTCGAGGCCATCGGCGATGATGGTGCCGCCTGAACGGGATAAACCGCTCGATGAGCAAGCCGTCGCATGCGAGCAAGATCCGGGAAGAAATTCTCCGTGAATGGCGTGGTATCGACGAGCCGACCGATCTCAACGCTGGAATCCACCTCGCCGAGAAATTTGTCGCTTCCATTCTGCGTGCCGCTGGTGCGGAAGATGGGCTTCAAGAGGATCACGTCCGGTCCACATGGAAAGAACTCGCGGGAGACTTCATCGCACGGCACACCGAGCCTGTTTCCGTCAAGAGCGGGATCCTCGTCCTACGCGTCACACAGCCGGCGCTTCGATTTCAGTTAGAACAAATGAAGCCGATGCTTCTCGGCCGCATCCGTGATCAACTCGGCGAAGGGCGTGTCCAATCGATCAAATTCACCCTCGGATAGCCCGGGAACCCAGACCCTTACTTTTCATGTTTCGCAATCTCATCTTCGATTGGTCTGGCACGCTGGTGGATGATCTCGGCCCAGTGATCGAGGCGACCAATGCGGTGCTTGGCAACTACCAGATCCCCGCGCTCGATCGCGAGGGGTTCCGCCGTTGCTTTCGCCTGCCCTACCGCGAGTTCTACGCCGAACTGCTACCCAGCGTTCCGTTAGAAGAACTAGAGAGTCATTTTCGACCAGCCTTCGATGCCTCAGTCGTCCCCGTCACCGTGCTACCCCATGCCCGAGAAAAACTCGAGTGGTGCAGCGCCTCGGGCATCCGCGTGTTCGTCCTCACTTCGATGGATACGGGCGCGTTTGAGCGGCAAATGGACGAGTTCGGATTTCGCAAGCATTTCGAGGCCACCTACTCTGGCGTGTTGGACAAGCGGGAGATCATCCACCAAATCCTCGAGACTCACCAACTCAATCCACTCGAGACCGCATTCGTCGGCGACATGACCCACGACGTCGAGACCGCCCGCCACGGCGGCATTGCATCGATTGCGGTGCTAACCGGCTACAATCACGCGGAGGTGCTCGCCGTGGTGCGCCCAGACCTCACGGTGCCCGATCTGGGGGTCCTCCGTGAACTGCTTGACCGCCGCCGCGGTGGCGCGCGCCCGATCGTCACCGTGGGCGCATTGATCGATGATGGCGGCGGAAGGGTGTTGATGATTCGCACTCACAAGTGGGGCAACCGCTGGGGCATCCCTGGCGGGAAAATCGAGCGCGGTGAATCGGCAACCGATGCCCTGCGCCGTGAGGTCCGCGAGGAGACCGGACTCGAAGTCACCAACGTCGAATTTACCTTGGTGCAGGATTGCATCGACTCGCCCGAGTTTCATCGGCCAGAACACTTCTTGCTGCTCAACTACACCGCAAACGCTACGACCACCGACGTCCGACTCAATGATGAGGCTCAAGAATTCCGCTGGATGTCACCGGCGGCCGCACTTGAACTCCCGCTGAACCAGCCGACCCGCTTTCTCCTCACCGAGGCCATCCGACTCGGCACCATCGCCCGCTAGGGAGCAAGCCCTGCAAATCGCTCGAGGCCAGCGAGCTCCGTCGGCGATCCAATCATTTCGATTGCCAACCGCCCAAAAATCTAGCAATACCCCTTGGTGTTGATTTTCAACATTCCCGTAACATCTCATGAATGCTCGTAAATTTGTAAGTGTTTCGTCGGTCATCCTTGCAGGCTGGCTTGGAGCAACGTTTCTCAAGGAAGTGCCCGCCCAACGATACCCGAAGCTCGACAAGCGCCCTGAAACCGCTGCCAGCCGCAAGACCAGTGAGTCGCCCGCACTTACCACCTACTCACCCGCCTCGGATCTTCCACCATCCGTCTCGCGCTAAATTCATTTCATTTCATCCCATTTCACTCAACTGACTCATGGCAGAAGATCCGATCATTTGTGACAACAAGCCCCTCGCACTCGAAGTCGAAGCAGGAACTCATTGGTGGTGCTCATGCGGGCGCTCAAGCCACCCGCCCTTTTGCGATGGCTCGCACAAAGGAACCGGTCTGCAGCCGGTAAAATTCGAAGTGACCGAGAAAAAAACGATCTGGTGGTGCCAGTGCAAGCACACCGCCAATCCCCCGCTTTGCGATGGTTCGCACAAGAACCTGCCTAAGCCAGAGTAATGAGTCCTAGGGTGGCGACTCAATAACTCTTGAGCCACTCGACGACGTCGGCGACGTCCTGTGCACTCAGCCCTAACTGGTCCGCCCCTAACATGAGGGAGCGATCCATGTCTTTCCGAAGCGCGATCTCCCGCTTACTCACTCGCTGGGTGACACCGCCGGTCGAAATGATGACCAACGGATCACCATCCACTAGGACCCGGCCATCAATCCATTTTCCATCCTTGAGATGGATCGCGGTCCCTTCAAAGCCATGAGAGATGTCAAACGATGGCTCGATGATCGAGCGCGCGACGACTTCCGGAGCTTGCCGACGTGCAAAACCCTTGAGCGCTGGCCCATAGTCAGGACCGGTCTCCCCGATCCTATGGCACATCACGCAACGACCCGCCGCTGCCTGCCCCCGCGCGGCATCTCCCTTCAGCGCCATCACCTCGGCAACCGTGAACTTGGTGCTCAAAGGCTTCGCCGGAACCGTAATTTCTGTTAGAGGAGCTTGCTTTTCGATGATCCCACGCCTTTCCAATTCTGGCTTGAGCTTGAACGACGCCCATTCACCTTCACTGAGATTCTGCAGCCACCAGCGACTCTGGCCTCTAACAGGAGATCCTTCGACCGCGAGATCCATGAGCGCTTTGGCGGAGGCACTTGACTTGATAAAAGCGATCGAATCCACCGCCAGTTTGCGCTCGTCTGGGGTGAGGGCTGCGGCAGTGGCGCGGGTTTTCAATGCAGCAACCGCTGCCTTAGGCATCAGCCGCCATGTCAGACGCGCGAAAGTCTCAGGCCACTTCTCAGGCAAGCCAGGTTCGAGTTTTTGAACGAGCGCTTTCCACAACGATTCCGTGTGCAGACCAGCCCCGATGCCAAGCGCCTCAAGATACGAACGATCCTTGCCGTCGTATTTGCTTGCGACGTCGACAAGCACTTCACGCGCCTCGGCAAAGTTTCGGTCGCGCATGGCAAGCGCCGCCTCCACTCGAACCTCTGGAGCAGGGTCATTGGCGAGTTTGCGCGCGTAGTCCAAATCATCGATGGCCCCGTCCGTGCGGCGGATTGCACGAAAGGCAGTCAATCGGTTTGCACGATCTTCTCCAGTCACCAGCGCATTGAGCTTGGCGCGCCCTTGCTTCCCAAGGTACGGCATCAGCCAAATGGCACGCGAGGCGATATAGGGGTTCGGATCATCGAGGATCTTCGCGACGGCATCGTATGCAGCGGCACCCGCGGCCTTCAATTTCTGATAGCCCAAAGACCGCACGTTGACCGCAGGCGATTGCAACGCGATCGCAGCACCTTCCACGGTCTGCAGATCGAATGACGGGATGACCGACTTAAATCCCTTTGGCGCGATGCGATAAATGACGCCTGAAGCAGTAGCATCTTGGGTGTCGTGTCCTCCAACGCGGGGATCGGTCCAATCGGTTAGATACACCGCACCATCCGGCCCGACACAAATATCCGATGGGCGAAAGTTGAATTTTTCAGTGTCGACTCCTGGAGTTGCGGGGGCTCTCTTTCCACCGGTGAAATCTGTACCGACGAATTGCTTCTCAGGGTTGCTGGTGAGAAAGTCCGTGCGATCCAACTTGAACCCAGCACCCTCAAGCACTGGCTGATAACCAAAAATCACATTCCTGCCAGCCTCACAGGACAGCAAGGTCCCCACATAGTTCGGCCCGAGCGCGCCATTTTCATAAAATGCAATTCCTGTGGGTGAGCCACCACCATAGACATCGCCGACGGGCATGCTCCCCGGATTCTCTTGGCGCCACTCCGCCGTTGCGATGCCTTGACCAGGACGCCTGTCAGCCTCCCAAGGGCGCCGCCCGTCCTTCGAGAAAAATCCAGCGCTGCCATGCTCGATCACATGGCTGGTGCGGCACGCTGGAGGGTCGTCGTTGTCATTCTGAAATACAAAGCCCCGGGAGGTGATCACCTGCTCGTAGGAATTCCGATAGTTGTGCCCAACGATTTCCGCATGGGTCATGTCCGGGTTCAGCCTGACAGTGAAGCCACCGACGTAAACAAACCCATCGTCGCTTTTTTTGCCTGCGATGGACGGAGTGTTGATGGGCCACTCCCCGCCACCGCTCTTGTAATAGCAGCTTCCAATAAGGAAGGTCTTACCAGACCGATCGGTGAAGACCCCGCCAGTGTTGCCTTGATTGAAATACCATTTCCCGTCTGGGCCAGCAGTCAGGGAATGCAGCGAGTGGTCATGGTTTCTCCCATTGAACCCAGTGAGTAAAACTTCGCGCGTGTCACCCGTTGCAGGATCAAATTTTAGATCACGATTGACGTCTGTGAGTTTAATCAAATTCGGAGGTTGCGAAACGATCACCACATTATCGAACACCGCGATCCCGAGCGGCGAAATCAGCTCTCGATCTTGCCAGAAGACCCGCGAGCGATCCGCCTTTCCGTCACCATCCGTGTCCTCCAAAATGACGATCCGATCCCCTCCCTGTTGACGACCCGCTTTATAGCGATAGTTCACACCCTCCGTCACCCAGATCCGCCCCTTTTGGTCGATGTCCAAGTTGGTTGGGTTGAATAACTGCGGCGACACCGCCCACGGAGTAATCTCCAATCCTACTGGCAACACAAACGACGCAAGTGGCAGCTTGGGGGCCTCTTGGCTGGGACTCCAGCCCTGAGCGACCGCGCAAACCGCCGTGATGAAGAACATCGATAAAATTTTCATGGTCAGCTTTGGATTGATCGCCCCCGACGAGCGGTGGCCCTCGAGAAGCGGTTCATAAATTGCCGCGCCTGCTTTGACAAGGCCACGCTTTCTCGCTAACAACGCCCATGCGATCACTCATCAAACACGTCCTAAAACGCAGCGAACCTTCCGATGACCTTCACGTGGCTGGTTGGGTACGAACAAGGCGAGATTCCAAGGCCTTCTCATTTCTCGAACTCAATGACGGGTCGTGCCTCGGCAATCTCCAAATCGTTGCAGATGCGGACATTCCTGGATACGAGTCCATTTCCAAAATGAGCACCGGCGCCTCGATCGAGGTGCGCGGAAAATTGATCCCCTCGCCTGCGGCGGGCCAGCTTTGGGAGATGCAGGCCACCTCATTGAAGCTCCTCGGTGAGGTTCCCGAGGATTATCCGCTGCAGAAAAAAGGCCACAGCACCGAGTTCCTCCGTTCCATCGCACACCTGCGGCCAAGAACCAACCTCTATGGCGCGGTCTTCCGGATGAGAAGCCGCATGGCCTATGCGGTCCACCGCTTTTTCCAAGAACGCGACTTCACCTACGTCCACACCCCCATCATCACCGCGAGTGACTGCGAAGGTGCTGGTGAAATGTTCCGAGTCACCACCTTGCCGGAGGATAAATTGCTGGATGCCTCGCAGGATTTCTTCGGCAAGCGGGCATTCCTCACCGTGAGTGGCCAACTCGAAGGAGAAACCTTCGCCTGTGCGCTCTCGAACATCTATACCTTCGGACCGACATTTCGTGCCGAGAACTCCAACACCTCGCGGCACGCTGCGGAGTTCTGGATGATCGAGCCCGAAGTCGCATTTTGTGACCTCGAGGGCGACATGGATCTTGCCGAAGCCTTGGTGAAATTCCTCGTCAAAGAAGCCCTCGAAAACAGCGATGACGATCTCAGCATTTTTGAAAAGTTTGTGGATAAAGGTCTCCGCGAGCGCTTGGAATTCGTGGCGAGCCGACCCTTCGAACGGATCTCATACACCGCGGCGGTCGAGCTTTTAAAATCCAGCGGCAAAACCTTTGAATATCCGGTGGAATACGGACTCAACCTTCAGTCCGAGCATGAGCGCTGGCTGACCGAGGAGCATTTCAAAAAGCCAGTCACGGTTTTCAACTACCCAAAGGAAATCAAGCCATTCTACATGCGCTTGAATGATGACCAGAAAACCGTAACCGCCATGGATGTTCTCGTCCCCGGCATTGGCGAGATCATCGGCGGAAGCCAACGTGAAGAGCGACTGGATCTCCTGTTAGAAAATCTAACGAAGCATGGCCTCGACCCAGAAGCCTATCAGTGGTATGTTGATCTGCGAAAATACGGCAGTGTCCCACACGCAGGTTTCGGGCTCGGGTTTGAGCGCCTTCTCATGTTTGTGACGGGCATGGCGAATATCCGGGACGTCATCCCATTCGCAAGAACGCCAGGAAACTGCGAGTTCTGAGACCGCACGAGCCGCTTCAAGCCGGGAAATTCCAAGCCACCGAATTTCTGTAATTTATTCCAGGGATCGGAGCGGATTTTCGGTTCTTTGAGGTTCTGGCGTGGGAGCAAAAAAAGAGCCCGGCTCCGAGCACTTTCATGCTTGGAGCCGGGCATATACCTGGCGACGACCTACGCTCACAAGACCTCTCGTCTCACTACCATTGGCGCTGCAGCGTTTCACTTCCGGGGTCGGAATGGGACCGGGTGGTTCCACCGCGCTCTGGTCACCAGAGGGCAGCCCTGTTTGATCAGGACTGGGACTCTGGGGATCTGAGCTTGGCTTTTTCGCCCGCTCTCTGACATCCACACGGAGACTTCTAATTTTTTAACCTGATGACCACTGACCATTCACGGTCTCTTGACTTCACTAATTCAAAAATAGGAATCAAGCCAAACGGATGATTAGTACTTCTCGGCT
>CAILVZ010000289.1 GCA_903837825.1 Akkermansiaceae bacterium | reverse complement strand
TCAATGTTTCAATCCGCGCCCCCCGTGAAGGGGGCGACCCAGGAGATCTTCTCTAAAATAGCCGCAACTGGTGTTTCAATCCGCGCCCCCCGTGAAGGGGGCGACAGCGGTAGTCTAGAATCCTTACCGCCGTAGGGAAAGAATAGACTTTTCCGCGAACCTATAAATCTCAGAAGGAAAATCAGGTTTGATGCTCTGTTTGAAATATCAAAGAACGTAAATCTAAGGTCTAGCAGCATTCGCGAACCTACTAACGATTTTGAGATCGCTTGGGGTTCGCGTGACCACTGACCGTTAGCTTATTTGCAAACTAGAGAATATCCTCCCAACGCTCAAACGACAAGCGCTCCCTCAATATTGTAACCGTCATTCGCGCCGTGGTGCTCGACCTTGTGCTGCCAATTGCTGCCAAGATGATAAAAGCGTAGGCTGTCAGTTTCTAGATCAATGATATCCAGCAACCGCGCCTTGAATGCGACGAGTTGGGCAGGATCCACCTTGCATTCAAAAACCGAGTTTTGGACGCGCTGTCCGTAATCGAGGCAAGCCTTGGCAGTTCGACGCAAGCGAGATTTCCCAGCTGGCGTGAGGGTTGAGACATCATAAGTGACGAGGACGTACATAAGTCTGTGATTTGAGCCCGCCTTTAGCGAGCGAGGAACGCGGGATAGGCATCGAGATCGCCGCGCAGGTGGCGGGCCAACAGGCGAGCTTGGAGGTGGGGCAAAAAGCCCACAGTTGTTTTCTCGTCGAGGAAAGGGTGGTTGATTTCGGCTTGCTTGCGCTCCTGCCAGGCGGTGAGGACTTTCTTGCGCGAATCATCTTTGAGCAAGACGGCACCGTTTTCCTTGATCTCAAAATCCTTGATCGTGATTTGCTGGCGATTGAAAAGCGACAGCGCCGTGCGATCGGCGAAAAAGGCGCGGAATTCTTCCATCAGATCGAGCGCCAGTGAGGGCCGACCGGGTCGGTCGCGGTGGAGAAAGCCGCATTGCGGGTCAAGCCCGCAGGACTCTAGGGCGCTGCGGCAGTCATGCATCAGCAATGCGTAAAGGAAGGAGAGCAGGGCGTTGACGGGGTCGAGCGGCGGGCGACGAGATCTTCCGGAGATCGTGATCGCGGGGTCGTGGTTGGTCAGCAGGTAGGGAAACACGGCAAAGTATCCCGAGGCGGCATCGCCCTCGATGCCGCGCAAGGTGTCGAGACTCGTCGCACGGGCGATCAGGCCGATGCGGACCGCAAAAAAGTCAGCGGCTTGGGTGAGGATGAAAGCCCGTTCTGCGGATTTTTCGCCGTGATCTCGGGCGGCCCGCATCAGGACGTGGCGGGTGTTTGCCAGTTTGGCGGTGATCATGTTAGCCGCGATGGCCAATGAAGCAGGTTCATAATCGGCACGGCGATATTGCTCGCGGCGGAGAAGGATATTTCCCGAGGTGAACCCATTGGAGGCCGCAAGAAACTTCCCGTGCGGATTGTGAAAGGAAAGGCTGACGTTGGCCTCGGCGCAGGCAGCCATCAGCGCGGCCGAGCAGGAAATGTCCCAGCCGAAACAGGCGATGCCGTCCAGGTTGTGAAGCGGCACGCGGAGCTTGGTTTCGCCTTCGTGGCGGATCTCGATTGCGGCTCCGTCTTTGCGGAGGTAGGCCCCTTCCAGCGTGACAAACAGGGTATTGAGGTGGCGTTTCATCGCTTCAAAAAGTAAGCTTTATATCTGAGACTTAATCGCGGAAGAAAACCACGACTGCACGCCGCGTTTGAAGCGCATCGCTTTCGGTTGGCATAGTTCGATCAACGAACATGCGTCGCAGCGTCGCGATTCATATTCGGCCAGCGGCGTCACGCGAGATGTGATCATCGCATGCAGGGCTGCGGCGGTTTCCGCGACGAGCTGGCGGAGCGGTGCGTCAAACTCAATGAGAGTCCGCCGTCGGTTTTCGCCGTAAAACAGGAAGCCGCTGGCAATCGGCCCGCCGAGCATTTCTTCCAAACACATGGCCTGGGCGCATAGCTGCACTTCGTCCGCGCGATGGGATTTCGGCTTGCCGCGTTTGTACTCCACTGGGACGACGCGCTCTGCCGATTGCAAATCTGAAATCTGAGATCTCAAATTGCGGAAAGCACCGTGGAATTCCACGATGTCGCACTGGCCGGAGATGCCGAGCGCAAACGAACGCACGGAAAGACTGCGGGTAATCCTCACCCCGGCTTTGCTCTCGTCCAGCCCTTCGTGAGCCTTTTGGTGGAGCACCTGCCCCTCCGCCGTGAACTTGTTCTCCGCCCACGCCTGCTCCAGGTGGATCAAGCCACACTGGCGCGGACAAAATAGCCAATGCTGGAGCGCGGAAAGCGGGAGGAGTTGTTCCTCCGTGAAGTTGGCTTCTCCGCGCTCCATGGCTTGAATGGGTCAGATTCGGCGAATCAGGGTGACACCGTTTGGAATCGCGGACTCATCGATTGTAAGATCGTAATCCGCAAATGAACGTGCCACTTCGACCTCAGCTTTTTTGCTGATAGTGACGAGATCGAAGAGTTTGTGGCTGGCGGCTGCGCCGAGAGCGTTGTCGTGTTTGAAAACGAGCAATGCTCGTGGGTTCATGCTGCCTGCGGGGCGGGCGGCGGACTGGTCGAACTGGAAGGCGTTTTCCAAGGACTGAAAGAGGAGTTCGAGGTCATCGTCGTTGAATCCGGTTTGGGCGGCGAGGAAGGGATTCACGAAGCCGTGGGCCTTATAAAGGCCATAAGGAATGGTGAACTTGCGACCCATGGTGCGTTCCTTTTCTGCGTCTTTTTTGTTAGTGACGGAGGAACGGGTGATGGCGTGCTCGCTGGCAACGATCGGATCGATTGAGCGAGCAAATGACAGTTGAACCGGGCCGCGCACTTGGCCGCAATTGATCTCCGTTGACATCACGGCGCCGAAGGTGCGGACATCGTAGTAGTTTTCACACATCCACGCGGTGGCTTGGTCTTTTTTACCATTCTTCGGGGCCTTGGACTCGGCAGCCGGGATGCCGACGGCATTTTGAGCCTCTTGCTGAAGATCGTTGAGGACCGAGCCATCCGTGAAGTAGATGCGTTTGCCGGCAGCACCGTTCGCGGTGAGGGCGACGAAGTTGCGGATCTTCCGCTTGAGGCAGACATCGGTGACGAGACCCTGGCCGGTTTCCACATCGATGCGTGGGAGGTTGCCTGCGTCGGGATCGCCATTGGGGTTGGCGTCTTGGGCATCGAAGATGAAGAGGAAGTCGTAGCGGTTGTTCATGATTGTGTTATTTGGTTTGGATTATTGAGAATGATCAGACGGTTTCAGTAACGGGTTCGGATGTCGGCGCGGTTTCTTTTTTGGTAAAGAAGTCCTTGCGTTGGTGGTAATAGCCGATGGCGAAGATGCCCTGCTTTTTGAGAGCAAACTGGTTTGGAAATCCACTGGCATCGACCGAGGCGACAATTTCCTGAACCATGCGTTCCCGGTTCACCTTCGCACCGCCATTGAGCTTGGAGAGGTGGTGTTGGTACGTACGAAGTAACCGTGGAAAAACGCTGGCGGGCGTGGAAGACGCGGCACTGTAAAAGCGGTCGCGAATACCAGCGTTGACGTTTCCGAGGGCATCTTCTTGGGTTTTCTCAAGGGCCGCAAAAAGGCGACCAAGGAGATAGGCGGGGTCTGTGTTTTCTGTATCAAGCATGATAGGGATGTCTAGTTTGTGATTGCGGGTGAGCACGGCCTTGAGAGTGGCAGCGCGGAGATAGTTGATCGTCCGGTCAGCATGGATGCGGCGGATGATGGCGGAGAAGAGCCCTTCCGGGTAAGGAGTGCCCTCGATGATGGCGCGCGCAAGGGCACCGCCGAGTAGTGGTGGAATCTCATCGGCGGCACGGGCTGTCTCGCGAATAATCTGCCACAGCGCGGGAAACTCGGGATCAGGAAAGCGACTTCCAGTCTGCTCGGTGAACTGGCGAACGATCTCGAGGCAGCGATGATGATCGTGGAGCTTGGCGAGAAGATCGTCGACTTTTGAGCCATGATAAAAGCGGATAGAGATACGGGCGGCATTAGGCGCCAAGCCGAGAATATGAAACTGAGTTTCTCCCGATTCACCAAGTTCTTGATACTTTCCGCCAGAACGGATTGCTTCGAGAATCCGCTGAAGCTGTCCGCGCTTGGTTTCGTCCTGAACCTCCTCAGTGGCTTGAGAACCACCGGCGAAGATGTCCGCGAAACAGTCTTCCACGATGGATGGCTTCTCAGTCCAGAAGACAGTCGTGGTATCGCCAATGCGGATGCGGTGTTTGCTTGATTTGGGGCCCGCTAACAGGGAGTTAAGCGCGGTACCGTAGCAAAAGGCGGACGTTTCGCTAACTGGGGCGTTGTAGCTTTGGGATTTACCGTATGACTCGTAGGCACTCGCATTGAACGAAACGAGGGACGCGCCCGATGACTGTGCGCCTGTTACACTCTTGATTTTAGGATGAAGGCGGGCAATCGGAAGGATTTCTCCCGTCAACAGGCATTGGGCAATGTCGCCGGGGACCCCAGTAGATTGAGAGCGCATCCACCAATCCTGAACGGCTGCCGATTCGTGAACAGGCTTTTTCTCGCCTTGAATTTGAAAGATGCCAAAGCCAGTACCGAGATCATTGACGATGGGAAATTCGGTGATCCGCACTGGATCCCACTGTTCCATGAAACGGCAGACCGCAGAAAAATGCGGATCATTGATTTCCCGCTCGATGGCCAAATGGTGCTTCGTGCATTCGGCAAATGTTTCGAGAGCCCGGGCCGCTTCTTTTTCTGCCTTTTGAGGATCTTTGTCAGGCTTTTTATAACCGAGAAGGTAGGCGCTGTTATCCCATAGTGTGCAAGGATTGAGACCAGAGCCAGAGGGCTTGGATTCTCCAGGTACCAGCATGACGATGTTTTGCATCTTCCCATTTTCGTCTGGAGTCCGAGCATCCTGAATATCGAAAAGCGTGCCATCCACCTTGATTACGATGCGGAATCCGATCTTCTGTGGCGAAAAGCCCGGTGGAGCGATCTCGTAGTCGGGATCGGCGGCGAGGCGGGAATAGAGTTCGTTGAGGGATTGGAGAATCATGCTCTGATGGGGAATGGGAGTTGAGGCACCTTGATGACACCTTCGCGCATGCTGGCGCGAAAGAAGTGTGGAGTGGTGGATTTCACCTTGAGGGTGGCGCGGTCCTGCTCGAACTCGATATCGTGCAGCATAAAACCGAGGTCTTTTTCACCAGCATGGTCAGGGCACGTGGCAGGAAGCTCGCTTTCGTTTTCGATGAGTTCGAAGCGGACGGGAAACTCACGGCAGCCGAAGTAGGGCTGTTGAAAGGCTTGGCCCTTGCGCGCACGGCGCTTGAACATTTCGAGATGTTTTCCAACGGCTTCAGTTTCGGGAGAGGGCGAATCGCCTTTTTCCATACGGGGGTCGAGAACCACGATGTGAGCCTTGATGAGATAGGCGACGTCCTTCAGAAGAAGAGATGCACGCTGCTGCCGGTTTTCTGAGACATCCATGGAGAGGTGCATCTCCGGATTAAGCATTGCGGCATTAACTCCGCTGCCTCCTTTGATCGCGATCTTGGACGAGATTTCGTTGCGACGGATATTGGTGAAGCGGATGGGGTTGAGGACGTGGATTTCATCGATGATCCAGCGGATCTGGGGTTTCCAGTAAATTGCTTCCAAAACGCCGCGTGCGGCGGAGGGAGTCATCACGTCGTAAGAGACGCGCTCGACCTTCATTTCGGGCCGGGAGAAAAGGGCGTAGTCGCCAGATACTTTCAGGGTGATGCCGTAGTTCATGGATGTTCAGCAAATGAGCTGTTGGGAGTTGCAGTGGCCTTCGTCGAAGGTGAGGCCGAAGTGTTCGGAGTAGTTGAGATCGGTGGAAACGAGAGCATAAAACTGACCATCGCGAAGAGCCTCAAAGGAACGGATATTCTCGTCCCTTAGGCGCGGTGGGATTTGGACCGTGCAGCGCTGGAGCGCACGTAGCAATTTGCGGTTCAGCGGGATAGATGGACTTCTCAAATCGGCGATGAGTGAGCGGGCTTTATCGTCGTAGGGAATGATGACGGGAACCTGCCAGTCATCGATAAGTCGGAATTTTTCGGCAACGGACGAGTAGGAAAAATCAAAAGGGAACGCGTGGTTCCGTCCATCGATGCGGAAGTGACCGAGGATGCCCTTGGAGTCCCAGCGGGATTTCTGTTGATAGTAGTAGAGATCGAAATAATGGCGGATGGCTTCGCGGCCGAGGAGGTCGGGGTGGAGATCGAGAAGCTGATGGGCGACTTGGGCGGTCTCGCGGAAGTAGGTTTCGGCGCGTTGGTCTTCGGGCCGAAACACATAGGTCTGCCCCGGCGTGGACAGCTTGCCGTTCCGATTGCAGCGCCCTGCGGCTTGGGCGATGGAATCGAGGCCCGCGAGGGCGCGGTAAACGACGGGAAAATCCACATCGACCCCAGCCTCGATGAGCTGGGTGGAAATGACGCGGACGGGAAGACCATCGCGGAGGCGCGTGCGGATCTCCGTTAAAATGCGACTGCGGTGCTCCGGACACATCAGGGCAGAGAGGTGGTAGTTTCCGGCTTCTTCGCCAAGCTGTTGGAAAATCTCTTGGGCGTGCTTGCGGCGGTTGACGATGCAGAGGACTTGCGGGTGTTCTGCCAGACGCTGAGCGAGGGTGGAGTCAGTGACGTCGCCAAGGGCCTCGACCTTCACTCTCTCCAGGGCAGCAAAAAGCGCGGAGGTGTTCGCGATGATTTCGCGGCAGTTTTTCAGTCCGATGGGAAACTCGGCGGCATCATAGTTCACCGCAGGCTGCGTGGCGGTGCAGAGGACAGCCGTGGTGCGGTAATGATCCGTGAGTTCCTGAAGCACGCGCAGGCAGGGCGATAGGAAATCGACAGGTAAGGATTGCGCTTCGTCGAGAATGACCACCGAGTTGGCGATGTTATGAAGCTTGCGGCAGCGCGAGGTCTTGGCCGCGAATAGCGATTCGTAAAATTGAACGGCGGTCGTGATGATGATGGGCGCGTCCCAGTTTTCCGAAGCGAGGCGTGCTTGGGCACTCTCTTTGTCCGGAGAGAGCGACGAATGGTGCTCGATCAGTGGAGTGAACGAGGAGGTTTCAAGCGGAGCGAGGATCTCCCGGATCACCTCGGCGTTTTGCTCGATGATTGAAGTGAATGGCACCACATAGATCACGCGCTGTTGGCCGTGGGCAATGGCGTGGCGCAACGCAAAGCTGAGGGAGGAAAGGGTCTTGCCACCACCGGTTGGAACGGTCAGCGAAAAGATGCCGGGCGGGCTGGATGCGGCAGCGCGGCAGTAATCGACGACATTGCGGCGCTGGATATTGACCTCGTCCTTTGGCGAAGGCTTACCAAAACCGTCTATTCTGGCATCAATGAGACCAGCAATGGATTCGAGAGATTTTTCAGGGGTTAGATTGCGCACTCTCCCCTGCGAAGGGTTCATAAAAGCTTCGGTAGATAGGAAGTCCGCATCGACCAGACTCGAAAAGATCATGCGGGTGAAGAAGCTCAGTGAAAATGGCTCTTGGGGAAGAAATCCCGGCGGTGGTGGGATGGCTTGGGATCTGATCTCAAGAGGCGCGTTTTGCCAATCGGGCAGGTCCGTCTTCTGCAGTCGCTTGGCTTGGCAGGAATTATTAGACACGCCGTCGAGCAGGCCCGAATGGTGACCTGCGATGGGATATCCCAAAAGATGGCCGAGAAGGGAATGAGCCTTGGTGGCGTGTTGTGCTCCAGCCGTCGAGTGGTCGACCTTCCCCAGGACTTCATCCGAGTGGATGTCGGTTTTTGATTTCAGATAGGTCTGCCAAACGGGAGCAAATTTCCCCAAATCGTGCCAAAGCCCAACGAGGTAGCCCCAGTCCGAGGCCGACTTGGCTTCAGTCGAGTCGGGGCGAAACATCTCGGAAGCAAACTTCGCCGCCCAAAATGCGACTTTGTTCAAGTGACCATGCGCAGGCTCATGGGCCTGGCAAAAATTGCATGTTTTCCCTTGGCATGAGCCATCATCATCCCGAAAAGGCGTGAACAATCTTTCCCATTCATGCTCGGGTCGTCCAGCTAAAGTGTGGGCGTAAATGGGCTGCGTCATGGCACTCGGATCGGCACTTCGGTTACTGAAATTGTTGGTTGAAGTCACAAGTAATATCATATGGGGTGGGACAAATAGGGGGATACACTCAAAAAATCTGAAAAAACTTCATCCTTGTTCATTTTCCGTACCTGCTTACCCCTTTCAACCACTTTTTGGGCCGATTCTCAAGGAGAAACCTAACTGTTGGTTAGTCAAGGGAGGACCTGATCGGTATGAGGTTCCATCCCTCTGGTGTGTGGATTTGCATTGCCTCCCCTCCCCTTTACCATCGCGTCCAACTCACCGAACTAGTCGCTCGCCCACGGGACTCCCAGGCCAGCCCCTGAGCTCCAAGATATATCGAGAATTTGGACCTGTCCCGCAAGCCTTGCAAAGACACGCGCCCCAACCTGTTTTCTAACAGTATTTAAAAAGATTCCTTTTTGATGCGCAATAGGATGCAGATTTGATGGTGGGGAAGTATCCTAGCAAACTACCCCACTCTGATTTCAGGGGTGGGCCACCATCGTAGGATGCCCCGCTTTGCCTCATCCGTGCTAATATCTCATCTTCAAATCCTTAAAGTGGTCGGCACTTAAAGCGAGAAAGCCTCCCCCCTCTTTGCTTCGTACTGCCCCAAGCCTGTTTTAAAAGTTTTCTTCCAATAGCAGATTCTTAGCACTGCTAAAAATGGCAAAAATGATCAAAACTGGAGAAAATGGCGATAATGGCTGAACAATGCAACTTCGAGTTCCTTGCGTCATTTATGGGAATGCTAAAAATGTGCGGCTTAGATGAAAAATATTCCAGCCAAGCTAACGGGGCCGCGATACGTCAAAGCCGAACACATTGCCGCGATTTATAATATTTCGAAAGAAATTGTGTATCGTTGGGCGAAATCAGGAAAAATCCCATGCGTGCGATTTCAGGAAACAGTTAGATTCTCCGAGTCTGCAGTGCGCTCAACCATCGAAGGAGGTGAGCAATGATCTTTCCACAAAACAAAAAAACCGCTCCCAATAGAAATTGGGCAAACGGTCAGCAACCATATCAGCTCCTCAAATCTAGTAAATTCAGATCCCAATTTCAAAAAGAAACACTTGATACAATGCGCGCCCGCCTGACGGATTATCTTTCTGCCCATGGGGTAGAACTGCGCAGGGAAGCTAGCCGCCTAAAGGGAAAATGTCCGATGCACGACGACAAAAACCCAAGTTTCGCTGTTTTCGGCAGCAATCATGAATGGTGTGGTTGCTTCCCATGTGGATTCAAGGGCGATGTATTCGCCGCAAGTCAATGGCTTGGCCGCTCATCAAACTTTCCCATGGCCGTTCGAGATGTCGCAACAACTCTCGGCGTTTACGTACCAAACTCGGCAGAAAGACATTTTACATTGCCTAACACTGCGCCGCAAAGACCTATCAGACAACCTGCGCCACCCTTCACACTTTGCGATGCAGACCAAAAAAAGGTTCATGACGCTAGACTTGCGTTCTCAACCGCATTTGATGCAGGCGCTGAAATCATTGACCAAATAGCCAAAAGCCTTGGCTTCGACCGAGAAACCCTGCGTCTGGCATCCTTGGGAAGCTCCGGGCTTGGCCTTGCAGACAACTGGCTCTGCTACGCCTACCCACAGGGATTGAAATGGCGAAACCCGGTCCCAACCGCAAAGCATCGTTTCCGTTGGATTGTTGGAAAGGCCCTCGCCCCGTGGCGCATGGAATGGGTCAAGCCCGACACCCACACGATCTATCTTACCGAGGGGGAGAGCGATTGCATGGCCTTGCTTGCCTCAGGACTCGAAGACGATGGGTCAGCGACATGTGTGGCATCCCCAGGAACCTCTTTCTCACGAGAATGGGCATCACTTTTTGTCGGGAAGCGCGTGGTGATTTGTTTCGATACAGACCCGCCGGGGCGAAAAGCAACCGCTAATATCGCCGGAATTTTGAAAGGCTATGCCGCTGAAATCCTTGCATGGAAAGGAGACTCAAGCCATGAGTGAAGCAATCCTCGCAAAAGACGCACGGGGCATTCTTACAAGTCAAGGCGCAGCGGCATTACTAGCTGCAGTGACTAATGCTGGAGACATTCTACCAAAACCACAAACGGAAGCGCAAACCGACCACAAGCCGTTTGAATGGTCCATCGTCCACGGAGCAAATTCATGGACCCAAGACCCCAATGAGATTGCCAGCCTTTCCGATCCACCGATCATCGAGGGACTATTACGCGAGCGTGAAGTTGGAAGCGTAATAGGTGCTGCCAAAACTTCCAAAACGTGGTTTACGCTCGCCCTTGCGTTGTCAGTTGCATCGGGTGAGCCGTTCCTTGGTTTAAGTGTCAACCGCTGCAAAGTGCTTTACCTCGACTACGAATTGAAGCCAGGAACATTCCTCAAGCGCATGTCCATGATCGCGACCGAGAAACCTGAACTATTTTTCTACCAGTGTTTGCGGGGCGAATCCCGCTTGCCCACGGTGGATGAAATCGCAGCCCTCGTGGAACGTGATAATTTTGGACTCGTCGTCGTTGATTCACTTTATCGTACAGGATGGATTACGGAAGAGAACAACAACGACAGCACGCCGCGTAATCTTGCCCCGCTCCAAGAATTCACTCGACGCGTACCATGTTCACTACTTTGCGTCGACCACACAGCCAAGGGTGGCGGAAGTGAACGAAGTGCCGTTGATGCAGCCCGAGGGGCGAGTGCAAAGGGTGGGTTTTGGGACTGCCTGCTCGTCTTGCGAGCAACCGACAAGGGACCAACCGAAGATGGCAACTACACAATCCTCGATCCCGTATTGCGCGACTGGCCCCGATTCGAGAATTTACCGCTCATTTCGTTTTCATGGCATGACAGGAGGTGTGTAGTCGAGCTTGCAGGGCAAGTGGAACCAGGAGAATCCAATGCAACGCCGACTCGGATCCTTGAGATTCTAGCTTGTGCGGAAAAGGGAATTTCCTGCACAACAATCTCCACCTTAACCCAATTAGGAGAAACCACCCTACGCCGCCACCTCGACGCCCTAGGACGTAAGGGAAAAGTGCTAGAGTTTCCCGACCCTACCCATCGCCAACGCAAACTTTATCGTTTACCCGACATGGCAGACGACCTAGACCTGAAGGAAACTACGTTAAGCCAATCCGTATGAGCTCGATTTTTAAATGTGCCACTGTCATAATTACGATCAAAAACCACCTCGCCGCCGCCTAAGGGATATGGCGGGGTGGCGGGGTTTTAAAAACCCCTTTTGGGGAGGTGCGGGGGACGCTTCGCTGTCCCCCTCGCATGTCGACAGACACGCGCTCGGCGCTCCGCTTGGCGCGGTCTTCGACCCTACTATCGCACCGTTGGCAGACTTAGGCTCAAAGATTGACCCAAACCGTTGGCAGAATCTTGTCTTGTGCAAATTCTCCTAGCGATAAGCTTTGGCACTGGGCTAATTCCGGTCTGCTTGCCCACATGCTGTGGACATACCGTGGGGACCTTTAAAGGCGACCGCGCTATCATTCGGGACACTCAAACATCCGCCTGAATGGGGGTGGCACGGTAAAGATATCACTTTTCGGGGCTGGGTCTAATAGGATAGTTAAAGTGAGACAAAGGTGAGCGATGATTTTTTCTGCTAGACAAAAAATAATCATAACTTATTGAAAATCAAAGAGCGCGCCTGACTGGATTCGAACCAGTGACCGTCCGCTTAGAAGGCGG
>CAILVZ010000288.1 GCA_903837825.1 Akkermansiaceae bacterium | reverse complement strand
CGGCCTCAATGGTCAGTAAAAGCCAGCGAAGTTGGTGCCGCAACGCAAGTCGCAACCCAGGATCGGACAGTTTGTCGGCCTCCTTGTGTTTCCAATCTCTGAACTCAGCGGGCTTCTTCTTTTGCTGCTCAAAGTTTACCTTTTCCGTGCAATTTAAATAAAATTCCAACGCGGCCTCATCGCTGGCCATGGCATTCCGATAGGCCGCAAGGGCGAGCCGAAATCGCGCATCCACTTTGGAATCCGCACTTTCCCGAATCTTCTCAAGTTGGTCTAACAACGACTCACGATCGGCATCCGAAAGGCTGCCTGCCTGAACCGCGTTGACCGTCACCGCCAAACAAAACAGGTAAATGGAGATGCGCATGGAGTGGGTCATGCCATAATCCGAGGCATTGGCCAAGGGAGAAGAATCCACATCCTAAAATTCCTCGCTTGGGCCCGTCGCGCTCGGATGGAGGGCTTCCGCCGATCCCACCGTTTCCGCACTTGGAATTTCCAGATTTTAAGGCATGGTTAACGAGTTCTCAGCCGCTTATGAATCCTGCTTTCCGTCGCATCTTGGCACTCCTCGCTGTTTTTGCCATCACCTACGGCCTCATTTCCACGCTACGTACGTGGCGGTCCACAGGTGACTGGCGTAGCATGATCCCTGGATCCTTGAAGCACTCTGAGCAGTTTAAACCAGAATCCTTCACCCTCCCTGAAAAGGCGCCTCTCGACCTCGGCGGCGTCGAATTACTCTCCAGGTTAAATGACGAATACGCAAAACTCACCGAAGCGGTCGTCCCATCGGTCGTCAGCATCGACACCGCGGGTGTCCGCAGTGAGCAGTTGTTGGACATCTGGGGCCAAATTCGCGTTCGTGACTATCCCACTCAAGGACAAGGGTCAGGGGCGATTGTCACGCCCCAAGGACATGTCGTGACGAACCACCACGTCATCGCCGGCCAACAAAAAATTCAAGTCACCCTCCATGGTGGCAAAACCTATTCTGCTAAACTCATCGGCGAAGATTCTTTGTTAGATATCGCCGTCTTGAAGATTGATTCAAATGAAACTTTTACCCCACTTAAGATGGGAGATTCATCGCAAACGAAAGTCGGTCAAATCGTATTGGCACTTGGCAATCCATTCGGCTTGGGGGAAACAGTAACCCAAGGAATCATTTCAGCGAAGGAACGTTCGATCTCGGACAGCCAAAGGGATCTCTTCCAAACCGACGCCGCAATCAACCCAGGGAATTCAGGCGGCCCACTGGTGAATCTCCGAGGTGAGATCATCGGAATAAATGTGGCGATTTTCTCACCCGATAAACAAAACCCAGGGTTTCAAGGGGTCGGCTTCTCGATCCCATCAAATGACGTGAAGGACGCCCTGCTCGAAATCCTTGAGCGTGGACGGCCTGTCCGTGGATTCCTTGGGCTACAAATGCGCGACCTCGACCCAGCAGTGCGCAACGCACTCGGTTATGAGGAAGAATTTGGCGCAGCCGTCATCGGCGTTTCACCACGATCTCCCGCGCAGACCGCTGGCCTTGAAGCCTTGGACGTGGTGCAGTCCCTGAATCATGAAAAAATCCGCTCTGCGACCCAGCTCTTCTCCCTGATCCAACGGGCCAAAGTCGGCGAGGTCATCGATCTCGAAATTTGGCGAAAGGGCCAATCCATGACTGTGAAGGCTACGATCGCCGAGAGTGGCGCAGCCACAGCGACGACACCACCGAAAACCAAGTCAGGGAGTCAAACCAACGAGGCCAACCGAGATGAGATCCTCAAGGCGATGGGCATCAAGGTCCGAGATGCGTCGGTCGCTGAGCGGATGCGCGGCTACAGGGGCGTGATCGTGACAGACGTATCACCCGCTGGCCTCGCAACTGGCCAAGTGGAACCAGGAGATCTTATCATCGCGGTGAACAACTCACGCGTCAACAGCGCCAGCGAATTTCTAAGCGAGCTTGCCACTTCCGCCGCGGTCGAAGACACTGTCCTGCACCTCATCCGTGATGGCCAAGTGCTTCGCGTCACCCTGCCGGCCCTCCCACAACCGGAATAACGTCGATTCAATACGCCTCATGATCCGCTCGAAAGTCCCCTATGTTTTCCTAGGCCTCGCCGCATTGATCTCATTGGCCGCGGTGATTTTCTGGAGCCCTCGCCTCGTACGCAGCGCAAACCAGTTTCTAACCGAAAAAGACACGACCGCTGAATCCGCAACATCAAAGCCCCGGGCGGATGGCTTGCAAACCAAAGCCACGGAGGAGGTGGGTAAGCCTTTGAACAAACCTTCAATCATACCTAACTCAAAAGACCCAGCGGCCCTGGTTGCCCAATTCGCAAAGGCACTTCAATCCGGTGACATTGACGGACTCTCATCATTGATCAGCAAAAATTCAATCGATGTTGCAACACTCACCCGCCTGAAAGAACTCTGCACAAGCCACCTTCAACTCCGTCCGATCGATCCGATTCGCGAAGTCGGAGAGCTCGAAATGAACAACCACTCGCGGTGGGCTTTGGCGCTTGATGGCCGACAGCCCGAGAATGACCAGATTGTTCTCGACCTGCGCCGGATGAATGGGAAGTGGATGATCGAAAACATCACGCTGCCAAACGCTCAGGGAGCCGGCACGCCAATGCCGTTCTCGTTAGATTCGCTTGGCACTGCGGACGCTTTTCTCCAAGCGCTTCTTAAGCAAGACTGCAAGTCCGCACTCCGATTTACGGATCCAACCGCCATTTCAGATGCGAAGCTCGCAGCACTTTGCATCTTATTTGAAGAAGGCAACTACCGACTCCGCAAATCCAAACCCCTGCGTGCGATTTTCCAACGTGCCGACGCCGCGGGCTACCTTGCCTATGTTCAATCGTCCGATGCCACTGAAGATGCCCAGTTTTCGATGACCCTGCATCACCCAGAAAATAGCTCGAACTGGATTATCTCCGAAATCAATCTCGATCAACTCTTGGCGGATTACACGCAGCGAATCGCAGGAGGCGATTCCTACTTCACGCCACTGGTTAGAAATCCAGCTGGAGGAGATACACTCGCCATCTATTTTGAATTTGATCAAGATCAAATGAACCCACGAACCCGCCGACAACTTGAAATCGTCGCCCGTATCCTACTCTCCGATCCCGGCAAGAAGATCACCCTCAGCGGCCACACGGATGCCATGGGTACCAGGGATTACAATAACAGCCTTTCAGGACGCCGCGCCTCAGTCGTCCGTGATTTCCTAACAACATTCGGCGTCAACCAAGGTCAGATCGTCACGGTGGCAAAAGGCGACAGTCAACCACGCCGACCCAACGTGATGGAAAATGGTAAGGACAACCCTGAAGGACGCCGTGCCAACCGTCGAACCGAGATCTACTTGGATTTCTAACACGCTTGAACATCGTCAAGATTCGCGGTTCACGCGTACGGCGATCTGCTTGCGGGCGATGAAGAGCCGCACGATCAACCCAGTGGTCACTAGAGATGATATCGTGAGCCAAAAGTAAAAAGCGACTGGTGCCGCCCGAGCCAAATCCGGAGGAAGCTCGCTCACCGAAAGCAAAGTTGCCGCAGCATAAACTGGGGAACTAATGGGTGATATTCCAGAAACCCACGAGGCTGCAGGAAGAAGTCGGTTGCTGGAAGTACTCAAAATGGCGCCGAACATCAGCGGGACCAACCCAACGAAAATCGTTGCAAGCCCAACCGCACGCCCTCCTTTCGACTCCAACAGCGATTGGAATCCCAACCCGCCCGACATCAAAACCGCAACAAAAAATGCCAAGACCCGCAATGGAACGAAATGCCCCGGAAACCAGCGTGATTCGATCAGCGCATGCGTGAACACAAACCACCCAACCGCCCCAGTCAACGCCATCACCGCTGCCCACCCGATTGAACTCGATGCATCCGCGAAGAGCGGCAACGATACACGATTCTGCTTGCGCACCCGCCGCCACCCACGAACCTGCGTGTCAATGGATGGTGTAATGACTCGAATGATCGCGTACAAAATCAATAAGGTAACGACCCCGTAGAGGCCAGACATGCCAACCGCCTCAGTTGCTTTAGGCGCCCAATCACTGCCTACGAGAAACCTCCGAGCAACTTCTCGCGAGGGAAACAAATTGCCAGGTTCGATCAGCGGCAACGCATTTCCTAACAGAAGAAGTTGAATCCACACAAAAAACCCAACTGCCCACAACTTGCCAAGCAAGAGTGATTCATTGCGCCGCCATCTGCGGCAAAGCATCGCGGCGAACGTTAGAATCACTCCACCCTGACAAAAAACCGTGAAAACTGCCTCTGGAAGGTTCAGACCGAAGAACCGCACCTCCGGGGCAAGCTTTTGACCTGTCGCGACGATGGCCGCAGCCGTCCGAGGCAACAATCCTGGCATGCTCTCGGAAAAAACGGGAGTGATGGTAAGATACTTAAAAAAGACCAACCCAAAGCGCGCCATCTGTGGGATCACCGTGTAAAGGCCAAACACCAATCCGATCGAAACCAGAAATGCCCAACGACGATTCCGGACCACCGTCCCCGTCAGTAATCCAGTGAAGTGATAAGTCCATGTCGTGGTGATGAAGATCGCATAAAGCGGTAGCCAAACACCTAATGCAACCTCTCCCTTCCAAAGCCCCCAAGCGGTGAATGGCAAGGTTGATACGAACATGACATATTCTCGAACCGGCAAACCAAACAAATAGCCAAGCACTTTTTGAAGCGGACTCATCGGGAGCAAGCGCTGATAGTCGATCACGCCTTCATCCGCTTCGGCCGTCATGCCACCCGAAACCTGCGCAGTACCCAAAACAAACAAGATCAACGCCTGAAAAACAAGGAGTGGGATCAACACGCCGCGTTCGGCATCCCTCGGGCTCAGGTGAGTCCGATCTAACCCGATCGTGCGCGAGATAAAAAACAGAAATCCCGCAATCAGAACGGTGATGAGCAATGCAATTCCCAACCCTTTCGGCCGCAAGCGCGACTGGCAATACCGCCTAAAAATCGCATTCTGCCAAATCATCCAACCACTGGGATTCAATGGTGTAGTCCCTGAAAATTTGACATGAACGATACTCATAAAATTCGGTTAGTTTCTGCAACTTGAACGAGAATATCCTCAAACGAGGAATGCTTTTCCTCAAAGGCACTCATCCGGAATCCCATTTGGATCATGCCTTCCAACAAATCTGCCTGACCATCAGCGGTTCCCTCAAATCCAAATATCAACTCCTGCCCAGAAATTCGCAGATCATGAACCGAGCCTTGCTCCCCCAGCCATGAGGCGACCTCTTCATGACGCGCCAGCATCCGTACGGTGATGGTTCTTTCATTTCTGCCAAGCTGTGCTCTAACATCATCCGCAGAACCAGAAGCAAGCAGCTTTCCGCGATTCATCACGCATAGCGACGAGCACATCTCGGCAAGCTCCCCTAGGATGTGAGAACTCACAAAAACCGTTGCCCCAGTTGCCGCCAACTTTCTGAGTGCCTGTCGCAAATCTCGTCGCGCCAGTGGATCAAGCCCACTTGCAGGCTCATCGAGTATCAAAACCTTTGGGCGATGAAGCAGTGTCTTGGCCAATACAACCCGCTGGGTTTGGCCTCGGGAAATCTCTCGGCACCAGCTCTCACGCTGACCTGTTAGTCCGACCTCTTCCAGACACTCCGCCACACGATCGCGGCGCTGCCCTCGGGTTCCAAGCCCATAAGCTGCTGCGTGAAATTCAAGAAACTCCCACACTTTTAAGTCTGAAGGAACTGGAGCCAAGTCAGGCATGTAACCTACAAGGCGCCTTGCCGATTCAATATGCTCTAACACATCAACGCCACAAAGCATCACCTCACCATAGGTCGGCTCCATCAGCGTGGCTAGCACTCGAAACGTGCTGGTCTTCCCTGCGCCATTTGGCCCCACCAACCCAAAGACCTCTCCCGCAGGAACAGATAAGGTCAGGTCGTCCACGGCAACGTAATTCCCATAGTCCACCCGCAGGTAGCGGATATCGATTGCAGCGGAGTTTTCCATTTGAGTTAGAAATCTAGAGGATCCGATGCATGCCAATCGGCTGGCAGGGTAAGACCGATCGACTCCATCTCGCGCTGAGCGGTCGCCCGTCGTTTTTCCTGCTCCGCTTGATAGGCCTTCTGTTGCTCCGGTTTTAGCATGGCCAGAATGGCATCTTGCCGAGACTGACCAGTGGCAAGACCACCTCGTTCGACCCCAAGTCCCTCAAATTGCATCGCCGGATCAAAGTCTCGCGCTCCACGGGCCATGACCGCAAAGGCTGCGCCACGCTGACTGTCATCAAGATGAACGATTGAATCTAACCTCGTGACTTTCATATCCGCCTCTTCCTGGACTTTTGACACTTTTTCTAACATATGATCTGATTGAAACTCTTTCAATTTATCACCGGTGAGCGTACGCTCCATGAAAGTAGCCAAGCCATCGTCGGCACGAAACTCGGCAGAAGCTTTTCCGATATCATCGACTCTCGTACCCTCTTGAGTAAGCAGGTTGGTGTATCGCTTCGCAGCATCTTCTGCATTTTGGTTAAGCCATTTCGTCAATGCCTCTTGCTGGGCTGGATTGAGTGAATACTTGCGAGTCAACTCACCGACCTTCGTATCGGTTTGTCGCTGCAGTTCCTTCACACGGATACGATCCAACAATGGGGAAAAGTCGCGGATGAGTGGCTGGGTAGCACGAAATAGGTCATCCGGACTCACCGGCTTGCCGTCACGGATATTCTCCGCGATCAACCGCGCGCCATCTGCCAATGTTTTCCGCGCCTGATGTCCACGCGGATCCTTCAACTCATAAACTGCCAACCGACTGTTTGCATGCTTGAGCTCTGCTTCCAGCTTGCCTGCTCGCTCCTCGGCTGATCCAACGGGCGGAGGCATACTCTGGATGAAAAGCGTGGCTCCGACGCCACCAACAAGAATGCCTAAACTGAGTGCTAGTGCGTATCGCATGGGTTGATGAATTGGTATATTGGGAAGCAATGCATAAAATCACTTCAGTTCACGGCGCAGCTCAATGATGCTATCACGAATTTCAAACGCAGTCAGGCGAATTTCTTCCAACGATGCCACCAAATTGGGATCCTGAGTGGTTTCCATCAACTGCTGGCAGGCACGAACAGCTTCATTGAGCCAGTTGAGGCATCGCTTGAGGACAGCAAGCACAAATCCTGTTTCCGGCTCGTAGTCGCTATCATTCCCAAATAACACTCCCGCAAGTTTACCACTCACTTGAAGCAGATTGGTAACGAGTTGATAGGATGGCGTGCCTGGGCCTTCGTCGCGCTTGATCACGTCCATCGCAAACATCGCCAACGACTGGGCCTTGGCTTGCAGCGGGTGATCTTCTCCTTTGGCAGAAGATTCTTCGGCAAGCTCATTGAAATCGTCCTCACTTTCCTCATCAGTAAACGGAAGGAACCCATCAACCGCCGGATCATACCCCGCACTTTGATCAGGAAACTCCTCGTCTTCTGCCTCGTCACGCTCCGCTAATGCATCTAACAGACCATCCCAACCCATCACGAATGCCTCTTTCTGCTCGCTATCGGCGTCTTCCATGTATTTCTCCAGCACCTCTTGGTAGGCGTCAGTCAAACGATCCGACTCTTTAAGCCGCTCTTCCCAAGCAAATTCATCGAGCTCCTCAGCCGAATCGGGTTCGGGCCCATCGGAATCACGCCGACGAATCACCTGAGCCATGAAATCGCGCATCGCATGCAAATTGGCGAGTTTTTGTGCCTCTTCCGCGTCCGCATCCATCTCCCACTCGTGCGGAGAAATCGCGAGCTGAAAGCCCGCAGTCTCAATGACCACACGACCATTGATCTCACTGAACCACTCAAGATAGAGCGTGTTCCGCCATTCGAATGGGATCTCCAGTCGCTGCTGATAGAGTTCATTCAATTCCTCTTCGCCCACGGTCGGCACGCGACTCTTTCGCGATGCCGTCATGTCTCCCACGATGCCCGCCTGATCCATATCCAGAGAGTCCAATCCCCGCAACGGCTTCGGGTCTGGATTTTCAAACTGCAACCTCGTGCCGGCAAGATCTCGCCAGCAGTCGCCATTCAGCGACAGGATCAAAGGCTCATCACGACCCGCCAGCCAGATACGACCCGACGTTTGCCCCTCGACGGTATTGTCGATTTCTCCGTGGGCGACCGCATCTTCTATCCTCCATGCCATGGCCTGCAGTTTCTGCAATCCCAGCCCCCGCCGTCAAGCCAGCGTCTGGGGCGATTTTGAACCCCATCTAGGCCGATCCCGCTAAATGCATCGACTCAGCCGCCCTTGATGTTCCACAATCTCCTCGGATTCGTTTGCCACCATCCACCAAGACCGCTTCAAACACCGAAAGACCCCGCGCGAAGCCTCGTACTCACTCAGTCAACCGACCATTCCCATGATCAAACCCACCCTTGCAGCCCGCTTATCCATCACCATCACCGCACTCCTACTCGGCTGCGGAGCGAGCCATGCCGCCGACTGGTTGAACCTCCCAGCCAAGCAAGGCACCGCCAATGGCAAGAAAATCGTCCTCGTCTCCGGTGACGAAGAATACCGAAGTGAGGAATCCTGCCCGATGCTCGCAAAAATCCTCAGCCAAAAATTTGGATTCAACTGCGTCGTGTTGTTCTCGATCAACCCCGATGGCGGGTACATCGACCCGAATTTCCACAACAATATCCCCGGCTTATCGGAACTCGATTCGGCCGATCTAGTGATCATCGGGACCCGCTTCCGTGAGTTGCCCGACGACCAGCTCGCACATTTCGCCAATTTCCTCAATGCCGGCAAGCCTGTGATCGGCTTCCGCACCGCCACTCACGCATTCACGGGTCCTGCGAAGACCGGCGATTTCAAATGGTCCGAATTTGGCCTCAATATCCTCGGTGAAAAGTGGGTCAGCCATCACGGCAAACACAAATCCCAAGGAACGCGGGGAATCGTCGAAGCGTCAAACGCAACGAACGAGATCCTGCAAGGAGTCGGTGAGATTTTTGCCACCACCGATGTCTATGGCATCGCCAACCTCGATCAAGACGCCGCCAGCATCCTTCTGCGCGGTGCCGTGACCCAATCACTCAAGCCATCTTCGAAAAATGTCGAGGGCCAAAAGAACAATCCGATGATGCCGCTGGCGTGGCTCCGAGATTACACCGCGCCTAACAAGAAAACAAAAGGCAAAGCCTTCTGTACCACGCTCGGGGCCAGCGTGGACTTTGCCGACGAGGATCTCCGCCGCCTCATCGTCAACGCATCGCTTAAGCTCACCGGTTTAAAAATTCCAGCGAAAGCCGACGTCAAAGTTGTCGATCCATTCAAACCAAGCGCATACAGCGCAATCATCGAAAAAGATTTCTACAAAAACCGGAATCTAAAGCCTGATGATTACGTGCTCGGAAAAAGTCCGGCCACCCAACAAAAAGCCGATGAGGCCGACATCCTCCATCGCCATGCACCAAGCATCGACCCAGCGAACGCAATATCTGTTAGATCGCAATCCGTCGCCGCTCCAACAATTGGTGAGAGACTGGTACTACTTGGCAATGGCTTGGCGGAAAGGGATCTCTATTACAACCGCCTCGAGCCCGAATTTTATCTTCGCTACCCAGACAAGCAGCTGATCATTCGCAACATGGGACGACCCGGTGACACCCCAGCATTCCGGCCCCATCCAGCACGCAAGTCGCAGTGGGCATTTCCTGGTGCAGAGAAATTCCGCCCCGAGTTTTCCAAACACAGTGGCGAAGGATTTTTCCCCACACCCGACCAGTGGCTCACTCATCTGAAAGCAGATACCATTGTCGCCTTCTTCGGTTACAACGAGTCATTCGATGGCCCATCTGGAGTCGAAAACTACCAAGCGGAGTTGGAAGCATTCGTCCAACACACGCTCAGCAAAGCCTACAATGGCATTGCCGCGCCACGCCTCGTGCTCGTCTCGCCCATCGCCTATCAGGATCTCTCAAGCGCCAAGCAACTGCCTAACGGATCTGCAGAGAACGCAAACCTCGAACTCTACACTGCTGCAATGGAAAAGGTGGCTAAAAACCATTCGCTGACATTCATTGATCTCTTCCACGCCACCAAGGCCCTGTATTCAACCGGCAGCCCCCCCCTCACCTCGTATGGTTTCATTCCAAACGATGCGGGCTATCAGCAACTTGCTAGCATCCTCGCCAACGGAATTTATGGACCACAACCCCACGTCTCCAAAGCAGATCCGAACATCCTCCGCGATGCCGTGATCCAGAAAAACTGGTTCTGGAGCAACGACTTTAACATCCTCAACGGCGTGCATTCTTATGGTCGCCGCTACAACCCGTTCGGCCCACAAAACTATCCTGACGAAGTCGAAAAAACCCGCGAGATGACCGCGCTGCGCGACAAGCTCATCCACAACATCGCTACTGAAAAAACCACGAGCCTCGCAGTCGACGACTCAAAAACACACACACTACCGCCGGTAGAGTCGAATGTCGATACCAAGCCAAACTACCTCTATGGCCAAGACGCAGAAAAATCTCTAACCGTTCCAGAGGGTTATCAAATCAAGCTTTTTGCATCCGAGCAAGAATTCCCCAATCTCGCCAAGCCAATGCAAATGTCGTTCGACAACCGCGGCCGTCTATGGGTCGCCACCATGCCGACTTACCCAGCATACCGGCCTGGCGATCCGCTTCCGAATGACAAAATCCTGATTTATGAAGATACGGATGGCGATGGACGGGCTGACAAGGAGACCGTATTTGCCGACAAACTCCAATTGCCCATCGGCTTTGAATTTGCCCCAGAAGGTGTCTTTGTCTCTCAAGAGCCCAATTTAATGCTCCTCCGTGACACCGATGGCGATGATCATGCAGATGTTAGAGAAATCGTCCTCGGTGGATTTGATACTCATGATACCCACCACGCCATCAGCGCCTATTGCGCAGATCCCTCGGGTGCATTCTTGATGGGTGAAGGAGTGTTCCTTCACTCAAACGTTGAAACAGCATATGGACCTGTTAGAGGAATGAATGGTGGCTTTTTCCGCTTCAATCCGCAACTGAGTCAGCTAGAGCGTACCGCCCAACTCAGCATCCCCAACCCTTGGGGAATCGCCTTCGATGATTGGGGCCAAGATTTCTTCCTCCACACCTCAGGGACAAGCATCAACTGGATGCTTCCAGCTTCAGTAAAACCAACCTACGGCAGCCAGTGCCCCTCAACCGCAAGCCTCGTACCGAAAGGTCAAGCAGTCCGGCCAACTTCAGGGCTTGAGTTCGTATCATCCCGCCACTTCCCTGACGCCGTCCAAGGTGACATGCTTTTGTGCAACAACATCGGGTTCCTTGGAATCAAACAGCACAAGATCGTCGATGACGGAACTGGCTATAAAACGGAGTTCCGCCAAGACTTGCTGAAATCGTCCGATGGAAATTTCCGCCCAGTGGATCTCGAGTTTGCGCCCGATGGCTCGCTCTATGTCATCGATTGGCACAACACGCTCATTGGACACATGCAACACAACGCCCGTGATCCACTGCGCGATCACGTCCACGGCAGGATCTACCGGATCACCTACCCATCACGCCCACTCGTCGAGCCAGCCAAAATCGGCGGGGCTCCAATCGCGAAATTGTTAGAAAACCTAAAGCTGCCAGAATACCGTACGCGCTATCGGACACGTCGAGAGCTTCGCTCGTATCCTGCGGAACAAGTGATCCCTGCGCTCCAAAAATGGGTCACAACCCTCGATCCACAAGATCCACGCTATGAACACCATCTGCTTGAATCGCTCTGGACGACTTGGGGTCTAAATCAGGTCGACACCGGCCTCGTCAATCGTTTGATCGCGTCGAAGGATTACCACATCCGCGCTGCCGCCGTCCGGGTGATTCGTTACAACGCCACAAAGATCCCAAATCATGCTGCACTACTCCAGAAGGCCGCAAGCGATCCTCATGGCCGAGTTCGGTTAGAGGCGATCATCGCCGCATCATGGCTAAACAACGATGCCGGCAAGGAAATCATCAAGATTGCCTCGGCCCAACCGCTCGATGACTGGAACCGCGCTGCGGCCAAGACCGCAAGCACTCGTATCAACGGTGGTAAAGAAGCTGCTGAAAATGAACACCCAGCACCAGCCGCGCCCAACCACCTGAACGATGCAGAAAAGAAACAATTTCTAGCAGGCCATGAGATTTATTTCCGCGATGCGCACTGCGCAACCTGTCACCAACCTGATGGCAAGGGCATTGATCCCGCATTTCCACCGTTGGCGAACAGCTCTTGGGTCGCTGGCGATCCAACCCGCGCGATTAAGGTCACCCTCCATGGGCTCATGGGACCTCTCGAGCTCAATGGAAAGCAATACCCAGGACAGGTGCCGATGACGCCATTCGGAGGCATCCTCAAGGATGATGAGGTCGCGGCTGTGCTGACCTACGTTCGCAATACCTTCGGCAACACTGGTAGCGCAGTCAGTCCGCAAGAGGTGAGCAAGGTCCGCGAAGCATCCAAGTCCCAGCAACTATTCTACTCACCCTCAGAACTTCTCAAAGAGCATCCTCTCAACTGAGAGTCCAACCGAGGCGACTGGATTCCAATGAGGCACCGTTCTCAGCGGGATTCAGCAGCAGTGCCTTCCTTACTGGAGGGCTTGTAAATGTTGAATTCGACCCTTTCGAATGAGGAGAGCTTGAATTTGGCCTTTCCAAAATTCTGACTAGAACCCATCAGAAAACCACCCTCCATCCCGACGAGGCGAAATACAAGGGAGGATCCATCAGGAAGACAGCCGCGAACATCACCGGCCAAACGCTTGCAACGCTCGAGACTCACCGGATTCAACGCGACAGTACACAACCGTTCTAACGGGATCGTGACATCGCTGAATGGTGTCTTAATTTTCACCATCCCATTTTCAATCGAAACCACCTCGCCCGAAATGGTATCACCATTTCGCAACGCCATGCAACCCGCTGCACCATTCGTTGTGGCGCCGACCTTGGGTGTATCGTCATCATCGTGCGGATCAGGCTCTTGATCCATCATTACCTTCGGATCAGTCACTGGATCCAACTCACCATCCCACTTGCTTACTCGAATCCCTGAGATCTGGACAGGCGAGGCACTTGTCGAAATGAAATGAACGACTCCCCCAGCCGATCCTCCTACCACGTCTGGGTCAGTCCAAACATCAATAACCTTGCCATCCACGAGAAGACAGACCTTGCCCGACTTCAAACTCGCACGAATTTCGATCTGCGCTTTTTCGCTTTCCTCAAACGCGGTTGCGTTGGAAGTGTGTCCGATAAATTTTTGCCCATTGCACCTCCGCAAATAAACCGATCGCTGCTGAAACATCACCTCATAGCCACTGCTGGGATGATCGCTTCTGGTATCATTCGAAAAAATAATCAACTTGAGCCCGAGTCCGCCAGTCCACGCGGCATCAAAGGCAACGCGGCATTCATCTGGCAAACGGACATCTCTAGCAATTCCTCCCGGCGCTTTCGACGAAAACACCGAATGCCGATAACTCCACGCGGGACTTTCACCAGATTGCCTCCAACCATCCAACCCACTGGGACCCTTAAAGAGGAAATTCGTGCGCTCGCTGATCGTCACGCTCTCGACCATTATCCGCCTGAAAGCCATGCGCCCCGCAAAGCTGGTATCCAATGCGATGGAATCCCCACTCACCGATGCCAATTGCCCCCGGACCGAATCTCCGTTCGTTAACTTCACCAAAGCCTCGGACCGATCATCAACCTGGGCCATTTCTGCAGCTTGTCTGAACTCGATCACGTTTTTTATTAGAAACGCAGCAGGCCTCTCAAGCATGGTTGATCTCCAAACCAGCCGTTCTCGATCGATTGACTCGACCGAGCCAGACAAACCATCATGGTTACTAAACTGAATCATCGAATCCAAGGTGTCCTGTGCGAGGACGATGCACGACGAAAAACCGAACAGCAGCAACATCCGCGCAAGTTTCATTCCTCTGACATTTCCTCTGGTTGAGTTTCGATCCAATCCAGCTCGGATATCGCAGCTTGCTCGAATTTCAATACGCCGAGTAGTGGATGCACTGCAGTCACATGACCATCGGATAGAACAATGGAAGCAAGCCCCAGCCTCTCATGTTCATGCAATTTCACCCTAACCAATATCTTAGAGCTCGATTCGACGTCATGGTCAGGTCGCGCGAAAAATACTTTCGCTAGATCAGACTCCGTAAACTCAATGACCTCCTCGCCGGAGTCACTCTTGAGGGAATATGCTAGGCCGCCATTTTCCAAACGAGTCGCACCGAGTCGACCACTCCAAATTTCTTCGTCACGACTTAACAGCCGGTCGGATTGAGAATCCACCTCATCTTCAAGAGGATTCGATATGGACCCCTGCCCCGGTTCAAATAGCTGAATCCCGAAAACCTCCTGGACCGAACCCGCGTCAGCAGCGCTTAAGAGCAATAAACCTCCACCAGTCGGAGCGTCCTGCACTGGATCGACGCCGCTCACCTCAAGCACACCATCCAAAAACAAATCTAATCTCGACGCCTTGCGGTCCACTCGAATCTCTGCGTCTACCCGATTCTTTGGAAACTGATCCGACCCTCGAGGCGACATCATCACGGACTGAAAATGCTTACCTTTGCTCGATTCCCTTTTGATCTCAAACCCCGCGCTGTTGAATTGAAGATAGTAACGGTCCACCCGTTCAACCTTCGGAGTCAATGGGTCTGCAAAATACAGCTGAAACGCAGGATCGGACTGCCAGCGCAGCGTGAACTTCACTCCGAATTGCTGCGGTGCCTCAAATGGTTTGCAGGCAACGGCCGCCCCATTCGCGGTTAGCGCGCCTTTCACCAGCTTCCATGCGCCAGCCGATCCGATCTTTGGAGCCCATTCATCTGCTGGGCTAGGGCCCGCATAAATGACCTTCTTTTCACGAATTCCAAATTGGATGGATTCCAACACCTTACGGGGAATGGTCAAGTGACCAAGTGATGGCGACGACACTTGCAGGTCATCGTCACTCAAACTTTCGACGTTAGCGAGGAACTGGTCACCATTCCTCAATCGAAGCATGACGCTCAGCGCGTTTGAATCGGCCAACGCCTCAGCAAATCTCACTCTCTTCACGGTTTTCGCCTTTAGGACAAGCGGCTCCATGGCTAGCGGAGACCTGAGCTCAATCGTCCCGTTCTCATGAATCGCTTGAATCACTCCAGAGACATGTGACCCATCCGACTGAACCACCTCGTCGGTGTAGAGGCACCCAAGACCACCACCGATCACCACCGATCCTAAAAGCATCTTAAAATACGAATTCAGCATGATATCACTTTTCGTAAATTGGGAGAAACCGATAGTTCAATGCAAGTGACAATAAAGCACCCGCAGTGCTGAAGGATGGACCTTGGTTGCCAGGGAATGATCCGTCGGCAGATTGGATCGCCGCAAGATAACGGATATTGCGTGCATTCCACTCTCTCCATGCAATCTCGTCGGCATGGAACAACGCTTGTGACATGTAATACTCAAAATAAAATGGATAAAGCCGATCGCGGAAATCCATATTCTTTTTTAGGTATTCCACGCTTGCATGATACCCGCTAGAATCGATCTCCTTAGCGAGTGAGAAGCAAAGTGCACTGATGGCCGTCAAGGTTGGCCTACCGCCTGATGGCGCCGTGTATCCCTGAGAGCCGTCTTTGCAGCGGCATGATGCAAGATAAGCAAGACCTTTCCGAATGGTCTCGTCGGGCACAGAAATTCCAGCGTTTCGAGCGGCGAATAATGCTACCATTTGGCACCCGGTTACCGTGGTGTCCGCATCCACGCTTCCGGGGGTGTAGCGCCAGCCACCGAATCGATTTTCTTTCTGCGAACTGATGATCAATTCCACCGCTTTTTTGAGTGCGCTTGCAATTCGTGGATCTTCAAGCACCCCATAGGATTCTGCTAGAGCCTTAGTAGCGAAAGCATGATTGTACATGCTTGATCCAATATAGCCCGTTCGCTCGTCTTGTTGGGAAATAATATAGTTGATCCCGAGGCAGATGTTCTTGGCATATGGCCCGTTGGTAGGATCTTCTCCATGTGCAAGGAAGGAGGCAACGCATAAGGCAACAACCCCAGGCTCCGCACCAACTGCTTCACCCCAACAGCCTTTGGGGTCTTGAGATTTCGCGAGATATTCAAGTCCTCTTGTATAAATGGATTCCGCCTGAGCTGGGATGACATCATCCTGGCGAATCGGCAAATCCTGCGCCAACCCGAATGTCATGCATGTAGCAGAGACTGCCAGAATTCTAACTAGACTCATAACTGAGGAAATCATGGATGCTGCGATCATTTTTGTGTTTTTTCAGCCCCGCGATTGTATGCATCTAGCATCTTTTGAAATTCATTGGGCAATTCGTGTCCCGCATTGCCGCTTGCCTTTGGTACTCGGCGAGCTTCGCTCTTGCCCCCTGTGGGATCGGCGCTTGGGGTTCCCGTCACCTCCGCAGCGCCCTTATCGCCTTCCCCGCCTTGATTAGAGCTCCCAGCACCTTTGCCTTTGCTATCTTTATCGGCATCAGGCGGCTTACCCATCATTCGCTCCATCATGTCCATCATTGCACCACCCGATTGACCGCTACCCTGCTGCTTTTGCTTTTCTTTGGCGGCTGCATGAATCATCTCAATGACCTCAGTTTGCGTTGCGATCGTGCCCCCACCAGTTTCACCGCTGGCGAGTTGGTCCGTCGCCTCATCCATGATTTTCTCAACTTTATTGAACAACTCGATCACCTGAGGAACGGTCTGTTCGATTTTCAATTGTTGAACGTCCGCAGACAGCTCATCCTGTCGGTCTGCCACTTGGCTGGCTCCCTCATGGTGTTTGCTAACAGCTGTGTCTATTGGGACCTCCTCGGACCTGGCCCTGACCACCACCAAAAGTAAGCAGATGAATAAAATTGGCCAATTCATGGTTTTTCAGAATGGTTAGATGAATTGGGTGGCGTGCGTCTCGCTTGTTCGAGTACACGAGTTTGCCCTCTGAGGTCTTGCTCCTGCTGGACAAGCTTCATGACCCGCAACATAAACTCAAAATCCTCATCTTCTGGACTCACTCCGCTACCACCCCCGCCATTCCCAGAGCTGTCATTTTTACCCTCTAGCTTTTTCGCCCAAGCATCAAGCCGGTCCGCCCATTTTTTTGAATTCTCGGTGGCCATGAACGCATGATTGACCACCAGTAGGTTCCGAATGTCTTCAAGGCCGACATCAATGCGTGATGATCGCATGTCATCAAGAATTTGCTTAAACGACTCGCCCTTAGTACGACCAAAATAATTGGCTAGATCTTCCTGCAGCCAACGCAAATCGGAAGCGGTGCTCTCCTGCTGCATCGATGCTTGTTTCAGTTGCCGCTGATCGGCTGGATCGAGTCTCGACATCCGCACCCCAAGCACACTCTGAAATCGATCCACCAGTGCACGCGCCAACGCTGATTGCTCGCCAGCCGCTTTTTTGAGCCGATTGACAAATGTACCGGCTTCAAAACGTCGGTTTGCCTCATTTGCCTTTGCAATGGCGTCCTGCATTTTTTCTACTGCCTTGGTTTGTTCCTCCACGGCGTCCGAGACATCGTCACTTGTCTTTTCTGCGGTGTTCGAACGCTCCTGTGCTTCACCAATTTTATTTTTCACCGCTGGCAAATCTTTCTGATAAAGCTCCTGCATCGGTTTCAAAGATTCCGCGATTCTTTGCAGCGTGGCTTTGGGAATCTCACCATTGCGGGTCGAATCCTTCATGAGATTTTCCATCCGTTCAGTTAGATCCTTCATTCGTATTTCACTCTCAGCCTCCGCCTGCTCCTGACTCTCCAGCCGCTTTCGGCTCTCCGCATCTTGAAGCGTCCTTCCATCGAGACGCATCAGTCGCTGATTTTCATCCAGCAGCTCTTGCTCGCGGCGAGCGACGTCCTCGAACTCAGTGGCGATCCGATCAAACTTGCCTTTTAACATCTGTGCATGTTCGTCGCGAGTCAGTACGTAAAGGGTGATGGGCTCTGAGTATGCGCGACTGCGCTTGGGATACGCATCTTCGCAATACCCTCGGAGCACGATTTTCTGCGGCACAATCCGAAAAGCCGCTGGCGAAAACGCTGCAGCTCTCGTGCATCTCTGACCCTCGGTCGCTCCATCTACCAACTTCAAGGAACCTTTCGCGAGAGTCTCGGCGGTCATTCGAGTCGATTGACCTTCCCATTCGATACCAGCCTCTTTCACCCCAAAATCATCCTCGGCTGACAACTCGAAATCGAGGGTCTCCTCTGGCAACATCACTTTTTGCCGGTCGATTCCTTGGAGATAACAAGATGGTGCATTGTCCTTCGAGGTGGCAACGCGCAGATGATAGCCAGCCTCTCCCTCAAGACCATGGGTATCGACCCATAAAAACGGTATCTCAAACGGATCCGTGCCAGCATCAATGAGCGAGGTACTCGCGGTGTTGCCCGAGATCTCTAACAATCCACTAGAGGGCGTGAACTCGTCGGGATCTTCTTTTGATCCCAAGGGGCGTTTTTCTTGCGTGGGTCCGAATTTCGCTGATTCAAGTGGTCGGTTGGTGGTTAGACTCACTTTCAGTTGAGAACCTGCAACCACGTTGAGAGTGCCTGCGCTCAGATCGGTCGTTTTTGAGCTTAGGCCGAGATAGCTTGGATAAGTGATGGTCGCGAACGCAGACTCAACCGCTGGGCGCGGCATCGGAATCACCCGCACCTCGTGACGAAGATCCCCCACCTTAAACGTCGCATTCAGGGGATTTTGCTGTCCTGGAAAGACGAATCGGTATGCATTCGATTGGAGCCGCGCCATCACCACGGGCTGCGTGCCAATTTGGCCAAACGCACTTCCGGGGCGCAGCTCCGAGGCTCGATCTAGCCGGAGGATGAGCTCAAACGACTCGCCCGTTGCGACCACGCGAGAGGTTGGTGGGTTTTGCAAACGGGTGAAGGTGTAACGCTCGGTCTTTGACCAAGGAAGGAGCAAACGTTGCAGCGCGTTGAGTCCAGCACGAGGGGTCCAGGTGACGACTAGGGCAACGGTTCCTACCAGAGCAACCATGCACACCGCCCATGCCCGATGCTTTCGGATTGGCAGGGCTGCATCCAAGTTGCAGAGCTCAACCTCATGCGCCACCGACTCCATCGCCCCCTCGAGCAGGCGTGACGAATGACCGCTGCCGTTGCCACTCTCTTGTTGGAGCTCGAGCACCCCCAGCAAGCGATCACCCAACCCTGGGTAGCGGCGGGCGATTAACCGAGCCAACTGGTCTCGTTTGCGCTGCTTCCACACCCAGCGATGCATCCAATAGGGCGCAAAGATCATCGATAATGAGCCACCCAAGACGAGAATCACCAAACGCAGAATCACCGGCGTCTGCCAAATGCGATCGATTCCATAGACTAGCAGGAACGACGCGAGAAAACCAATCACCCCTGCCGCAAGAGCTTCAACGATCTTTGCGCGCCACAGATGACTGCGAAATCCATCAAGTTGATGCCGGAGTCCATCAGGGATGGTTGCATTCGAATGGAGTCCAGGAGGTTTGAATGGATCAGCCATGGTGCATCACGCCTTGCCTCAGATATTGCTAGGATTGGGAGAAATTTCTCAAATTGAGACTAGAATATCCAGAGCATTCTTGTAGATCGTATCGTCGGCATTGCGTTCATGGATTGACCCATCAAAGATCAACGCACGGCGCGGATCCACAGCCTCACTCCGACTCTAAAATGATATTGCCATAGGGCGTTGGGTCACCGGTACGGATGAGTCCGATCGCATGAGGCACCCGTTTCTTGAAATCCACATGCGCCTCACGGGTCAGCGGGATCTTACCGAAGGATTTTGCAAATTGCTCGACGGTGTCCTTAGAATTGCAGGCAACAAACTCGTCCGCTTGCCAGATCCGGCCAATTTTGAAAACTGGATTCAGCAGGTCGAGCACATCCAACACGGTCGGGATTCCCTTGGTGAGGGAGATGTCCACCGTCTCAATTTCGGGCCAAAATGGAAAGGCCCAGTCAGCGATGACCAAGGTGTTGGTGTGACGAATGCGGGCGATCAGGTGGAGGAGGTCAGGATTTAAAATTCCAGTTTGGAGCATGGTGGGAGCTTGGTTGAATCTGCAGTAAATCTCCCCATTTCAGGGCGATTCGTCAATCCGGTTTCAAGCACCCGCAACAACCAGATCGCGCTTGGCGGCGTAAAACCGTCCAAGGCGATCACCAGCCTCCATATCCTCCGTCAAGGAAGCACCGAGGTTCCCATCCAGTTTCTGGCAGTCATTCGATAGAACATTTTTCCGCTCGCAACTTGAATCGGCCATGAAAACTCGACATCTCCTGCTGGACTAATTGCAGACTGGCTTGGCGAAATTGGACCCGCGTCCACCCAATGGATGAGATCGCTACTCATTGAAACCAAGAACTCGGGTGACGATCCAAGATCTGACGCAGGAACCTTCCACTTCATGCACGGCACCCCTGGCACCGATGTATCTGAACCAGTTGAGCCGATGGCGACGTTGGCAGGCAACGAAGGTGGTGCGATCTTCACCGCCAACTCACTGGACAACTCGCTTTCAAGACCCGTGGTACCAATCGCACTTACCACAAAGTAATAGGCTTTCCCGAATTCAAGATCGGCAACTGGGAATGTGGTCAGGGATCCTACGTTATAGGATGACGTATAATTTCTGCTAGAATTTCCGACCTGTACCCGATAGCCCGCAACACTCGAATCGCTTACGGGATTCCATGCCAAGTTAAGCGAATGAAGGCTAACCGGTGGCGAAATTGCTGCTGTTTGGAATGAAAGTTCTGAAGAGAAATCGCTTTCCAGCCCAGTATTTCCCACGGCCGTGACAACGACATAGAAGGTGCTACCCGCAGCCAATCCAGGGAGAACAAGGGTGGTGGCCGAACCGGCATCAAGGACCGTCGTGTATTGGTCGCTGCTTGTGCCGACATGGACTTTATAGCCGACAACGCCAGCTTCAGGCACGGCGTCCCATCCGAGTTCGACCGATTGCAGGCCGGTGGCTGACGCATTCGCGGCATCAACATTTCCTAATAAATAACTAACAGCACCCAGTGACAACGCCGCGATGGTCCTTTTGCCATAATTTTTCTGGGTTGGGTTTGAGTTGGTGAATGGGTTCAATTGCATGCCTGAACCTCATCCATCTGAGTGGATTCGGTAGATAGTGGATCCCTCGACTTGGGGTGAGCATTGAACCGCTAGGCGTGTCAGTCATTCACCCGACACGACGAGGACGACTCCCCACCAGTGAGAAAACACCTCCGCGTCCGATTCAGTGCTGGAATCAATCCGCTGGTTCCACTCATGCTGTGTTCATGACCGCAGCCGATGCTGGATTCTCGATGCCTCCCGAATGGTTTCCTCAAGATGCCATCTGGCTTTCGTGGCCTGTGAATGACCCTAGGCATTGGGGTGGCACCAAGCGTGACACCATGCAGGCAAAGTTCGCCGAAATCACAGCCGCCATTTCACGCTTCGAACCCGTACGCATCAACGCACCCGAGGCTGACCACCCGATGATCCTTCACGCGTGCCACCGCGCGAAGGCCGTGCCTGAGCGCATCGAGCTCTTCGACCATCTGCACAATGACGTCTGGTGCCGCGATCATGGGCCGATCTTTGTGAAAAACCCTTCCACAGGAGAAGTGGCCGTCACTGACTGGGAATTCAACGCATGGGGCGGAAAATTTTCACCCTGGGATCAAGACAATGCCATCCCACGCCAAGTCGCTGCGTCGCTCGGTCTTCGCCGATTTGACGGAGGAATGATCCTCGAGGGCGGTGCGATCGAGGTCAACGGCAAGGGCCAACTCCTCACCACTGAGGCGGTGTTGCTAAACCCTAACAGAAATTCAAGCCTCAGCCGTGAACAAATCGAACAACGTCTCCGCGACAGCCTCGGCGTCACGGAGATTCTCTGGCTCAAGCAAGGCATCGAGGGCGACGATACCGATGGGCACATTGATGACCTTGCGCGTTTCATTGATCCACAAACGATTGTGGCGTGCGTGGATGCAGATGCGAATTCGCCGAACAAAGCCATTCTTGCCGACAACTTGGCGCGCTTGCATTCATTTCATGGGCCCAGCGGCAAACCCTTCGACGTCGTGACCCTGCCGCTTCCCGAGGCCTGTGCGGTGGCGGGCTGGAGACTGCCTATTCTTCCGGCGTCTTACGTGAATTTCCTGATCGTCAATGGCGGGGTTCTGGTGCCGACGTTCCGCCAACCCAAGAATGATGACCATGCTCTGGGAGTCCTGCGCGAGTTATTCCCAGGCCGCCAAGTGGTCGGTATCGACTGTCTCGATCTCGTCGAAGAAGGCGGAACGCTCCACTGCATTTCGCAACAGCAACCCGCCTGATGTTAGGGAGAAACCCCTCGGGTGATTTCACACGCGGGCAAGCTCTTCTGTAGCGCTTGAACCGCGCCATCACTGACCTCAGTTTTCCAAAGGTAAAGGCGCTTCAATCGAGACAGTCCGGACAGTTTGAGCACCCCGCCATCCGTCACCTTGGTGCCATAGAGATTGACGGATTCGAGATCGGGCATCGCAAGCAAAGTATCAATGCAGGCATCCGTCACACGAGTTTCCGAAAGACGGATCATCTTCAAGTTTTTCCCGGATACCATTTGAGCCACTCCTAAATCGGTCACCTGAGTTCCTGCCAGATCCAAAGAATTCAAATGCTCACCGACGGCTTCAAGCGTCTTGAGATCGGCGTCGTTAAAACTGCCACGCAACGAAGCCGCAGTGAAAATCAGCTTGTCGGATTGCTGGGACTCAAAGGTGATCGCACCGGGAAATGCCTTGGAGATTTTCGCGACCTGCAGGCGCAAACCGTCGTCTGACACCTCCGTACGTGCCGTTTCAGGACTCTTCTCCTCCGCCGCGGAAACACTCGTGGGCAACAATGCAATCGCCGCCCGGATGTTTTCCGGAACATCGGAACCGCCCAACGACCTCGTTCGATCGGCTCCCTGGTCGATCCACCACTTGATGATGGCAAGCTCATGCTCCTCAACCTCTGGCTTACCCTCGGGCGGCATGTGCTCCTCATCACTCTTCGGCAAAGTCATTCGGACGACAATGTTACTATCCATTGCGTTGCCCGGAACGATGCCCGCGCCCTCTTTGCCGCCTCGCAAAAGTAACTCGTAGGAATCCATCCGGAACTTGCCCTTGGACTTGCCTTCCTTGTGGCACTGAATGCAACGGCGCTCAAGAATCGGCGCGACGACATCCGCATAGAGCTGTTGATCCTGTGAAGATTTCACTGGGGCAATCACCGCCTCGCTTTTGATCGTTGGCTTTTGCTGATGACCTAACCACTGGCGAATGGGTGCAGGAGCATATTCTGTTAGATAATCTTCTCCATGAGTCACCGAGGCACCCTCATGACTGGCAAAAGCCATCACCCCCACACTCCCAAACAAAAGCAGGCGGTAAAAAATTGCATGAGCGCCTGTCACCAGGGTCCATTCTTTACAAATCCAAGTGGTGATCGCAGCCACCGCAAAGGCAATTCCACTCCAAAGGTGGCGCTCCACCAATTCACTGCCTTTGAACTGGACTTCGCCTTGGTAAAGAAGAAATCCGGCAATGACCGCAACCACCGCGCTCGCGGCGCCAAAAAATAGCGGAAACGTCGACTCCTCTGGATCGGCAACACGCCGCCGACCAACGATCGCCACAAGCTCGTGAACCAGAATGAGCGCAAAGATTCCTATCGGCAAATGAAGCAGAACTGGGTGAAAATGCCCAAGAAAACGCACCAAATCTGGCATGGTTTCTCGATGTGGCGACCCCACCCAAAAGGGTGTGAGCACCAAACCCATGGCAACGAGGGCGCTAACAATGGTGAGCGTCCATAGTCTTTTCCGCGGAAACGGGCGCTGTTGCAGATTGCTCATGTGGTTTTGGGTTTTACGCTAAATCTCAGCGCGATCTTCCACGACCGATCGAGAATTTCAAACACCAATCCGCCATCGAAATCACCCATGCGCCAGTGAACTTAGGCTAAAACGGGAAGATTCACTGAAGGCCGCTTAAAGAGCGGAGAATCGCTTTCTGGACAGGCTGACTCGACAGATTTCCGAGGTGGCCACCATCGGGCAATATCGTCAGTTGTGACTTTTTAAACGTGCGTCCCAACCAGTCCACATCTTGTGCCGTGAGCAGAAAGTCGTTCCGATTGACCAGCACTCGAATCTTCGGTTGCAGTCGAAGTTGCTCCTCGTGTGCCCGAAGATTCCCCTCCCGCTTAAGATCTGAAACGCGAATTCCCTTTTCTCGGCAGTATGGGACCGCGAATTCGCGCAAGTAATCCTCGAACGAATAATCCATGATTTCTTGATAACTCACCTCCCGCCTGAAATGATTGATCGGATTTTGGAGCACGTGCCTGTCATGCCGCCTTTGGCTGCTGTAGATGATGTCACGCAGGGCGATGCGGAACGTCATGCCAATGAGATACTTGGATTCAATCTCATCAAAAACTGGCACGCTTGGAGCCGGCCCGACCATCGCTCCGGTCATTGCCACTTTTTGAAATGCATTATCGATACGACGCTGCCGCACCTCCTTCGGCCAAGCAAGAGGCGCGTTTTGGAATGCATCCACACACTCAATGCCGTGACGAAGATCCACCGGCGAATCAATCGCGAGATAGCGATCGAATCGCAGAAGATCCGATTGGTTAGAGCGTTCACCTGCGGCGAGGTGCAATGCAAGAAAGCCGCCCATCGAGCAACCGACCAATGCGCGTTTGCCCAATCTTCCGCGATACTTGACTGCTAGAGCACGATCCATTTCCGTGAGGGCGACATGCAGGTCACGGCTGTCGTTCGGTGGGTAAACCGGCAGGTCGGAAGACGAAGCCTGTTCCATGAATTCAGGATGGAAAACACTGGTGGTCGTCACCACCGAGAATCCGTTCTGATAGAGATACTCTGCCAACCAGAGGGTCGTGTCTGACAGCCGATGCGAGCTGAGACCCGGTGAAATATAGACCACCGGCGCGGTGTTGGGCTGCAGCCAATAGTTGAACTTGAGTTCACGACCCGTGGAAGGAATGCGAACACTCATGAGCCGTCCGCTGTTCGGGAAATCTGAGTTCTGGCATTTGGCTTGGATGACACCAAAGGTCTGAAGGGTCGCTAGATCAACCGGACCATGAACCTGCCAATCGGGTTGCTGATCCTTGGTGGCGTGAGTCCACGCATACTTGGTTAGGGCGTATGAGTCATATTCCGGCTGGATCACTCGGACCCCATCTTCGATGTGATCCGACAACCGATTGAAGGTTGAACCATAGGAAGCTACCATCATGCTTTCGCTGTAGTTCCAAGGTGCTGCAGCTCTGTCTGCAAAAAAACCAAGCGCATGGCGATCATCACTCGGCCCTAACAGAGGCAAAACCACAAACGACTTCGGTCTCCACCCCCAGGTGCCAAAGGTTTGGCTAAAGTCCGCATTGGACTTGGGCATCTTGAGGGTGCTGGCGACATCAAAAAATCCACCTATGCCAGCGGTGGTATTGCAAATGAATCTCCGAGTTTCATCTCCGGCGCCAGTCCAACGCCCTTGCAAGGCATGATTAACCACACGCCCCGGATAGGTGATGTTGCGCGTGAAGTTTTCGATCGATCCTCGCACTGGCTTGGGAACCGCCGCCCGATACATTTTCCCAACCGGCTGCATCACACCAATGAGAATTCCTCGGTTCATCTCCCAAATGCTGCGATTCAGTGGCTCAAGCGGATCGTTCATCACCGTGGGAAGTGGCGTCGATGCGGTCAAAGCCGCCACATTTTCCGCCCGACTCATCGGACAGACCCAGATCACCGCCGCGACTGAAGCACACAGGATTCTAAAGCGGGGGACGAACAACCGAGGGTATGACATGAATTTGCGATTCATTGAGGGACTCACAGACGGGCGGGAGACTAGCTTACGCCATTTTAGCGTAAAGTCCTATTAAGAAGAAATTGATCTCGATCCGACGCCGTCCAGCCCTCGGTGATCCAGACAGCGTGAGGATCTTCGCGGATATAGATCAAAAAAACCGCAGACTGCACGGGGCAGACTGCGGTTTTGAAATTTGCAGGTCATATCAGACCCACGAAGGCTTATTCAGCAGGAGGGGCTGGTGGTGCGCCTTCTGGTGGTGCACCCTCGCCGCCCTTAGGACCCTTTTCGCCCTTAGGACCTTTGCCGCCCTTAGGACCTTTTTCGCCCTTCGGACCTTTGCCGCCTGGAGGAAGTTGTTCGCCAGCATCTTTTGCTGCTTGAAGCTCTTCTTTGTCGAGCTTGCCATCCTTGTTGGCATCGTACTTCTCGACCAATGCAGCGTGCTTAGCTTTCATCTCTTCGCGAACTGCCTTACGCTCTTCGTCGGAAAGCTTGCCGTCCTTATCGAGGTCGAACTTTTCAAGAATTGCGGCTGGAACTTCGCGCTTTGGTCCGTCTGGGCGCTTGGGTTGGTCTTGAGCGCTTGCGAAGGCACAGGTACCGATCAGGGCACCCAAGGTCATTAGTGTGGAGGTTTTCATCGTTGTTTTTATTTGGTTTCTCGAAGCCTTTTGGCCTCGCTTGATCATCAAACCGCGGATTTTGAAAAAGGTTGCGCTGCTTTTCACGAATGAGTTGTCACAGGGCCCGGAGTCCGCTTAAAATTGCCTGCGATGGCAGACCTCACCGCGCCCGCTAACCCATCTAAAGCGATCGTTTTTATTCGGCGAGCCGCCAGCACGCTCTTTCTCTGGGCGCTGGTGACGACGATCTTTGCCAGCGGCAAATCTTGGGCCGTGCTTGGCCTGATCGAGGCCCTCGCGATGATCGCAACTGTCGAGTATTTCCGGATGTTGCGGCACGCAGAGGTGATGTGCTTCCCCCGCTTCGGTTTCCTCCTAGCCGCCGCCTACTGTGCGGGCATTTACTGGTATTTTCTCCATAGTCAATCGATCCCGCAGGACTTCGACACCCTCGCCATTTTCGTGGCCATTTTAGGCTCGTTCACCTTGCAGCTTCGCTATCCGATCCGCGGCATCGAGGCGCTGCTAGCAGTCGCCGCCAACCTGCTAGGGTTCGTTTACATCGCATTTCTCTTCAACTTCGCAGCCCGAATCACATTCCTGACTCATGATCCAACCGCAGACCTCGGGATGGTGAGCCGCTCTGGGGCATTCCTTCTGCTCTGGCTGCTCGCCGTGACAAAATTCACCGACATGGGCGCCTACGTCGTCGGCTCGCTTTTTGGCCGCCACAAAATGATCCCCCACGTCAGCCCTGGAAAAACCTGGGAAGGACTGATCGGAGCACTCATTTTCTCCCAACTCGCTGCGTGCGGACTCTTCTGGATTTTCCCTGAACCCCTTTCAATTTTCCAAAAATGGAGCCATGTGATCACCCTTGGCTTCATTCTATCCATTCTCGCAGTGATCGGAGATCTGGCAGAAAGTGTCGTCAAACGCTCGATCCACGCGAAGGATTCCGGTGGAATGCTCCCGGGCATCGGTGGCTCACTCGATCTCATCGATAGCATTTGCTTCACCGCTCCCGCGCTCTATTTCTACCTGAAATGGGTGCTTTTCTCTTCGACATGAGCGCATCATCACAGAGGCGCCGGGTCGTTTTGCTAGGGTCAACAGGCTCAATCGGCACCTCGACCCTGAAGGTCGCTCGCGAGCTGCCCGATGAAATCGAAATCATCGCACTCGCCGCCCACAGCAACGTCCGCAAGCTGGCCGATCAAGCGATCGAAACCGGGGTCGAACACGTTGCGCTGTTCGACCGCTCGGGTGAAGCGGAACTCCGATCTCTATTGCCGCCTGATGTGAAAATCTACCTCGGCGCCGATGGCCTCGCAGAACTCGCGACGCTTGCCAATGCTGACGTCGTGCTCGTCGCGATCGTCGGCACCGCAGGCCTCCACCCCGCGCTAGCCGCCATCGAGGCCGGGAAGGATCTCGCCATCGCCTCCAAGGAGATCTTGGTGATGGCTGGTGAAATCATCACCACCGCCGCCGCCAAACGCGGGGTCAAACTCCTGCCCGTGGACAGCGAACACAACGCAATTTTCCAGTGTCTCGATGGCCATCGCGGAGGCGAAGCCGAAGTCACAAGGCTCATTCTAACCGCATCAGGCGGGCCCTTTCGAACGCTTGCGCCCGAACAAATTTCGAAAGTCACCCTCGCCCAAGCACTCAAACACCCGACCTGGGAAATGGGGCCGAAAATCACCATCGACTCGGCCACCCTTTTCAACAAAGGCCTCGAAATGATCGAAGCCCGCTGGCTGTTCGGCATCGGCATGGATCGCATCGATGTGGTGATTCATCCGCAGAGCATCATCCACTCGATGGTGGAGTTCACCGATGGCTCGGTGCTTGCCCAACTGAGCCGGACGGACATGTGTTTTCCGATCCAGTATGCACTCACCTGGCCCCGCCGCGTGAAAGGCGGATTGCAGCCACTCGATTTCCCAACACTTTCCAAGTTGGAATTTGAAGCACCGCGAAATGTCGACTTCCCGGCACTCGATCTGGCTCGCCGCGCGGGTCTAACAGGCGGAACCCTTCCTGCGGTTTACAATGCCGCCAACGAAGTCGCCGTCGATGCCTTCCGTGCCGAAAAGATCTCGTTCCCTGCCATCTGGCAGTGTGTGGCCGCAGTCATGGATGCGCATTCGGTCCAACACTCGCCCGACCTTGAGGCCATCGTGACGGCCGACCTAAGCGCGCGCGAGCAAGCGTCAGCGATCCTCGCAGACTTTACCTAAGCCCAGCTTTTCCGATTTCCATCGCCCATTTTCATTCGCTATGTTCCACCACATGAATCGCTTCAATTTCTTTTTCTCACTGGCTTGCTTCACCGCAATTTCGGTTGCCCATGCCTCACCCGCGACCGAAAGCCAGCGCATCGAGAAATCCTATCAGGTCGCCATGGAGAAGTGGTCATTGGAAATGAAAAGTGCGACCACACCGGATGACCGCACGAAGCTCGCCACACACCGCCCGGATGCCACGGCCTATGCGAAGGAAATGTGGGTCGCCATCAACCGCTCGCTCGACCAAGAATCCACATTGGAACCCGCCGCGTGGTTCCTGCGCCTCACCGCCGGCATGGTGGCAGGCCAAGAAACCGGGGTGGCCCTGCCGATTTTCGCCAAAGAAAATGAAGCGATCCGCAAAGCCATCGAGTCCTACCACCTCACCAGCACGAAACTCGTTCCGATCTGCGCCGCGCTCACGGCCCAAGCCGACCCTCGCTCGCTCAAGCTCCTTGAGAAGATCGAATCAACCCACCCCGACCCGAAGACCCAAGGCGTTGCCGCACTCGGAGCCGCCATCCAGCTCAAGACCCTCGGCGATCGCGACGACATCATGAAAAGGCGCCTCAATTTCCTCCGCAAGGCGATCATCCAGAGTGTCGATGTCGAGTTCAACGGCAGCACGGTCGCTAAAGTCGCAGAGGATGAACTCTACATCATCCGCTTTCTAACGAAGGGTCGCATCGCCCCAGATCTCGTCGGACTGGACTCGGCGAAAAAGCCCATTTCACTCTCGGCCAACAAAGGCAAGGTGATCGCTCTGCTCTTCTGGAACAGCACCAGCACGGATGCCACGCACGTCATCGAAATCACCTCAAGCATGACCACGCGATTCAAAAACCGCCCGCTTGCGGTGATCGGTGTGAACAATGACCCCGAGCAGAAACTCCGCGAACTCCAAGCGGATGGCACGGTCAATTGGCCGAATTTCTGCGACCCCACCAACCAACTCGCAAAAACCTACCGGGTGAACGCATGGCCGATCATTTACATTCTCGATGGTGATCGAAAAATCCACTACATCGGTGCTCCAGGATCGTTTGCAGAACTCACCGCCGAAGCATTGCTTTCCGAGGTCAAGACAACTGCCAAATAAGATCTATCATTCTAATAAATTATTAGAATGATCTAGCAGATTTTTATTTGCCCGCGATCAGCAAAAACGGCGCTGGCCGCCGTGTCCCCAACGCGCCATACTTAGCAACCCGCCACCCGCTGGCAGTTTTCCCTTGGAAAAGCGCCTCCACGGCCTCCGCCTCCAAGGCTCCCGCCGGGTGCCCGGGATAACACACCACCGACAAGGCACCGCCAGGCCGGATCAACTCAAACGCGACTTCCAGCGCTTCAAGCGTGTCAGCCACCTCGGTGGTCACCGCGTGGTCATTTCCTGGCAGATAGCCAAGGTTGAACATGATCACAGCAACCGATCCGCGCTCAACATGCGATGCCATCCCGACATGAGACCCATGGATGAAATTAACCCGATCCAACAGACCAACCTCATCCACTCGCGCACGCGCGGAAACCAGTGCCAACTCCTGAATGTCGAAGGCGATGACCTTTCCGTCAGGCCCAACACATTCTGCTAGAAAGACCGTATCGTAACCGTTGCCAGCGGTCGCATCGACCACCCGATCTCCCGCCCGAATCAAGGGCCGCAAGATCTCCCATGCCAACGCCGTCGGCCGCGGAGGAAACATGGAATCAACCGGATTCATTCAAATCAGACTGCACCGAAAACTTTCGGAAGTCCACCTCCGGCTCAGGCTCGACCCCATCGACCAACCAACGCGCCAAGCGCCCCGCCATCCCAGGCGCATAAAGCGAGCCCTTGGAACCTAACGCATTGAACATCCACCCTCCACCACGCAGCGGCCCGATCAAGGGCTGGCTACGCCGCAAGATCGGCCTAACCCCCGCATGATGCGCGATGATCTCAAACCCATCACCGCCCAAACGTCGGACGATTTCCTCGACCCGCACCCGCCCCTTTTCAGTCGGCAAGCCATCAAGTTCATTCCATTCGTAGGTCGAACCCACCCGAAAAATCTCCCCACCCTGCGGCACCAACCACCCACCCGCTCCAATGCGGATGCACGTCTCGTCCCAACCCGTAGCACGAACGGTGAGGATCTCCCCCTTCGCACAGCGATGCGGACCAAGATGCCCGGCCAACAAGCCTGCCGCACCATCGCACCAAATGACACGATCGCTTGCCTCAAGCCGTGAAACATCGCCAACTTGGTAGCAACCGAGATTTTTGAAAAACTCGCATGAGCCTGTTAGAAAATCACCCGCATGAATCCATCCCCCACCGCGCACGTCCACTGCACCGACCCAACCGTCGCGAGCCGCTACCTCGCCTCGCACCCATGGCGCCACATCGGGCACCGCGAGCTTTGAGACGATTTTCTGCCATTCCTGATCGGATCCAGCGAGCCTCATCACTGGCAGCGGATGCCAAACCTGCCGCCCGATCCGTGCCTCGACTCCGCCATAAAATTCAAGTGCCTCCGGTAAAAACTCCGCAATCCGCCAGCTGGGTTCAAAGTTTTTCCCCGTCAGCGGATTGATCATCCCCGCCGCGATCCTCGAGCTGCCACCCGAACCTCGATCGATCAAGGTGAACGGTTCGCCCCGTTGCCATAGCGCCCAAGCAAGACAAGTCCCCGCCAGACCTTGCCCCGCGATGATCCAGCCTGGACCTCGATCCTTCACTGCGGCCACAACGCTTCATTCGGATCCACCCAAGCCGCATCGTAGCCCTTGGCGTAGTTGAACAAGTGCTTGTGCAAATAGGGCGCGAAATCCGCTCTCTTCTCCTTCGGCAGCTTCGCCACAATCGTCTCATTGAGTGCCCGCATCAGCTTCTGCATGAGGCTCAACGTGAGTTGGCGGCCCTTGCGTGCCTTTTGCACTTGCTTGTGATTGAGTTGCTCAATCGAAACCTCCACCAATTCATGATTGGTCAAATTCCAGCGGTCCATCAAGCCGTCAATCGGCTGCGGTCCGTGATCGCGTGTCAGTTCATCCATCCACACGGTTTAACGCATTCATCGCCGCAGACTAAGCACAAAATCCCGAAAATGCAGCCTGCGCATTGCACATGAAGGAATGATCCCAGATGCAAACGAGGTCTTGCCAGGAAATTGAATTGATCTCCCAGGCGCGAGCAGAGCACTCCGGAGTGCGGCCGCTCTGCTGCCGCCGTGGTGGATGGAGCTCTGCTCCATGTGGTGCGGAGCTCTTCTTTCCCGCGCGTCGCCACATCACACCCGAAGAACTCCGTACCCCATCCGGCAGAGCCGGAACGACCACCGGGCGCGAGCAGAGCTTCGCGCACTCCGGAGTGCGGAGCTCTTCATTCCCTCGCGTCGCGGATTCGCTTTGAGGGCCTCGGGCCTCCCGCAGAAAGCGAATCCTTGCTTGGCAGCCTGCCCCTCAATCCATCTCACCAGCCTTGCGCGAAGCCGGGTCTTCGACTACCCATCCTCCACGATGTTTCGCTTCTCCATCTTTGGGATCCCAGTCGAGGTCCAACCGTTTTTCTGGGTCTCCCTCGTGCTGCTCGGCGGCGCCGATCGGGCGGATAGCATGATCGGGATCTTCCGAGTCGTGCTTTTCGTGCTCGCCGGATTCATCTCGATCTTGACCCACGAACTTGGCCACGCCTTGACCGCTCGGGCCTTCGGAGCTCACAGCGCCATTTCATTGCAAGCTTTCGGTGGCTATGCCGTCCACTCAGGGAGAAATTTCAAACGCTGGCAAAACTTCCTCGTCACCGCCGCCGGCCCTCTGGTCCAAATCACCCTCGCCCTCGCAACTTTCCTGTTACTCAACCGCTTGGAAAGCGTAACCCGTGAGGGGAAACACTTTCTGAACGTTCTCATGGTCATCAGCTTTTTCTGGGCGGCTCTCAATCTACTTCCCATCCTCCCCCTCGATGGCGGCCACATGCTCAACTCGGTGCTCGGCCCCGCACGCATCAAGATCACGCTCTGGACGACCATCGTCGTCGCCGCCGTCGTGGGCTTCTGGATGTTTACGCAGTATTCATCGTTCATCTTCCCGATCATCCTTGGGATGTATGCGTGGAAAGCGCATCAGGCACTGAAGACGCTGAGCGAGCGTTAGAATTTTTTACCAGAGCAACATCCGGAAGCCCGCGAGAACCGCGAAGATCACGATCATCTTCTCGAAGATGCGCTGTGGCACATGACGCAACATCGCCTTGCCTCCAAAAATCCCAAGCGCCACCGCAGGCAGAAGTGTTAGATTCTCACGCAACGAATCCATCGTCACGAGTGACAAGTGCGCATTCAGCGGCAATTTGAGCAAATTGATGAGCAGAAAAAACCGTGCGCCGATGCCGACCAATTCCATCTTGGGAACTTTTTTTGCCATCAGATAGAATTGAATCACCGGCCCCGCAGCATTAGCCAGCATCGTGGCAAACCCTCCTAACACCCCAGCGCCCACACTGAAGCGCGATGATCCCGCCAAGCGGTCGAAGCCCGCAGGATTCCATTGCCGGAACACCTGTAACGCCACCATCAACAGCACGCAGGCCCCGATCGACCGCCGCACGCTGGCTTCAGAAATCCCACCCAGAACCCACCACCCCACCGCGATCCCGACCAAGGCGGGCAGCAGCAATTTCCAAACCGGCCGCCACGATCCGTATTTCGCAAATGCAGGGAATGCCATGAGATCCGCCGCAATCAGCAAGGGCAAGGCCAAGCCCACCGATGCCTTCGGTCCATAAAGATCCGCAAATAGCACCACCGAAACCATCGAGATCCCGCTGAACCCAGCCTTGGACAACCCAATACAGAGTGCCGCCAAAAGCGCCAAGACATGAACTGAAAGCAAGGAATCCATTGCCCCACCATCCATCGGCAGATCTCCAGCGACCACAAGAAAAATTCGCGCCACCCAGCTACCCGTGCGCGAAATCAAACGCTCATGCTGGTAAGAGGCGAAGGAAGAGTAGGCCGTCTTTCATGAGGAATTTTTTGATTGGGAGAGTCAGTGATTTTCGCGCATGCTGTGCCTAACAATGAACCGCTCAGGGAAATGTCACGCGCTGCTGTCGACCGCTCGGATGCCGAATATCCCGAGCGTGGTGAGCAACGTCTGGCTTGGCATCGCGGTGGGAATGAGTATGAGTCAACTCGACCACCGACCGTTGCCATGGGGGATCATCCTCTCACTCAGCGCCGCTGGGACAGCGCTCTACGTCGCGGGAAATTTCTTCAACGACTGGATGGATCGCACTTGGGATGCGAGCCACCGCCCCGAACGCGCCCTACCCCGTGGACTTTTTTCACCGTCGCTCTATCTCATTTTAACGGCAGTTCTCGCTGCCCTTGGCGTGCTGCTTGCGGCGTCTGCCAATCGCGAATGCGCCGCGGTCGCTGGGTTGATCGTTTCAAACATCCTCGTCTACACGATCTGGCACAAACGCAGCGCATGGGCGGTCATCCCGATGGGCCTTTGCCGGGCGCTGTTGCCCATGCTTGGATTCGCCGCAACGGGCATGGGTAGTTTCCAGTCCCCAACGATCGCTGCCATGGCCCTCAGCCTGCTTTGCTACATCGCAGGGCTCTCGCTCAGCGCGAGACACGAATCGATGGTGCACCCTCCGCGGTGGGTGTCGCGAGTTTCACGGTCACTTTTCGGCCTAACAGCCGCTCTCATGTTCGGCGTGACCTATCAACTCACCCAGTCGGTGGGTTTCGGCGTGGTGGGTCTCATCCCATATGCGGTTTGGCTCGCGCTTGGTCTCACACTCCACCGCAAGCCCGTCCCGCGGCACGTTTCAAGCCTGCTCGCGGGAATCCCACTCGTCGATGCGATGGCGCTCTTGCCCATTGCGCTGACCCTGACATCCAGCGCAACAGCATGGAGCTCACCATTCGGCCTCGCCTGTTTTGCGGTCCCTCCCCTAGCATTCCTTTCCGCATTATTTCTGCAACGACTTGCGCCCGCAACCTGATCGGGGCTTGCGATTCCCGACTTCCCGCGCTCCACTCTTCCCACGCATGAGCATCGCCGCCAAACAGGAGACCCTTCTCGAAGAACTCGCGCTCTTCCAAGACTGGACCGAACGCTACGAATACGTGATCGGACTTGGAAAAAAACTCGCGCCCCTCGCCGAGGCCTCGAAAACTCCCACGCACTTGATCAAAGGCTGCCAATCCCAAGTCTGGATCGACGCCACCTTTCATGACGGCAAAGTCCAGTTCGTCGCCGACTCGGATTCCCTGATCACCAAGGGCATGATTGCGTTGTTCGTCCAGGTGCTCAGCAATGAGACCCCAGACGACATTCTCACCGCAGACATGAGCTTCATCGACCGAACCGGCCTCAAGGAGCATCTCGCACCCACCCGCGCCAATGCCCTTACCTTGATGGCCAACCAAATGAAACAACGCGCCCTCGAATTCGCCACACTCCCATGATCGCTTCCATCCTTGAATTCAACTGGATCGCCGACCCACAAGCGTGGGGCGCACTTCTAACATTATCTTTGTTGGAAATCGTCCTTGGCATCGACAACATCGTTTTCATCTCGATCTTGGTGGACCGCCTCCCCGAGCATCAGCGCAAGAATGGCCGATTGCTCGGCCTCAGCCTTGCGATGTTTGCGCGGTTGATTTTGCTGCTTTCGATCAGTTGGATCATGGGCCTCAAGACGGCGCTTTTTGAAATCCCCATTCATCCGAATCTTTGGGACATGATTCCCACGGCCTCTAGCCACGGTGGCCAACTGGGGATTTCATGGAAGGACCTCATCCTCCTCGGTGGTGGGTTTTTCCTCATCTGGAAATCGACAAAGGAAATCCATCACAGCCTGGAAGGCCACGACGATGCGAACGTGAGCAGCAAGGCCGGCGCAAGCTTCGGCTCGGTGCTGATTCAGATCGCGATGATCGACATCATCTTCTCGTTAGATTCGGTGATCACTGCGGTCGGCATGGTTAACGACCCAAGCCGCGTCTCGTTGATGATGACCGCCGTGGTGATCTCAATCGCCGTGATGATGCTTGCCTCGGGTGCGATCAGCGCCTTTGTCTCGCGCCACCCATCGGTCAAAATGCTCGCACTTTCTTTCCTGATCATGATCGGCACCGCACTCATGGCGGAGGCGCTGCATTTCCACGTGCCCAAGGGCTACATCTATTTCTCCATGGTGTTCTCACTTGCCGTGGAGATGCTCAACCTGCGCGTGAGATCGAAAAATCCACCGCCTGCAGCCGCAGAAATCTAACGGACTTTCAGCCCCGGCCCACCGATTCCGTTAGAATGTGTGGGCCGCTCCGATTCAACGGAACTTCACGTCGAGCCCCTTGACCAAGGCATCGAGCACGTTCTGGTGAGCGGCGTCGATTTCCTCCGCCTTGAGTGTCCGGGACGGTTCGCGATAGTGGAATCGATACGCGACCGATTTACTTTCGGCGGCGATCTTGATTCCTGAAGCATCAGTGAAGACATCGAAGCACTCGGCGGAAACCAACAAGGGCTCGGCGAGTTTGGCGATGACCGCTTCGATTTTGGCATTCGGCGTGGCGATGGGGAGCTCCATGGCCGCATCGCGCGAGGAGCCGGGGAACTGCGGCAGATCCTCGACGTGGCTGATGCCGTTGAGGAGCTTGCGGATTTTCCCAAGGTCAAGTTCGGCCACATAAACGGCCGATGTGAAATCGAGTTCGCGCTCGCGCGCCGGCATCAAGCGAGCGAAGACACCGATGTTTTGGTCGTCCACTTTGATTTCGCTGGCAAGGACAAATCCCGCACGTTCCTTGGCAGCGAAGGTGATTTTTCGCTCACCTAACAGAGCGGAAAGAATGCCTTTGAGGTCATAGAGGTCGGCGTGGCGGTCGGCTTGCGCCCAGCCCGTCGGCAGGTTCGATCCGGAGAGCAAGATGGCGAGTGTTTCACTTTCCTGATCCTTGGCCTTGCCACCACCGGCATTGCGGAACACCCGGCCCATTTCGAAGAAGCGCAGCGACTTCGCTTGTTGACGGACATTTCTAGCAGCGGATACGATCAGGCCAGGGACGATGCTTGGACGCATCACGGCGTGATCTTCACTGAGTGGTAACTTCACTCGGATCACGTCGCCATCTTGAAGCGGGCGCAGCGGGAGGACATCCGCAACTTGGGCGTCCGAAATGAGCTTGATCGTTTGGCACTCGTGCAATCCGAGCGCTGCAAGGCGGCGGCGAAGCACCATGTCAGCGTCGTAGGCCGCATCGACTGGACTCGCAGGAACGAAGGCACCAAGAAAACGAGAAGGCACATTGGCTAGCCCGTGGACGCGCGCGATTTCCTCGACGAGATCAATGTGACGTTGAAGATCTGCGCGGAACGAGGGGACATCCCATGCACCATCGGCTAGCTTGATTAACCCAAGCCGTGTCAGGATTTCCTCTGCAGCAGGTAGCGCGATCGAGCGACCCATGAGTTGATCTAACTTCTGCGCATCAAGCACGACGGGCTGGGTCAAGACTGGAGCCTCACCCGCCACTTGAATGCTTGCCTCGGCACTGCCACCTGCGAGTTCAAGGATGAGCTTGGTGGCAAGGGCAGAGGCGGTTAGAATCCCTTGTGGATCGACCCCACGCTCGAAGCGGTAGGACGAGTCTGAGGAAAGCGCCGTGCGGCGTGAGGTGCGGCGAATTCCTTGAGGAGTAAAATACGCGGATTCCAACAGAATATCCGTGGTCGTTTCCGTCACCCCGCTATGAAGGCCACCCATCACTCCGGCAAGTGCGAGGGCAGCACCCGAGGCATCGGAAATCAGAAGATCGTCTGCGGTCAGCGTGTGTTCAGACTCATCGTGCGCGAGGAAGACTTCGCCTTCATTCGCATGGCGCACCACGATGTCGCCGCTGAGTTTGGCGGCATCGAAGGCGTGAAGCGGTTGCCCCAGCTCGTGCAACACGAAGTTAGTGACATCGACAATTTGATTGATCGGCCGAAGCCCGATCGATTCGAGCCGCTGTTTGAGCCAAGCGGGACTCTCCTGCACCTTGACTCCTGAAATTCGAACCGCGGTGTAAAGCGGACACGCGGCGGGAGCATCGTTCTGGATCGACGACGCGGCGACGGTCGTGACCGCTGGCATTTCTAATGGCTTCAGAGGCGTCTTGAGCAAGGTGGCCAACTCGCGCGCCATCCCGTAATGGCTCAGAAGATCTGGCCGATTCGGGGTGACTTCGAGTTCTAACAGGACATCGGAATCAAAGAGCAGCTTGGCCGGCTTGCCGATTTCTGCGTCCGCCGGAAGAATGAGGAGTCCATCCTCACCGGGAGGGAGTCCGATTTCACTTGCGGAGCAAAGCATGCCCTTGGATTCCACCTTGCGCATCACCGTCTCACCAATGGTGAATCCGCCGGGAAGCTCAGCACCGGGAAGCGCACAGGGAACCTTATCGCCCACCTTGTAGTTTTGTGCCCCGCAAACAATCTGGCGGAGTGTGCCCTCGCCGGCATCGACTTGGGTGACCTTCAAACGATCCGCATTTGGGTGTTGGACGGCTTCCTTGATCTGCGCCACCACGATTTTTTCCGAAGTGATGCCTTTGGGTACGATGCCCTCCACCTCAACTCCTGCGAAGGTGAATAGGTCATCGATTTCCTTAATCGATTTGCCAGCGAGGTCGAGATGAGTGGCGAGCCAGTTGAGAGAAACATTCATGAGAAGGAGAGAGTGGATGAATCGAAACGCAGGGGCGTTGAACGCACGAGGTGAGTCACTAGATATTGTTAGGCAAACTGCTTGAGGAACCGAACATCATTTTCGATGAGAAGCCGGATGTCCTTGATGCCCCAACGGATCATCGCGAGGCGATCAAGTCCCATGCCAAAGGCGAATCCCGTGACCTTTTCAGAGTCGAAGGCATCGTCCTTGCGGGAGCGATTGATGGCGTCAAACACGGCGGGATCGACCATGCCGCAGCCCGCGACCTCGATCCATCGTGGCGCCTGGCCTTTGATGGTCAGTTTGACATCGATCTCAAAGCTCGGTTCGGTGAACGGAAAGAAATGCGGGCGGAAGCGCACTTCGGTACTGGTGCCAAACAACTCGCGGAGGAAGTATTCCAATGTTCCCTTGAGGTCGGGCAGCGAGACATCTGTGCCCACATAGAGTCCCTCCAGTTGATTGAACACCGAGAGGTGGGTGGCATCAATCTCATCACGGCGGTAGGCGGAACCGGGCGCGATGATCCGGATCGGCGGCGCTTGGGCTTCCATCGTCCGGACTTGAACGCTCGACGTGTGCGTGCGGAGCAATTTTCCGGAGTCGAAATAAAAGGTATCCTTCTCGTTTCGAGCTGGATGGTCGGCTGGAGTGTTGAGCGCATCGAAGCAATGGAATTCATCCTCGATCTCGGGTCCCTCGGCGAGTGCGAAGCCCATGCGGCGGAGAATCCCGATCGCTTGGTCGCGGATCAAGGTGAGCGGGTGAAGCGACCCAACGGCAAGCTGGCGGGCAGGCAGCGTCACATCGATCCCCTCGAGCGCCGCACGGTCTGCAACCTCGCGCAGGATCACTTGTTTCTCCTCAAGGGCCACGGTGATGACGGTTCGTGCGGCGTTGAGGAGTTGGCCGACGGCGGCTTTGTCTTCTTTGGGCACGTCCTTGATGCTGGCGGCGACCAGCGTAAGGGTGCCTTTTTTGCCGAGCACGGCCACGCGTGCGTCATCGAGCGAACGCTCGTCACCGGCGGTGGCGATTTGCGCAAGCGCTTCAGTTTGGATGGCTTCGATTTGCTCCTTCATGGGAAAGCTGAAGGGAATAGACGGAAACTCGGCGGCGGTCAAAGCCAAGCTTCACAAGGTGGCCGCAACCGACTCGGCCGCATCCGTGAAACACGGGAAAATCGGCTGCCATCCAGTCGCGCGGAGTTTTTGGTTTGAGACGCTTTTGTGGGTCCATCCCCGTTTGCGATTCAAGTCCCGCGGACCCGATGGTGGCAGCGGCAGGCCGAAAATCTCCCCAAGTCGCTCGTAACAAACGCGCTGTGAAATCGGATGCGAATCGCACAGGTTGAAAACCTCACCCGCCGAACCTGCGACATCGGCCGCCAAATGAAAAATCGCACGCGCGGCGTCGTCCCGATGAATCTGGTTGATCCATCGCCGACCCTCTTCCTCGATGACCGCCTCGCCAGCCAAGAATTTCTTCAGCAAAACGCTACGGCCAGGGCCATAAATGCCCGCCAACCGCGTAACCACCCCCCGTGCCGCCAGCACCACCCGCTCGGCCTCAAGCAACAAACTCCCCGTTTCCCGGTCGGGGATCGCTGGACTTTCCTCGGTCACGACCGAACCATCGGTCTGCGCATACACCGAGGTGCTGGAGGTAAAAAGCAGCGGCGTGTTCGGGAATTTGACGCAACTAGACTATTTGCGACTCAACTATAATTTTCTCACCACGCTGCCTAGGTACGTGCGTTTTCGCCCTGTCCTTGTGCTGAATCCACGCGCGCAACCTGTTGGCCCCGCGGCCGTGACCAGGGGGTCCCTGCTCGCCGATGAGCTCGGCGAGGGCGCACCGAGCTGGGAAAAGTGATGGTAATGGGGGGGGAGTGGGAGGGGAGGGGGGTGTTGAGGGGGGACGG